>DATHSI010000001.1:0-13483 GCA_035464315.1 Candidatus Sulfomarinibacteraceae bacterium
AAGCGAACGATTTGAAAAAATCGTTCTACAATCCGCGTCCATCAGCCTAGCGCAACCGCGCCATCAGCGGCCAAAATCTCCAATCTCCAATCAACCAATCTCCCTCACACCCCCACCACCGTAAATGCCCCCCGCACCCCACTCACACTATCCGGCCCGATCCACACCTGAAACTCGCCTGGCTCCACGCGGTAGGTCATCGCCTGACCGTGGAAAGCCAAAGAAGACACCGGCAGCGTAAAGTGCACCCGCTGCTGCTCGCCCGGCGCCAGACGCACGCGCCGGAAGCCCTTGAGCTCGCGCACGGGGCGCGTCACCTGGCCCACCACGTCGCGCACGTAGAGCTGCACGATCTCCTCGCCCGCGCGCTCGCCCGTGTTGCGCACCAGCGCGGAAACCTGCACTTCGCCATCCAGCGCCACGCGCGGCGTCGCCACCTGCAGGTCCTCATAGGCAAACGTCGTGTAGCTTAGCCCGTGGCCGAAGGGGAACAGCGGCTCATTGGCCTCGTCGATGTAACGCGTGCGGTAGGCCTCATCGAACTGGCGCACGCCGGGGCCGCTGGCGGGGCGACCCGTGTTCTTGTGCGCGTAGTAGATGGGAATCTGGCCCACGGCGCGGGGCCACGTGGCCGTCAGCTTGCCCGAAGGACTCACTGCGCCCAGCAGCACGTCGGCCACGGCACGTCCGGCGCGGATGCCGCCGTGCCAGGCCTGTACGATGGCCGGTACGTGTTCTGCCACCCAGGGCACGACCAGCGGGCGACCGCTCATCAGCACCACCACCAGCGGCTTATCTTCGTCCTGCGCCGCGGCGTGCACCGCTTCCAGCAACCGCTGCTGCGCGCCCGGCAGGCCCAGGTGAGCGCGGGAGTGAGCCTCGCCGCTCATCGCTTCTCCCTCGCCCAGCACCAGCACCACCACCTCGCTGCGCGCCACCGCTTCCAGGGCCGCGTCCAGCTCCGGGATCTCGTCCCCGGCCAAACCGCAGCCGCGCACGTGCTCAATTTCCGCCTCGGGCCAGGCCGCGCGCAGGCCGTCGAGCACGCTCTCCGTGTCCTCGTCGCGCCCGATGCGGTGCCACGTGCCCAGGATCTCGTGGTGGTCGTCGGCCAGCGGGCCAATCAGCGCCACGCGCTGCGCGCCGGCGTCCAATGGCAGGACGCTGCCCTCGTTCTTCAGCAGCACAATCGACTTCTGCGCCGCCTCCAGCGCCTTCTCGCGGTGTGCGGGGGTCAGGATAAAGTGCTCCACACGCTCCTCGTCCACGTACGGCGCTTCAAAGAGGCCCAGCAGCAGCTTCTGGCGTAACACACGCCGCGCTGCCGCCTCCACCAGCGCCTCCGGCACAAGCTCCTCCTGTACCAGTTCCGCCAGGTGCGCCGCAAACGCCCCGGAGGCCATGTCCATATCAATGCCAGCCCAGATCGCCAGCCGCGCCGCTTCGTTTAGAGTCTCGGCGTAACCGTGGGGCAGCAGCTCGCCCACCGCGTCCCAGTCGCTGAGCACAAAGCCGTCAAAGCCCCACTCATCACGCAAAATGGTGCGCAGCAGGAAAGAGTTGGCCGTGCAGGGTACGCCGGCAATTTCGTTGAAGGCGCTCATCACCGTCCCCGCGCCGGCGTCCAGGGCGGCCCGAAACGGCGGCAGATAGACGTCGCGCAGGCGGCGCACGGAGACGTCCACCGTGTTGTAATCCTTGCCGCCCTCCGCCGCGCCATAGGCCGCAAAATGCTTGGGGCAGGACAGCAGGCGGCGGCCCGTGGGCAGGTCGTCGGCCTGGAAACCGCGCACCTGCGCCCGCGCCAGCGCGGCGCCCAGGAACGGGTCTTCGCCCGCCCCTTCGGCAATGCGCCCCCAGCGCGGGTCGCGGGCCACGTCCACCATCGGCGCAAAGGTCCAGGACGTGCCGTCAGCCGTGGCCTCCACCGCCGCCAGCCGCGCCATCTCCTCCACCAGCGCCTCGTCCCAACTGCAGGAGAGCGCCAGAGGGATGGGGAAAATGGTACGGTAGCCGTGGATCACGTCGTTGCCAAAGAGCAAGGGGATCCCCAGCCGCGAGCCTTCGACGGCCTCCCGCTGCAGCCGGTTCAGCTTCGCCGCGCCGTAATAGTTGAGCACCGAGCCCACGTCGCCGCGGCTAATGCGCGCCAGGCTCTCCTCCATGTTGCCCTCGTGCACGTGGATCTGCACCATCTGGCCGATCTGCTCCGCCAGCGTCATCTGCTCCAGCAACTGGTCAATGCGCGCCTCGACGTCCGGATCGAGGCGATTGGCGTCAAAATGAGTCATGGGCTTACTCCCTCCTGAAGTGGCGGCAATTGATATCCAGGCAGCACAGCAGCCGCTTTCCTGCGCCCGCTTGCACCGCTCCGCGCCAACGCTCTGGCGGCGCGCCCACATTTTACCACGTATGGGGGTGGCTTACCCCCTGCTTACAGGTGGTCCTTCACCGCCTCCAACAACGCTCCCACGCTATACGGCTTCTGCAGAAAACCGACCGGAGCCTCCTCGTCGAAACGCTGTCCCACATCCTCTGCGCTATAGCCCGAAGAGAGCAAGACGCGCACGTGTGGATCAATCTGGCGCAGGCGGCGAAATGTTTCCTCGCCATTGATGCCCGGCATGGATAGATCGAGCAACACCAGCCCAATCTCCTCGGTATGCTCAAGATACGCTTCCACGCCTGAATAACCATCTTCAGCGGCGATCACCTCGATATTCTCCAGCGTCAGGATGTCCACCACCGCATCGCGCACCAGTTCCTCGTCGTCGATGACCAATACGCTCCCCCCCGCGTCGGATTGTT
Organism: Candidatus Sulfomarinibacteraceae bacterium; assembly: GCA_035464315.1. GTDB lineage: Bacteria > Chloroflexota > Anaerolineae > Promineifilales > Promineifilaceae > JAAYYY01. Next base: position 2,809 of record DATHSI010000001.1, read on the forward strand.
GGCGGCCATTGCTGGCCGTCGTCTCCTTATGATGCGCGGGCCATAGAATCTCCACCGTCGTCCCTCGCCCCTCCTCGCTGCGCACATCCAGGCCGCCCCGATGGCCGCGCACGATGCCCAATACCGCGGCCAATCCCAGCCCACGCCCGTCTTCACGGCTGCTGAAAAAGGGATCGAATACGTGCGGCAGCGCCTCCGGGGCGATACCTGCACCATCATCACTAACAATCAGCTGCACGTAGTCGCCGGGCTCCAGGGGGACGCCGGTGTATTGCGAGTACCGCGACACGCCGTCGTCCAACTCCTTCAGCGCCGTGCGCACCACGACGGGGCCGCCCTGTTCATCGTAAGCCTCTGCGCCGTTGCGCACCAGGTTTAGCAACAGTTGCTGCACCTGGCTGGCGTCCACTTCGATGGCCGGTAGATCCGGAGCCAGCTGCATCTCAAGCTGCACATTGCGGGAAACGGCTGCCCGGCAGAGGGAGGCGTTCTTCTCAATCAGCTCGTTCAGATCTAGCAGCTGCACAGAAAAATGGCCGCGACCGGAGTAAGCCAGCATCTGGTTGGTCAGATCCGCCACCTGCTCCGCGGCGCTCATCGCTTTTTCCACATGGACCAGCGCCGTGTCGTCGCCCGACAGACGGGCAGCAGCCAGCGACGTCTGGCCCAGAATTGCCACCAGCAGATTATTGAAGTCGTGCGCCACGCCGCCGGCCAGTGTGCCCAGGCTTTCAATCTTCTGCGCCCGGCGCAGCGCCTCCTGCGCCTCGCGCTGCTCCGTCACATCTTCGGTCAGGATCACTACGTAACGCAGCTCGCCGTTCTCGTAAAACAAGGGATAAGCGTGACTTCGCAGCCAGCGCGGTCCGCCGCCGCTGCCCAGGTCGTCGCCATCTATCGCCAGCTCCACAAGGTCCACAACGTCGCCGGTAAAGGCGCGCTCGACCGGCTCCCGCGCGCCAAGCCTGTTCAAGAAAGGCGACCGCAGCAAATTGAAGCGCCCCACCATCCTTTCCGCAGCCACGTTCCACATCTCGCACCAGGTGCGGTTCACGTGGCGCAGCGTGCCGTCCGGATCGTAAGCGTGCACGGCGATGGGCAGCTCCTCCAACAGTTGTCGAAACCGGGCCTCGCTGCGCCGCAGGGCGCGCTCCGCCTCGCGGCGCTCTTCAATTTCCCGCTCCAGTTCCACATTGCGCAACTGCATAATTTCCGCCTGCTGCCGTGCCGTTTCCGTCTCGTGCACCACCTGCAGCGTCCGGTAACGCATGTCCGCGCGCTCGCTATAAATAGTGCGGTCCGCCTTATGAAATTGCTCGTAATGGACAAGCGCGCGCTCAAAATCACCCGCTACCCGATACAGGTTGGCCAATTCGCGGTGACAGTCGCGCACGTGCACCTGGTCCGCCAGTTCTTGGGCCAGGCCCAGGGCCCCTTGCAACACGCCTTCCGCCTTACTGCTTTTCCCCTGCTGCATTAACGCCTGGCCCACGTGAATGAGTGCCGCCAGTTCATCGTGCCGGTTGCCCAGTTCGCGCGCCAACCTCACGCCAGCCTGGAAGTGTCCCAGCGCCTCCTGTAATTGCTCCAACCCCAGATAAGCGGCGCCGACCGTGTCCAACGCGTGCACCTGCACCGCGCGATTTTCCAGCTCTCGCGCCATCTCCAGGGCCTCACACCCATTCTGCAAGGCCCGCTCAAAATCATCGGCCTGCAAATAGACCATGGCGATGTTGTTTAGGGCCAGGGCGTGACCGTCCGCCTCCCCGTGCGCCTCGTAAAGGGCAAGCGCCTGCCGGTACACTTCCAGCGCGTGTTCGTACTCTCCCAGGACGCCGTAGACCATGCCCAGGTTGTTCAATACGGTGCTCGTCCCCTGCGCATCGTCCGCCGCCCGGTAGAGCGACAACGCCGCCAGATAACGTTGTAGCGCCTGGGCATAGTCTCCAAGGCGCCAGCCCACCATCCCCAGGCCCATGGTTATCCTGGGTTCCAGGTCTTGCCGCGCCGCTTCGTCCAGATCCGGCAAGATCGCAAGCGCCTGTGTCAGACAGGCCTGGGCGCGGTCGAGGCGTGACAACTCGTAGTGGAAACGGCCCAGGTTCAACAGGCTGTTCGCCGCCGCCGCCGGATAGCGGTTCCCACTATTGCCGGCCGCCAGCTCGTGCGCTCTTTGGCTCAGCGCCAGGGCCCACTGTGGATTCTCGTCCCCCACCACCCAGGCCAGCTCATTCAAAAGCTTGATTTTTTCCTGGCCGTCCTCCACATCAGCCAGTTTCTGCTGCAATTCCTCAATTCTTTCGCGCACTACCTTCTCCAATCACGCTTCCAACACGTTTCGGCGATTCTATTGTAAGCAAGAAATGGGGTTATGCACGATGGGAGATCGGTGGGATTGGGCAGGGCGTACTGGTGTATTGGTCTGCTGCGGGGTGCACTGTTTTCCCTCCCTCTGGATCCCGGTGGTCCCCTTGTGTGCGCTCCGCGCCCCTTTGTATATCGTTCTTTCCACGGTCTGCCGTCCGGACCGGTTGACAATCGGCCCGACATTTCTTAACATTTAGATATAGCTAATTTAAATATTTGTCATAGAAATCCAAACTATTCGAGACACAGAATCAGCGCCGAGCTAACAAACAACAGGAGGACGCATCCAATGACAAAAGCCAGAGACGGCCTTTCCCGCCGTGATTTCCTCAAGCTGAGCGGGGCCGGCGCGGCCGGGCTGGCCGGGGTGACAGGCCTGCAACGGCTGGCCTCGCCAGTCAGGGACACGCCACAGGCAGACCCGGCGCAGGACGAACACGGGCACGATGGGGGCCAGATGGGCGCCGTGGGCCAGGTGGACTACGAGGCCAACGGCTTCGAGCCCCTGGAACTGCTCTACGATTTCGATTATGGTCGAGTCCACGAGGAAAACGGACGCACCGTGCGCGAATGGACTATCGTGGCCGTAGATAAGGAGATCGAAATCGCGCCCGGCCTCTACTTTCCCGCTTGGGTCTACGGCAGCCAGACCTCGGCGGCCTCGCGACGCGCCGGGCGGTTGACGGCGCAATGCCCAGGCCCCACGCTACGCTGTGTGGAGGGTGAGCACTTACGCATCCACTTCGTGAATGGCGGCACACACCCACACACCATTCACTTCCACGGCATTCACAGCGCGCAGATGGACGGTGTGCCCGGCGTAGGCCGTGGCATGATTCAGCCCGGCGGCAGCTTCACCTATGAATTCGATGCCCGTCCTTTCGGCTGCCACCTCTACCACTGCCATGCCATCCCCCTCAAACGTCACGTACACAAAGGGCTCTACGGCGCGTTCATCGTCGATCCCGATCCCGAACGTTACGAAGGGCGCGAGCATGAAATCGCGCGCACTCGCAACCATCAGTACACCGAGAACGAGGAAATCAACGAGATGGTCATGGTCATGAACGGCTTCGACACCAACTTCGACGGCGACAACGAGGTCTATGCCGTCAACTCCATCGCCTTCGCCTACGGAATGGAAACGCCTATTCCTATTCGTGCGGCGCAACGCCAGCGCGTCTATCTGGTGAATATCACCGAATTTGACCCCATCAACTCCTTCCACCTGCATGCCAACTTCTTTGACTACTACGACCACGGCACCACGTTGGAGCCCACGCAGCGGACCATGGACACCATCATGCAGTGCCAGGCGCAACGCGGCATCCTGGAATTTTCGTTCGACGGTTTTGAACCGGGCCTTTACATGTTCCACGCCCACCAAAGCGAGTTCGCCGAACTGGGCTGGATGGGCTTTTTCAAAGTGGAGGCGTAAGAAGATGCAACAGGCAGAGCATTCCCTATCCGTGTCCCTTCCCCGCTGGGCCCTGGCCCTGCTCCCGCTCCTATTACTCCTTCTGATCGTCGGCGCCTTTCTGGCTCTGGATCCTCTGGCCTACTTTACGGGCGCGTTCCCGCCCCTGGAAGAGTTATCCATCCAACAGGTGCGCTTTCCGGAACAGGGCGCCATCCGTCTGCAGGTGGTCAACGGCGGACCTGATCCGGTGACCGTGTCTCAGGTCCTCGTCGACGACGCATACTGGCAGTTCACCATCACGCCTTCCAATACACTGGGCCGCCTGGAACAGGCCACGATTGACATCCCCTATCCCTGGGTGGATGGCGAGCCTCTGCCCATCACGCTCATCACGGCCACCGGCGTCACGTTTGAAGAAGAAGTGGAGGTCGCCGTAGAATCGCCGCGCGGCGGCGCCGGCGACTTCCTGGCCTACGGTCTCCTGGGCATCTACGTCGGCGTGATCCCCGTGGCGCTGGGCATGCTCTGGTACCCATTCATGCGCCGCGTAGATCGCAGGTGGATGAACGCTGTGCTGGCGCTGACGGTGGGCCTGCTCATTTTCCTGCTGGTAGACACCGTCCTGGAAGCGTTGGAACTGGCTGCGGAGCTGCCCGCCGTTCTGCAGGGCGTGCCCCTGGTCACCTTCGGCGTACTGCTCAGCTTCGGCCTGTTGATGGCCGTGGGCCGGCGGCGTGCCCGTTCTCCGTTGGGTATCGCCACTCTCATCGCCCTGGGCATCGGCCTGCACAACCTGGGCGAAGGGCTGGCCATCGGCGCCGCCTTCGCCACCGGCGCCGCCGCCCTGGGCTCCTTCCTGGTTATCGGCTTCACGCTGCACAACGTCACCGAAGGCATCGGCATCGCCGCCCCCCTGCTGCGCGGCGAGCGACCCCGCCTACAAACCTTCATCTTGCTGGCCCTGTTGGCCGGCGCGCCAGCCATGCTCGGCGCCTGGCTAGGCGGTTTCGCCTTCTCCCCCCTGTGGGCCGCCCTTTTCCTCAGCCTGGGCGCCGGGGCCATCCTGCAGGTCATCTGGGAAGTCAGCCTCCTCCTGTGGCGCGACGAACAGCGAGGTCGCACCCCGGCTTTCACCTGGCTCAACTTCGCCGGGCTGACCGCGGGCATCCTGGTCATGTACGTCACGGCGCTGCTGGTAAAGTTCTAAACGGAGATTGGAGGTCAGTTGATTGGAGATTGATCGCTGCCCACCGTAGACCGTTTTGTAAATCAGTCATCCCGACTCCAACCTCTACTCCTTACCCACCACCCTGCCACGCAATCGCTCCCTGATCCCTCCGCCATCTGCCATCTCCGTGGTCCTCCCCAGCCCGGCCTCGGGCCTCTCTCCGTGTCACATAGCCCGCGCCGTTTGACAAAATAGTTCGACATCGTATAATTCTGCCCGGCATCACTTGCCACTGGAAATAAGCTATGCCCGACGACCGTTTCGCCGACGAAGAAAAACGACAAAAGTGGATCGCCTTCGTGCGCACGCTCAATCCTGACGTCGATCCCCGCGCCATCCGGCTCATGGACCAGATGCGGCGCGTGTCCCACGCTCTCTACCAGATCGGGGAGCTCAGCGTGGCTGCCACGGGCCTCAGCTACGCCCGCATGCGCCTGCTCATGGGCCTCCTGTTCGCCGAGGAGATCGAAGGGAAGGCCTGCGGCCTGAATCCCTCGGAGATCAGCGAGCGCCAGGGCACCAGCCGCAATACGATCAGCAGCCTGATCCGCGACCTGGAAGAAGAAGGTCTGGTGGAGCGCGCCCTTGACGCGCAGGACCGGCGCCGCTTTAACATCCAATTGACGCCGGCCGGTCGCCGGCTCGTGCGCAACCACGTCAGCAACCACCTGCACACCATGGCCGCCTGTATCGCCGTGCTGGACGTCGAGGAACAGCGAGCTCTCGGAGAATTGCTGGCGCAACTGGGCCAGAAAGCAGAAGAAACCCGGGAGGAACTATCCCGGACCGTCACAGGAGCCTCATAATGCAACTCAGCACGCGCCGCCCGGGCGGCGAGGCCGCCGGTCACCCGCTGGGTCGCGCCGTGCAGTACGTCAGGCGCTACCCGCGCGTTACGCTTACCGCCGCCCTGTCCCTGCTTATCGCCACCGCCGCCCAACTGGCGGTGCCGCAACTGATCCAGAACATCATTGACACTATCGTGCAGAACGCCGCCGGCCAGGCCCTCCTCGACCTGCCCGCGGAATTTCAACAACTGGCCGCCGAGCGACTGGGGCTGGACCTGGCCAACCTGCAGCTCAACCTGGACAATGCCCCGCGCGCCATGGCCATCGCCGGCCTCACGGTTGTCGTCTTCGCCATCGCCCGCGGTGGCTTCACCTTCGCCCAGATGTACGCCTCGCAGGTGCTCTCCCAGAATATTGCCTTCGACCTGCGCAACGACCTCTTCGCCAAAATCCAGCGCCTCAGCTTCAGCTACCATGATCGCAATCGCACCGGACAGCTAATGATCCGCGCCACCGACGACGTGGAGCGGCTGCGCGTCTTCCTGGCGCAAGGGCTGCTCATGGCGCTCCAGGCCTTCGTCCTGCTTACTGGCACCCTGATTATCCTGTTCCTGACCAACATCAGCCTGACGCTCGTCATCCTGCCCATCCTGCCCATCGCCGTGGTGGCCTTCATGATCTTCGGTCGCGTGGCTCAACCGCTCTTTCGCGAAGTGCAGAAACGCCTGGGCCGCGTGAACACCGTCCTACAGGAAAACCTGGCAGGACTGACGGTAATCAAAGCGTTCACCACCGAACGGCGCGAAAAGGCCCGTTTCCGCCACAGCATCGACCACCTGGTGGAGCAGCAGATGCACGTGGCGCGCGTCTTCAGCTTCCTCTTTCCCTTCATCTTTCTCATCGCCAACCTGGGCCAGGCCGCCATCCTCTACTTCGGCGGGCGGCAGATCATCGACGGCACGCTGACGTTGGGCCAGTGGCAGAAGTTCAGCCTCTACCTTATCTATATCTTCATTCCCATGGGCCAGCTGGGCTTCATCATCTCTCTGATGGCCCAGGCCGGCGCCAGCGCCGAGCGCATCTTCGAAATCCTGGACACCGAGAACGACGTCGCCGACCGGCCCGGCGCCGTTGAACTGGAGGAAATCACGGGCCGCGTTGAGTTCGACAACGTCAGTTTCCGCTACTTCTCGCACGGCCAATACGTTCTGCGCGACATCAGTTTTGTGGCCGAGCCGGGACAGACGGTGGCCCTGCTCGGCGGCACCGGCAGCGGCAAGACGACGATCATCAACCTCATCCCCCGCTTCTACGACGTCTCCGAAGGGCGCGTGCTGATTGACGGCGGCTTAGACCAGGGGTCACGCGGCTTAGACCAAAGGTCACGCGGCTTAGACCAAAGGTCACGCTGGGACGTGCGCGATGTGACCGTGGAAAGCCTGCGCCAGAAAATCGGCATCGTGCTCCAGGAAACGACGCTGTTCAGCGACACCATCCGCAACAATATCGCTTTTGGCCGCTCCGACGCCGGCGACGAGGAGATTATCGCCGCGGCCAAAGCCGCCGCCGCACACGACTTCATCACCCAGTTCCCCCAGGGCTATGACACACCCGTCGGCGAGCGCGGCTCCACCCTGAGCGGCGGGCAGAAACAGCGCCTGGCCATCGCCCGCGCCCTGCTCATGAATCCCCAGATCCTGATCCTTGACGACTCCACCAGCAGCGTGGACCTGCAAACAGAGTACGAGATCCAGCAGGCGCTGGACCGACTGATGGAAGGGCGCACCAGTTTTGTCATCGCCCAGCGCATCAGCACGGTGCTCAACGCCGACGTCATCCTCGTGCTGGAGAAGGGCCAGATCGTGGCTCGCGGCGTGCATGAGGAACTGATGGAATCCAGCCCTGTTTACGCCGAAATCTACCACTCGCAACTGGCCGGCGATGTGACCGCTGCCTCCCAACAACCTCCGGGAGGCTCAGAGCCTCCCGGAGGTTCCGCAAACAGGAGACGTTCATGATCGACCACCAACACCGCATGCTGGATACCGAAACGGAAAAACCCCAGGACGTGGGCCAGACACTACGCCGCTTCTGGGGCTACTTCGGCCGCTACCGGCTCGTTCTTCTTCTGGTGGGGCTGTTTATCGCCGGCGGCACCTACATGCAGGTGCTCATTCCCGACCTCACGGGTCAGGCCGTGGACTGTTACCTGGGACCCTATGCCGCGCGACAATTCGGCGCGGACAACTCGGCCCTGGCTGAAATCCCCGGCCTGGCTTCCCAAACGGCACAGGAGACGGACGCCTTCGGCAACTGCTGGTTCACAGATCCCGACCCCGGCGCGTCGGCGGCTGAGACCGCTGCCGGTCTCGGCGGCCTCATCCTGCTCATCGTGGGCCTTTTCGTGGGCAATTCTATCCTTAGCGGCCTGCAATTTTACCTGATGCAGTTCGCCGGCTACCGCGTGTTGCGCGATCTGCGCGACGAGGTGTTCGCCCACGTCCACCGCCTGACCCTGGGCTACTTTACGCGACACGAAGCCGGGGATATCATGAGCCGCTTCACCAACGACATCGACACCATCCAGCAAGTCATCACCTTTGCTCTGGTCAACGTGGCTCAGGGCGCGCTGCTCATCGTCTGGATCGTCGTGACCATGCTCAGCAAGAACGTACCTTTCTCCATCGTCAGCCTGCTGCCCCTGCCCCTCATGTTCCTGGCCACGCGCTGGTTCTCGGCCAAAGCGCGCGAGGCGTTCCGCGTGGCCCGCGAGGAGATCGGCGACGTCAACGCCGACCTGCAAGAGAGCATCTCTGCTGTACGCGAAGTCCAGGCTTTCAGCCGCGAGGAGGAAAATATCGAGCAGTTCCGCGCCAGCAACGCGGCCAACCGCGACGCCAACATCCGCGCCCAGCTCTTCACCAGCGGCCTGGCCCCCACCCTGGAAGTGTTCAGCTATGCCAGCCTGGCCCTCGTCTCCGTCGTGGGCGGCGTGGCCATTCTCTCCGGCAACGGTCTACTGGGCAGCTCCATCTCCCTGGGCCTGATTATCACCTTCATCGGCTACACACAGCAGTTCAACCGTCCCGTGCAACAAATCTCCGTGCTGTGGACCAACATCCAGAACGCCATCGCCGGCGGCGAGCGTATCTTTGGCCTGTTGGACGAAACGCCGGAACTGGCCGACAAGCCAGACGCCGTGCCCCTACCGCCCGTCGAAGGCCACGTGGTCTACGAGGACGTGTGGGCCGAGTATAACCCCGGCGAACCCGTCCTGCGCGGCATCAACATCGAGGCCCAGCCGGGCCAGATGATCGCCATCGTGGGCCCCACCGGCGCGGGCAAGACCACCATCATCAACCTGCTGCCCCGCTTCTGGGACGTCAGCGCCGGGCGCATCACCATCGACGGCGGCTTAGACCAGGCGTCACGTGGCTCAGGCCAAGGGTCACGCGGCTCAGGCCAAGGGTCACGCGGCTTAGACCAAGGGTCACGCGGCTTAGACCAAAGGTCACGCTGGGACGTGCGCGACGTGACCCGCCGCAGCCTGCGCGAGCAGATCGGCATGGTCTTGCAAGACACCTTCCTCTTCAGCGACACGGTGGCTAACAATATCCGCTACGGCAATCCCGAGGCCAGCGACGACGAAGTGCGCCAGGCGGCGCAGCTGGCCCAGGCCCACGACTTCATCATGAGTCTGCCCGACGGCTACGACACCGTGCTGGGCGAGCGCGGCGGCGGGCTCAGCCAGGGGCAGCGCCAGCTGCTCTCTATCGCCCGCGTGGCCCTCAGCGACCCGCGCATCCTCATCCTGGACGAAGCCACCAGCAGCGTAGACACGCGCACCGAGCGCAAAATCCAGGCCGCCCTCGATCAGCTACTGGAAGGCCGGACCAGCTTCGTCATCGCCCACCGCCTCAGCACCATCCGCAACGCTGACCAGGTCCTCGTCCTCGACGAAGGCCAGATCATAGAACGCGGCACGCACCAGGAGCTCCTGGCGCGCGAGGGGTTCTACTACGAGCTGTATATGAGCCAGTTTCGGCGTTCGGTGACAGAAGAGCCTGACCTAGAACATTTTGTAGCTGTCCAAGACGCAACCATGGACCGGGACGAGAGATGAGACGGATCATCGTACTCGGTGGGCTGGGTTTCTTTGGGGCCGCGGCCGTGGAGCGGCTCCAGATGGACGGAGTTGCGTCGCTGCGTGCATCGCGCCGGGCGACCGCGGATTTGCAGGTCAACGTGGAGGAGATGGCCTCGCTGCGTGGGGCGCTGCGCGAAGGGGACGTGGTGATCGACACGGTCGGGCCTTTCCAGGACCGTACCACGGCGCTCGTCGAGGCAGCCCTGGAGATAGGCTTTGACCTGATCGACATTGCGGACAGCCTGGCTTACGTGACGAAGCTGTACGAGCTGCAAGAGCAAATCGACGCCAGCGGTATCCGGGTGCTGACGGCGTGCAGCTCTCTCTCGGCGGTGAGCGCGGCAATGGTACGCCTGAGCGGGATTGAGGATCCGATCCGGGTGACTGAAGTTCTGCTGCCGGCGACGCGGTACACGGCCAACCCCGGCAGCGGCGGCTCGCTGTTGCGCTCTGTAGGCCACCCGATTCGCGTCCTGCGCGAAGGCCGGTTGGTGAACCGGACAGGCTGGAGCGAAGCGCGTACAGTTCGGTTGCCCTCTCCCATAGGAACGGTACGCGGCTACCTATGCGAGAGTCCCGATGCGGTCACGCTACCCAGGATCTGGCCGCGGATAGGCACCGTCGAATTTTATGTCGACACCCGGGTCCCGGGATTCAACGCGGTCTTTGCACTGGCGGCGCGCTGGCGGTCGATCCGCAGGCTCGTAGCATGGCTACAGCCTGCT
>DATHSI010000002.1:0-6257 GCA_035464315.1 Candidatus Sulfomarinibacteraceae bacterium
CAGCGCCCGGGCGATCATATTCGACCAGGCCAGGAATCGGGTGCTTGTCGAGCGCAATGGCCTGGCCGAGAATGCATACTTCAATTTCATTGGCGGCGCCGTGGAAATCGAGGAGACGTTACAGGAGTGTATTGCGCGCGAGTTGGAGGAAGAAACGGATGCCATCATCACCGCCGCCCGGTATCTGTTTGTGATCGAAAACTTCATCTCGCACAAAGCGCAAGTAAGACATTCGCTGGAGCATTACTTCGAGATCGAGCTTGCCGGTGAAACGGTGGCGCCAACGACGGCAGGCGTAGAGTTTAGATGGATTGCCATCGACGAGTTGAGAAAAATTGATCTTCGGCCCGCTGTGGTTCGCGACAGCATTGTAGATGGTACGTATGCGCGCACGCGCCACATGATCTTGCGGAAGAACAAGAAGGTTGAGCGCTGATGGCCTTCGTCACTCCGTACGAAATACACGAGAGCACCACACGCACGCCTATCGAAACGGGGAGAGTCCTGTGCTCAGATTAGGCCTTGTGGCCAAATTCGCCGAGAGGCCGATCCGTTTCAGGAACACCACAGCCACATCGTTGCAGACGATGACGCGCCAGGAGGGGCTGGCCAAATTGTCACGCATTATCCTGCACAATGCCAGCGCTCTGCAGCAGGCGTTGGCCTATTGCGCGGCCAACGGTATTGGCGCATTTCGTATCGGTAGCGACATTCTGCCACGGAAAACCCATCCGGACGTGGGTTACGACATCGCCGAGCTGCCCCGGGCGGAAGAGATCGTGGCCCGCTTCCGCGCCTGTGGCGAGTTCGCGCGCGAACACGGCCTGCGCCTCTCGTTCCATCCCAGCCAGTTCACTTTGCTCAGCTCGGCGGACGCCGGCGTCACGGAGCGTTCCCTGGCGGAGATCGAGTACCAGGCGGAGGTGGCGCAGTGGGTGGGCGCGGATGTGATCAACATCCACGGCGGCGGGGCCTACGGGGACAAAGCGGCGGCGCTGGGGCGCGTGGCGACGCACCTGGGCTACCTCTCCGCCGGCGCCCGCCGCCGCCTGACGATGGAGAACGACGACCGCGTGTACACGCCCGCCGACCTGCTGCCGCTCTGTCGCCGCGAGAACGTGCCCTTCGTCTACGACGTGCACCACCACCGCGTCCTGCCCGACGGCCAATCGGTGCCTGACGTCACGCGCCAGGCGCTCGCCACCTGGGACCGCGAGCCCCTGTTCCACGTCTCCAGCCCTCGCGACGGCTGGGGCGGCGCTGCTCCCCAGCGTCACCACGACTACGTCAACCCCGCCGACTTTCCTGCCTGCTGGCTGGAAGTGGCCCAGGCGCGCGACCTGACGGTGGACGTAGAAGCCAAGGGGAAGGAACTGGCGGTGCTGGGGTTGTTGTTTGCGTTGCAGGGGCGCGGCGTGGCGCTGTTTGCTGTTTGATGGCCTGGCCCGTTTAGGAGCCAATCAGGCTTTCGCTGGCGGAGGAACAGGGGAGTAAGTAGCCGGTCTGTGGCATAAACCGCTTGACAATCCTTCCTCTTGACCATTTCTTGATGGCCAGAGCTGAAATCTTGATGCTCCTTTGATTTCCTTCCTGATACCATGGGGCCGCGTGCGCCGGCGCGTTTCTGCTTGGGGCCATGGGGACGCCTCGTGGCTGGCAGAGGAACGTTTCGTGGTGATGGGGAGTCGTGAGACGACAGGGATTGAGTTAAGCCGGGCTTTCCCCTGATAAATTGAGGGATACCACCAGCGTGTAAGCGAAGCCAATCGAAAAACAATGGCGTCGATCGCACAAAGGAATGCTACATGGCTCGAAAATACATCATCATCGTCGGGTGTGGGCGCTTAGGCGCCATTCTTGCCAATCGGTTGAGTAAGGAGGGCCACAGCGTGGTCGTCATCGACCGTGACGCGGACGCTTTTCGCAAGCTGTCGCCGGATTTTAGCGGCTATCGCATACACAGTAACACCGTTGAAATTGCGGCCTTGCGTGAGGCACAGATTGAGAGAGCCGATTGCCTCCTGGCAATAACTGATCAAGACAACGTCAACATGATGGTAGCGCAGGTCGCCAGGACTATCTACGGCGTGCCCGTCGTTCTGGCGCGCGTTTATGAACCGGCGCACGAAATCATCTACCATGAGCTAGACGTTAAGGTCATCAGTCCCACGCACCTGGCAGCCGGCGCCTTTCTGGAGGCGCTTGAGGATAGTTTTTAGCGGATGATCAACATGTTCTGGACGAATGGTCCGGGCACTTGTTGTCCGACACCCGGTAGGAGTCGGCACTAATATGTACGTCATCATCATTGGAGAGGGTAGGCGAGTTTACTTTCTTGCCCAGGAATTTGCAGAGAAAGGGTATCAGATGGCCATCATCACGCCGGACGAGACGGAAGCTCGCCTCCTTTCACAGCAGGTTCGGGCTACGGTAATGGTCGGGAATGGGACGGAGTTGGCCGTTCAGGAAGAAGCCGGCGCCCGTAAAGCGGATGCGTTCGTAGCCTTGCTGGATAGGGATGAAGACAACTTGATCGCCTGCCAGCTGGCGCAGCGCGCGTTTGGCATCGTCCACACTTTAGCCTTGATTCACGACCCGGAAAACGAAACGATATTTCAACAGCTTGGCGTCTCGGCGACGGTTTCCGTCAATCGTATTATCGCCCTGATGCTCGAAGAGCAGATTGGCTTTGGCGAGGTGACCAGTCTGATATCGCTGGCCCGAGGACGGGTCACCATCACCGAAATTGTATTGCCGGCCGGCGCGCCGGCCCTGGAGAAGACGCTGTCTGAGTTGAATTTACCCGAAAACTCACTGGTGGCGGCCATTGTTCGTGATGATGACGTTACTATCCCCCATGGCGCCAGTCGCTTTTTGCCTTCTGATCGCCTGATTCTCATCACACAACCTGATACTTACGATGAGACCGTGGAAGCTCTTGTCGGTAAACACCTATAGTCCTCCACTGCGACGCAATTTATGAGACTTGCTGAACATCTGCGCCGCCGTTACACGGCCATACTCAAGTACACCGGCCTTATCTGGACCATCGTTGGTCTTCTTATACTGTCTCCTCTGCTCGCGTTGCCATTCTTGTGGCACGAGCGCATCCTGGCCTGGGGTTTCCTGCTGCCCGGCCTTGCCCTCGCCGTCGCCGGGTTTATCCTGTGGGCGACGTTGAAGCCACCGGACGGGCTAAGCCTCACCGTCATCGAGGGCACCGTCATTGTTGTTATTTCCTGGCTGATGGCTACCGCAGTGGGCGCTATGCCGTTTCTGCTTGTTGGCCACCTATCCCTTACTCCCGCTTTGTTCGAATCGACGAGTGGCTGGACGACGACGGGGCTGTCGGTGGTGGATGTAACGACCGCTCCGCGCCTGATCCTGCTCTACCGCAGTATCATGCAGCTGGCCGGCGGCGCCGGTTTTGCCATTATTGTGCGCGCTACGCTCACCGGACCAACAGGTATCGGTCTGACCAGCGCCGAAGGGCGCGAAGAACAATTGGCGCCTCACGTTCGCCGATCGGCAAGTATCGTGCTTACACTTTACCTGGGGTACGTAATTTTCGGCATGCTGGCCCTACGCTTTGCGGGGATGGAATGGTTCGATGCCGTAAACCACTCCTTTGCTGCTCTTTCTACGGGCGGATTTTCGACACGCGCGGAGTCGATAGGATTCTGGGACAGCCCGATGGTGGAAGCCGTTGTGATCGGCCTCATGCTGCTGGGCACGACCAATTTCGTCACCAGCTACAAGATCTTCCGCGGGGAGTTTCGCAACGCACTCCGCAGCACACAGTTACGATTCTTGTGGTTGCTTCTCCTGGTTTTCATCCCCACAGTACTCCTGGGCGTGACAGTGGAACTATATCCCCAACTGAATAAGGCAGTGCGGGTAGCCATATTCGAGGTGGTATCGGCAGCATCGACGACGGGCTTCTCCACAGTAGGTTATACCGGCTGGCCAAGTCTGGGCTGGCTTGTGCTTCTGGCTCTGATGTTGATCGGGGGTGGTGCGGGCTCGACGGCGGGCGGCATTAAGCAGTACCGTGTGATGGTGCTGTTACGGGCAATGGTGTGGGAAGTGCGCCGCTGGTTTTTGCCACGGCGTACGGTGACGACACCCGCCATCTGGGAGTCTGGCGAACGTCGATTTCTGGACGATGCCACGATCCGTAAACAGAGTACCTTTATCTCCCTGTACTTGCTTATATTCTTGCTGGGGAGCATTCTCACCGCCGCCCACGGTTATTCGCTGCCCGAAAGCGTGTTTGAATTCGCGAGCACGGTGGGGACGGTTGGGTTGTCTGTAGGCGTGACGGCCATTGACGCGCCGGTAAGCCTGCTATGGACACAGATTGGTGGAATGATCCTGGGGCGCCTCGAGTTCTTCGCTTTTATTGTGGGGCTTGTGAAGCTACTGGGTGACGTGCCGCAACTGTTGCGCCTACCGGAACTAGAGACTGAGATCGTTTTCCGCGAAGGTCAGCTGACGCCCGGACGCTATCTGGTACTGGTGCCCGTTGCTGCCGAGCGCGATGCTGTGGCGCTCGGCAAGCTCGGTTCGCTGCTGGCGCAAGGGGCCGTTGGCCAGGTGCTGGGACTGACCGTCATCAAAGTTCCATCCTTACTCAATCCACTGGCCGGCCGGGTCCTGCTCCGGGAGCGACGGCCATTGGTCGATACGGTGGTGGAGGAAGCCACGGGCCACGATGTGCCTGTGCAGGCCATGGTCCGCTCCTCGCGTGACGTGTCCAAGAGCATTCTGCGCACGATCCAGAAATCAGGTGCGGATCTTGCGCTCTTTGGCTGGCCGCGCCCAGTTCCCGGCAGCGAGCATGCGTTCAGCCCTGTCGTCGATTCCATTATCGCCGATCCGCCCTGTGACCTGGCGGTGCTACGGTTCCGGCCGTTCGACCGATTGCAGACGTTGTTGCTGCCGGTGTCGGGAAGCCCCAACGAAACGCTCGCCGCAGATATCGCCACCCGCCTGGCGCAGAGCAGCGCCGGCCCGGCCACGCTTCGCGTGGTTTACGTGCCGCCCGCTGACTTCCCGGAAAAGGATATCGAGGAGCGGGCGCAAGAGATCTTTGACGAGGTCCGAAGCCACATACGCGTCCCCTACGAAACGCAGACGATCCGAGCATCCAGCGCATCCAACGGCGTCCTTCGCGCCGCGGAGGATTGTGACATGATCGTTATCGGCGCCACCAGCGAGCCTTTGCTTCGCAATCTGCTGCTGGGCAACGTGGCCCAGACGGTTGCCGAGAAGGCCTCCTGTCCCGTGTTGGTTGTGAAGCGTCGCAGCACTCTCCTTCGCTCCGTGTTGCGCGAGACTATCCTCAAGCCAGTCGCCCACTCGTCGAAGCTCTCCACGCAGGGACCACCCTGGCCGCCCAGTTAGCGTCCTCAAATCGGAAAAGCGATTCTCTCTGGTCAAACCGCTCGCGCCGGCCGGCAACCCCTGCATCGTGGCGGCAACGCCAATCTTGAGCTTTTCTTGATGATAGATTGGGGTTTCTTGACCTCGGCTTGATTCAGCGCCTGATATGATCGAATCGTGTAGCTGCTCTTATGGTATGGAGATAAGAGAGCAGATTCTATCTGACTATCGATTGCGAGTATTGCTACCGAATCCGTTCGACATTTCGAGCCCCGGGGGTTGCTCGCCGCGTCAATCGTATGGAGTGGACAGTTCGACAAAAAAAAGCGACGAAAGTGGCCGTCATTGGGCTCGGCGTTTTCGGCAGCAGTTTGGCCGTGGCCCTGGAACAGGGCGGGTCTGAGGTATTAGGCATCGATAGCGACGCCAGGAAGGCGAAGCGCCTGTCGCATCAGATTAACTGCGCTATCGCGGATACGACCAGCGAAGACGCGCTGCGCAGTATGGATATTGCCACCTTTGACTCGGTGGTAGTGGCGATTGACACAGATTTTGAAGGCAGCGTGCTGACGACGGCGGCACTGAAAAGCCTGGACGTGCGCCAGATTATCTGTCAATCTTCGACGGTCCATGAGCGGGATATTCTCCTTCGAGTGGGTGCAGACCAGGTGGTTGAGCCGGACTATGAGGCTGCGCGCCGGCTGGCGCACGAGCTAACGGTGGGGGAGCGAGAGCGCCTGTCACTGGGGCAGGAACAAAGCGTCCTCAAGGTGCAGATTCCAGAGCACCTGGCAGGATACAGCCTGGCTGAACTGGACCTGGAGCCGTCCATGGACGTGACGGTGCTGGTCATCCAGCGCAAGGACGAGAGT
>DATHSI010000003.1:0-5070 GCA_035464315.1 Candidatus Sulfomarinibacteraceae bacterium
CGAACCAACAGCGGTCCTCTCATGCAAATAGCCTCCTCTCGTATGCTCATTGTCTCCGTTGACAACGATTTTGACATCGTCTATAGTAGCGACGACTCCACAGGTATCCAAAACGTTGTCTGATCTGAACACATGAACGTCATTGAACGAACCCATAGCGCCTTCACGCGAACTCGCCTACCGGACCGCGTCCCGGTCCACGCCTGGCTGGGCCTCTCCTTCATCCGCACGCTGGAGCCGCGAGAGTACACCATGCTGGAGCTGTTTGAACGCTGGATCGACGATCCGGTGGGCACGCTCGTTCGCTATCAGGAAGACCTGGGCCTCGATCCGCTGATCACCACCTACAGCAAACATATCGGCGAAATCGAAGTGTGGCCGCGTATGCTGTTCAGCTACGACGATGAGGCTACGGCGGAGTGGCGCGAAGAAATCCGCGAAACTGAACGCACCGCTGTCTCGCGCACCGTCGAGCACCGCATCAAGACGCCGTCCGGCAGCGGTTCCTACACCCACCGCACCGAAGGCTACAACAACTGGCTCCTGGAACACCTGATCAAGCGCGAGGAGGATCTGGCGCTGCTCCAGCACCGGCCCGATCCTGACGCGCTCGGCCTGGAGCGCTTCAAGTCGATGATCGCCAAAGTGGGCGACCGCGCCTGGTGGCTGCACCACGCGCCCGGCCCCTGGGACGAAGCGGTGGAGCTGCGCGGCTTTGCCAATCTGGCCACCGACGTGCGTGAGCGACCGGCGTTCGTGCACCGCCTCATGCGCCTGGTCACCGACCGCCTGGTGAAACTGTACCGCAAGCTGGGCGAAACCGACATCCAGGCCATCTCCATGAACGAAACCTGGGTCGGCGTCGGCGTCTCGCCGGAAGTGTACCGTGAATTCATCTACCCCTACGATCAGGAGTGCACCGCCGCGGCCCACGACGCCGGCTTCCTCGTCAGTTACCACAACTGCGGTACCGGCGCCGCCATCCTGGAAGAGATGGTGGAAACCGGCGCCGACGCCCTGGAAACCATCTCCGTCGAAGGCTCCGTGGGCGACTTCGACCTGGCCGACGTCAAGAAGCGCGTGGGCCACCGCGTTTGTCTCTTCGGCGGCTTCAACGAGCGTGTCCTGCTCAGCGAGGACCCACAACAGGTGCGCGACGAGGTCAAACGGTGCATCGACGCCGCGGCAGCCGGCGGCGGCTACATCCTGCGCCCCGGCGGTCAGATCTTCCACGCCGACCCCCGCAACATCGAAATCATGTGCCAGACGGTCCACGAATACGGCCGCTACTAACCCCACACCTCACACCAGACCCCCCCTCCCGGCATCAGCCACGCCATTGCGTTTATTCCGGTGAGCGCGCTATTCCAGAAATACGCCACTCACCCTTGACTAC
Organism: Candidatus Sulfomarinibacteraceae bacterium; assembly: GCA_035464315.1. Lineage (GTDB taxonomy): Bacteria > Chloroflexota > Anaerolineae > Promineifilales > Promineifilaceae > JAAYYY01. Next base: position 1,397 of record DATHSI010000003.1, read on the forward strand.
GGGCGCTGAACAGGACTAAGATACAATCAACGTCATCGTCTCCACTCGTGTCTATCCAACAATCTACGCCTCAGGAGGTGCGGTCCAATGGCCGAAGAGCTTTCGTCCCAGGAGCTGAAGCAGTCGCAACAATGGCTGGACGAGTTGTTGCAGGAGGTAAACGAGGAAGAGGGCACGCTGGCAGGCGGCGAGATACAGGATCTGGGTCCCGGGGGTGCGGCGGTGCTGGCCCTGCGCCAGTCGAGCCTGCGCTTCGGCCACCCCGACGACCGGCTGGTGCAGCTTACCCCTCAGCTTTTCGCCGAGCTGGGCGTGACCCTGGATCCCATCCAGCGCCGGCAGATGGACGGCCAGTTCGACTTTTACCATATGACGCTGACCGTCTCGCCCTACCCCAAACGCGGCGCGCAGTTCCAGTTGCTGGAGTGCCGCCTCGAATTCCCCGAAGAGAAAGCGATCATCCAGACCATATTCCCCGAGCCGCGCTGGCGCGGCGTGCTGCAATGGGGCGGGGCCATGAAGCTGGCGCTCAACGGCAGCCTGCAGTGGGAAGCGGGTATTCCTGCTGATCAGTTCGAGCAACTGGCGAAAATGAAGGGCGTGCCGCGGGCCAACATCAAGAACGAGAACGAGCTAAACTCGTTCATCGCCGTGCCCGAATACCGTTTTGAACTTGGCCGTTCCGAGATCACGGCCGTAGGCGTAGGCGACACCCAGGCAAGCTGGCGCCTGCAAAACCCTGAGCTGCAAGAAGGGCGTGAGCTGAAGTTTGTGCTCGTCTTCAAGGTGCCGGCCGGGACTGAGCAGGTGCAGATGGTGGGCAAAGTGCTGGCCGAGCCCAAAATAGCTTGGCTCACCGAACAGCTCGGGAACGTGTTCGGTGAGTTGGGCGAGCGCTTCCGGGCCCTGTTTAGCAAGCGCGACGACGAGCGCACCGGAGCCGAACGGTTGCCCATCGGCCGGCACGAAAAGTGGGATCTGGTCCTGCCACGCGTACGGGCACCGCAGGAGCCGCCGGCATGAGCGCAAACACTTACATGTATCGCCTGCGCATCTTCAGCAAAAAAGGCCCGGTACAGGTCGATTTTCGCGATCCCCATAACGTCGAGGGTGGTAACCCCGGCGGCAAATTCCGCTACAAAAAGTATGGGAAGACGATTGAACCGCTGGCGGCGAGGGCCTCCGCCGCCGGAAAAAACACGCGGGCGCTCTCCAAAGACGAAATCCGCCAACTGGGTGAGGCCCTCTTCAAAACGCTCTTCGATAAAGAGCTGCGCACCCACTTTTTGGAACGCTACCATAAGGTCGTGCACGGCAGCAAGGGCAACTTGCTGCGGCTGGAGTTGGAGTTCAACGAAGCGAACGCGCCGGAACTGGTAGCCTTGCCCTGGGAGTTCATGCGCGCGCCCTCGAATAACCAGATTACGGGCGCACTTTGGCTGGCGACCGCGCCGCGCCTCATCCTGGCGCGCACGCGCGGACTGTGGCTGCCTGCGGACAACCTGGCCCTGGCTCCAGACGAAACGCTGAAGATCGGAGTGGCCGTGGCCGACCCGGAGGGTCTGGGCAAGGTCAAGTATAAAAAGTTGTGGGCCGAGCTGCAGAACCTGGCCGGCGAGCATGACCGCATCGAGTTGTTGCCCCTGGCCCACCCGGCGACCAGAGACAGCATCGACGAGCTACTGGGCCACAAACCACACATCTTTCACTTTATCGGCCACGGCCGGCTCGAGAAATCGAACGGCCGCGAATTCGGGGAAATCGCCATCGTGCGCGAGCCGCACCTGCCGCGATGGATCGATGCAGAGCAGTTCAGCACGTTCCTCAACCGCCACCGGCCCAAGATTGTGGTTCTCCAGGCCTGCAAGGGAGCGGCCGGGGCCAGCGGCGAGGCCTTTGTCAGTGTGGCCAGCCAGATCGTGCGCCAGAATATCCCTGCCGTTATCGCCATGCAATATGAAGTGAGCAACGCCACCGCGCGCCGCTTCGCCCGGCGATTTTACCGCCGGCTCGCAGAAGGTAAGCCCGTCGACGAGGCGGTGCAGGAAGGGCGTAACACGATATCAGACTTCCACGAGTCGCTGGACTTTTCCATCCCTGTGCTCTACATGCGCAGCCGCCATGGCCAGGTGTTCTCGCAGCCGGTGCAAACGCTGCATGAAGTTAACGAAGTGTAGGTAGTGGAGGCGCTACCCGCGTACTGATTGTCCGACATGTCTGCTTCGCCATATATTTACCGTGTAACACTGGCGCGCCATGCGCCGGTCAGAATGGAGACGTGGGATGCCCAGGGGCGGGAGGGTGATTCGTTCGAGGGTCCGCAACTGTCCTTTGACGGCCGCGCGCCGCCTGAGGTCGAAGATTTATTGCAGGCGGTCTACGCGCGGCAAGCGCCCGAACGCCAGACGCTAAAACAGTTGGGCAATGCCTTGTCGCGTTTGGTGTTTAACGACCTGTTGCGCAACAAGTTACTGAAACGCTACGTAGAAGTGAGCAACGCGAAGGAGTCCCATCTCCGGCTGGAGCTGGTGATGCCGCGCGACGACGAGGCGTTGGCTGCGCTGCCGTGGGAGTTTCTGTGTATCCCGGGCGGCCAGTTCGGCGCTGATCTGTGGCCTGGCGCTATGCCCCACATCGTTTTTTCGCGCCGCCTGGGCGGTCTGCGCACCGACCTGCGGGAACTGGAGCCGGGCGAAAAACTGCGGATACTCGTGGTGATCTGCGATCCGGGCGGCGTTCATCCGCAAGCGGACGCCCCGGCCGTCGACGATGCGCCCCTGCGCCAACAACTACAAGCCCTGGCCCGCCAGGAGCCCGATCTTTTCGCCCCTCCCGTCTTTCTGGTCAATCGGGACCGCGACGCCATTGACCGCGCGCTGGAAGATGAACCTCACTTCTTCCACTTCATAGGCCACACGAGAGTGGAGGAGCAGACCCAGCAGGTGGCGCTTGCAGGGCCCGCAGGACAGGCGCGCTGGATTGACGTGGACCAGATGACCGGATTGTTTGCGCGGCACCTGCCCTCAGTCGTCCTCTTCCAGCCGGGCAACGAAGCCGGGAACCGCGCCCCCGGCGCGCTCGCCGCCCTCGCCCGGCGCGCCATCGAGGCCAACGTGCCAGCCGCCGTGGGCATGCAGTATCACGTGCTGCCGGCGAACGGTTATCGCTTTGCAACTGAATTTTACCGCCAGGTGGCCCACGGCCAGCCCATTGACGTCGCCGTACAGGAAGCACGCTACAAATTATCGGATCTGTTCGAGAGCCGCGAATTTGCCAGCCCCGTGCTCTACCTGCGCGTGAAAGACAGCCACCTGTTTCACCGCAAACCGCAGGCGCCGGTGCGCGTGGACGCCCCGCAGGCCGCCCAACTGCGCCAGTCGCTCATGTTGCTGGACTACAACCCGCTGCAACGAACGTTCGATCGCGCCACCGTGCGCAAGGGCAGCCGGGTGGAGGCCATGCTGGTAACGGGCCGGCCGCGCACCGGCAAACGGTGGTTCGTGCGGCGTGTGTTAGAGTCATTGCAACGCGGACCCGGCGGCGAACCCTGGATCAAGCTCGACCTCCAGGAGATTTTCATCTTCGAAGTGACGGTGCGCCGGCTGTGGGACGTTCTCGCCGCGCACCACCTGGACATGCCGGAGGGGGCGCCCGTGGACGAAATCATAGAGAAC
>DATHSI010000004.1:0-26632 GCA_035464315.1 Candidatus Sulfomarinibacteraceae bacterium
TCCAGATAGGGTGGGAGATGGGCTGTGGCGCGCTCGCGCGCCAGTCGCTGCAGGGTGGGGCGCTCGGCGAAGAGCGTGACCAGATTGCTCAAGCGCTCGGTCTCCGCCAGCAACAGGGAGCGGGTGGCGTGCTGCGCGCCGCTGACCTGCGACCAGGCCTGCTGCTCAAGCTGGCTGCGCGTGAGCCAGTAGGCAGGGATGCCGGCGCTGAGGGTGGTGAGCAGGATGAGTACGAACAACCCCAGCAGCAGGCGCATGGAAAAGCTGCGGGGTGACAAAAAGGTTTTCATCGTTGCTCAGCCATAGACTCAGGCCCCCTCGTTGAAGTGGTCGATGCCTGTATTGTACTGCTGATTGATGGTTTTGGTAGTTTATGGCTCGGTACTCAACATCTCCAGCGCCCGCTCATAAAACGGTGAGCGGGGCGCGCCGGAAAGCAGAGGGTCGGCGGTTTCTTGCATCCAGCGGTGGAGGCGGCGGCGCAGGGTGGTTTCGACGTCCGCCAGGTGCGGTTGGCCGGCGAGGTTGTGGCGCTCGTGGGGGTCGTTTTGCAGGTCGTAGAGTTCGGCGTATGGGCGGTGTCCGGTGGCCTGATCGACCATGAGGGGGTAGAGGCGGCTGTTGCGCACGTCGTCGGGCACGTCGAAGCGGGGGCCGGTTTCGAAGTTGACGATGAGCTTGTGCGTGGCGCTGCGCACGGCGCGCAGTGGTTCGTAGGCCGTGTGGTAGGTCTTTTCGGCGAAGATAGCGTCGCGTGGCTCGTAGTCGCCGCCCTGCAGCAGGGGCCAGAAGGACCGGCCGTGGAAGTCGCCGGGGGCGGCGGGCAGGCCCAGGGCCTCGGCCAGGGTGGGCGCGACGTCCACGTGGCTGACCAGGGGCTGGAGCACGCGCCCGCCGGCAACGCCCGCGGCGGGCCAGCGCAGGAGCAGGGCGGCTTCGATGCCGGGGTCGTAAAGTGTGCACTTGGCGCGGGGCACGGCGAGGCCGTGGTCCGCGGCGAAGAGGACCAGGGTGTTTTCGGCGAGGCCCAGCTCGTCCAGAGCGTCGAGCAGGATGCCCACGCCGCGGTCTAGCTGGCGGATGGCGCCCTGTAGCGCGGCGAATTCGGCCACGCTCTGGGGATGGTGGGGAATGTATGGAGGCAGGGCCACGCCCAGCTCGTCGTCGGGCTGCGCGCCGCCCCAGTCGTAGGGTAGGTGGATTTCGGTGAAAACAACTTCAAGGTAGAAGGGCCGCTCGTCGTCGCGGCTGGCGAGGTAGGCGCGCGCGTCCTGGGCCAGTTGGGGCGCGGCCTGCTCGCCCACGGTGTGCTCGTAGCCCAGGTCGGACAGGTGTCGGGGGCCGGTGACGTGCTGCGAGCCGAAGAGCGCGGTGTGGTAGCCGAGCGTTTTGACGCGCCGGGCCAAGTGGGCGGACGCTGGTTGCAGGCGCCAGTTGAAAGGGTCGTGCACCAGACCCAGGACGCCGACGCTGTGGGCGTGACGGCCGGTGTGCAGGGCGGCGCGGCTGGGGCTGCACTGCGGCGCGGTGCAGAAGCTGTTGGCGAAACGCACGCCGCTGCTCGCCAGGCGATCCAGGTGTGGCGAGCGCACGGTCTGTTGGCCATAGCAGCCCAGGTGACGGCCCAGATCGTGGCTGGTGATGAAGAGGATATTGGGCAGGGTCATCGCTGGTCCTGGTACAGGCCCGGCCTGGGGGGCACGTCCAGGGCCTGGGGGCGACCGGATTCCAGGGAGTCGATGCAGGCCTGGGCCACGAGCAGAGAGACGTAGCCGTCCCAGGCGCTGGCGCCGCAGGTGGGGTTCTGGTTGCGTTGCAGGGCGTGGACCCATTGTTGCAATTCGATGACGTAGGCGTCCTGGAAGCGTTCTAGCCAGTCATGGTGCACGAGCGTGGCGCACCGTTGCGACTGGCGGAGGACGGCGCCAGCAGGTTGCGTGGTGACCGCCGCGCCGCGCGCGCCGACCACTTCGGCCAGCACTTCGTAGCCGTAGCGAGCGGAGACGAAGACCTCGATGGTCGCCAGGCAGTCGCCGCCAAAGGTCATCTGCACCAGGAGCATGTCGTGGAAATAGTCGTCGAGCTGCTCGTCCACGCGCAGGCCGCGGGCGAACACTTCCTGCACTTCCTGTCCCAGCAGCCAGCGCGCGGAGTCGATGTCGTGCACGGCGGAGCCGGTGACGATGAGGTGGCGCGGCAGGCCAGGCTGGGCGCCGGCGTTGCGATGCACGCCGCGAAAGAGCACGGGCCGGCCGAGCGAGCCGCCGTCCAGGGCCTCTTTGAGGGCCACGTGGGCGGGGTCGAAGCGACGCATGTAGCCCACGCTGACCAGCCGCTGTCCCAGGGCGGTTTCGGCCTCAACGACCGTCTGCGCTTCCCGGGGGCCGGTGGCCAGGGGCTTCTCGCAGAGCACAGGCTTGTTCTGTTCCAGACAGGCCAGGGTGAAGCCGGCGTGCGTGGGATCGGGGGAGACGATGAGCACGGCGTCGACGGCCTCGCCGGCGATGAGGTCGTAGGGGTTGTCGAAGACGCGAGCGCCGGGGCACTCGGCGGCGATCTGCGCCGCGCGTTCTGCGTCGGCGTCGGCCACGGCGGCAACTGTGGCGCCTTTGACGCTATCGCGCAGGTTGTGGGCGTGGCGGCGACCCATGCCGCCGACGCCGATGATGCCTATGGACAGGGGTTGGGGAGCGTCAGCCATTGTGTCCTCCGCGGGATTCAGGGGTGTCTGTCGGCAGGGACGGTATGTTTGCCGGCGCACTATCTGGCGGCGAGGCGGCGGCGGTTGAACCGCGCACGACCAGTTCTGTGTCCAGCAGGACGCGGCGCCCGGCTTCGGCGCGCATCAGGATAAGGTCGAGTAACAGCTCGGCCGCTTTGTGCCCCTGTTGGGCGATGGGCAGGCGCACGGTGGTCAGGGGCGGATTGGCGAAGCGGGCAAAGGGGACGTCGTCAAAGCCGGCGACGGCGATGTCCTGGGGCACGCGCAGGCCACGTTGTTGGATAGCGGAGAGGGCGCCGAAGGCCACCACGTCGCTGGCGACGAAGGCGGCGGTGGGCGGCGGCGACAGTTGGTCCAGGAGCGTATTCATGCACTCGAAGCCGCTGTCCGGGGTGTAGTCGGCGAATTGCACGAGGGCCGGGTCGTGCGGCAGGCTGGCGGCGTTCAGCGCGTCCTGGTAGCCGAGAAGGCGCTCAGCGGTGGCCGTATAGGACGATTGGGGCGCGTTGGTGATGCAGCAAATGCGACGGTGGCCCAGTTGCAGCAGGTGGTCGACGGCCATGCGCGCGGCGGCGCGGTTGTCTACGTCTACGGAGCAGATTTCGGCCCCGGGTAGATGGCCGATGAGCACCAGGGGGAAGCCGTCTTCGGCCAGGGCCTGTAGGGCGGGGTCGTCGAGGCGCGGCTCGAACATGATCAGCCCATCAAGCCGTTTGGCGCGCACCAGGTCCAGGTAGGTGCGCGTGTGGGAGTCGTCCCCCGGCGAATCGATCAGCAGGCGCAGCCCGTGTTGTTGCACCACGTACAGCATTCCTTCCATCAGCGGCAGGAGAAAGAGGTGGCTGGGCAGGTGCCGGCGATCGGGCGGGATGATCAGGCCCACCATGCGGGTGCGCTGTCCGGCGAGTACCTGGGCTGCGGCGTGGGGTACGTACCCCAGCGCCTGGGCCGCCTCCAGCACGCGCTGGCGCGTTTCCTCGCTGATGTTGGCTTCTTCCACGTTGTTGAGGACGAAGGAGACGGTGGTGCGCGAGACGCCCGCTTTTCTGGCTACATCACGGCTGGTGACGTTACGCGAAGGCATTTTAGTTGCTTCTCCCCTGGCAGATGCGCGTCTGCCGGGCCTCCTTTGTGTGGCGGGCAAATTGGGAGATCTGCCCGGCGGGATTCTCAAGGGGAGCACTAAAGATTTGTGAATTGCTGTGGCCGGTGTCCCCACCGAGCCACTTCGCGGGCGCGGTCAGGAGACCGGCCCGATCACAACATTTTCGCACTCCCATACTCAAGTAGTAACTTGACTAACACGCGTTAGTACGTTATGCTGCATTGTAGCAAAGTGCTCTTCGATGTCAACGTAGTCGCCTTCTTTTCCAGTTCGCAGGTGACGAGAACAATGGTTGATCGGCCCTCCCAAAGCAAGAAGCGCCAACGCACAACGACACCACCCCTGCTTGAATTACAGGATCTGCGCGTGCACTATCACACGAAGCGCGGGCCGGTTAAGGCTGTTGACGGCCTTGATATGGAACTGAAAGCGGGGGAACGTTATGGGCTGATCGGGGAATCCGGTTCCGGCAAATCGACACTGGCTCTGGCAATCATGCGCATGATTAAGCCGCCGGGTGAGATTGTTGGCGGGCGCGTGCTGTTGGATGGCGTCGATCTGCTCACGCTCTCTGAGGAACAGATGCGCCGGCGGCGGCTGGCCGACGTGGCGATGGTCATGCAGGGGGCCATGAACTCGCTGAACCCGGTGATTCGCATCAGAGAGCTGATTGCCGATGGGTTGCGCAACCACAACTCGCCGCTGAAGGGCGAGGCCATGAACGCGCACATTGCGGACCTGCTGACGCGAGTAGGGCTGCGCCCGGATGTGGCGCAGATGTATCCTCACGAGTTGAGCGGCGGCATGAAGCAGCGGGTGTGCATTGCCATTGCTATCAGCCTGTACCCCAAGCTGATTATCGCCGACGAGCCGACCAGCGCCCTGGACGTGGTGGTGCAGCGGCAGGTGATGCAGACGTTGCGCAAGGTGCAGGAGGAGCTGGGAGCGGCAGTGATTCTCATCGGGCACGACATGGGGCTGATGGCGCAATTTGCGGACCGCATCGGCGTGATTTACGCCGGTCGCGTGGTGGAGGAAAGCCCTGTGAGAGAGCTTTTCGAGCGACCGCAACATCCCTACAGCCAGTTGCTGATGGCCAGCCTGCCGCGGCTGGACGAGAAAGGGGCCTTTCACGCGGCGCAGGGGTCGCCGCCTTCGTTGCTGGATCTGCCTCCCGGCTGTGTTTTCCACCCCCGCTGTCCCCATCGTATTGAGCGCTGCACGGTGGAAGAGCCAGAGATACAGTTTGTGGGGGACAGGCACCGGGCCGCCTGCCACCTTCTGGAAAATGGACAGAGCCTGGAGCAGGTGATCGCCGAACAGGGCGCGGGGCGCGAGGAAACAGTCAGGCCATGATACCACTTCTGGAAGCACGTCAGCTCACCAAGATTTTTGAAAGCGGCATGATTGCCAAGAAGCAGACGGTGGCTCTGCGCGACTTTTCCATGTCGATTACGACGGAGCAACCTTCTATTACAGCCGTGGTGGGCGAGAGCGGCAGCGGCAAGACGACGATGGCGCGCTTGTTGCTGGGCCTGGAGACGCCAACGGAGGGCAAGGTGCTGCACCGGGGAAAGGATCTGGCGCAGCTAAACCGGCGGGAGTGGCTGGCGTTCCGGCGCGAGGTGCAGGCCATCTTCCAGGATCCATTTGAAGTGTATAATCCGTTCTACCGGGTGGACCACGTTCTGGAAGTGCCCATTGCCAAATTTGGGCTGGCCAATTCTAAACGGGAGCGCCGGCGCCTGATAGAGAGCTCGCTGCAGGCAGTGGGCCTGCGCCCGCGAGAGACGCTGGGCCGCTTTCCGCACCAATTGAGCGGCGGGCAGCGGCAGCGCATTATGGTGGCACGCGCGCTGTTGATGAAACCGAAGTTGATCATTGCCGATGAGCCGGTTTCGATGATCGACGCCTCGCTGCGCGCCACGGTTCTGGACAACCTGCGACATCTTAACGAACGATTTGGCATTTCAATCATCTATATCACCCACGATCTGACTACGGCGTTTCAAATCAGCCACAATATTCTGGTGCTTTATCGCGGGGGCGTGACCGAGGCGGGAGACGTGGAGCTAGTGGTCAAGGACCCGGAGCATCCCTACACGCGGTTGCTGGTAGGGTCTATTCCCCTGCCTAATCCTGATCGAGTCTGGCGCGAGCAGCCGGAACCCTCGGCGCTGTCGGCTCAGGCCAAGGAGGGCCAGGGTTGTTCGTTTGCCCCGCGCTGTCCCCAGGCGTTCGAGCCTTGCCTGGAGAAGGCGCCGCCGCTGTATTGCACGAATCCCAGCCGTGCAGTGACCTGTTATCTCTATGAGGAGCACGTGGAGTTGCCTGCGGTGGAGATGGACAGCGTGATGTGCGTGCCGCAGGACGTGACGGCGGTTGAGGAGGCACAGGTATAAGGGCTGGTCCTTTCTTCTTGCGGAGGACCAGACAGTAAAGTTTGTGAGCATGGGAAGGAGGTGAAGGATAGATGGAGCGTTAGTGTGTAGGCGTCCGTCGAATTTCTGGGCGGCCCAGGTTCTGGGCGGCCCGGTTGTGAGACGAGGTGATCCAGTGAATGCAGGTTATTTCCCAAATCCCCGTTAGAGAGGAGAGGAACGATGAACGTCAAAAACCTGATAAGAGTGGGTGTATTGTTTTTTGTGATGGCCGTGATTGTGGCTGCCTGCCAGCAGGAGCCGCCCCCTCCGGAGGAGGTGATCGTCACCCAGGTCGTTGAGCGCGAGGTGACGAGAATCGTTGAGGGCGAGACGATCGTGGAGACAATTCAGGAAGAAGTTGAAGTCACCAGGATCGTGGAAGTCATGCCTGAAGAGACGGAAGCTGAGGCTATGCCGGAGGGGCGGGCCGAGCAGCTCAACATCGCCATTCCGGGCCCGATTTCCGATCCCTCCAACCTGAACCTGTACGCGCCCGGCGTCAGCCGCTCGGATACGGGTCTGCACCAGCTGATCTACGAGTACTTCTTCTACTACAATCTCCAGACGGGTGAGTTTGTTCCCTGGCTGGCGGAAGATTATGAGTACAATGACGACTTTACGGCGATCACGGTGAACATCCGCGACGGCGTGACGTGGAGCGATGGCGAGCCCCTGACGGCCGATGACGTGATCTTTACCTACGATCTGCTGCTGAACAACCCGGGTATGGTGTGGGCCGAGGAGGTATCGGCTCGTATTGAATCGGTGGAAGCCGAGGATGACCTGACGGTGACCTTCAACCTGGTTGAGTCCAATCCGCGGGTACACCTGAACCGCGAAGCGTTCCCCGCCGTGGGCATCTGGGGCGGCATCACCATCCTGCCACAGCACGTCTGGGAAGGCGAGGATCCGCTCACGTTCACCAACAACCCGCCGATCGGCACGGGACCCTACGTCCTGGCCAATGCCTCGCAGAACGTGATGAGCTATGAGCGCAACGACGATTGGTGGGGCAGCGAGGTCTTCGGCGTGACGCCCGGGCCGCGCGTGGTGAACTTCCAGCACGTGGGCCCCTCCACCAGCGTGGCTCTGGCCCTGGCTAACAACGAGCTGGATTCGCCGAACATCGGCATTCTGTCGTTGGCCGACTACCTGTCAGTGGCCGACCGCAACCCCAACCTGATCGCCTGGGAAGACGGCCCGCCCTATGCGTGGCTGGATCCCTGCCCGCGCGCTCTGATGGTGCAGAATGCGCACGATCCGTGGGGCGATGCAGAGGCGCGTTGGGCGCTGTCCTATCTGATCGACCGCGACCAGATTGTGGAACTGGCCTATGAGGGAACCACGGTGCCCAGCTGGGGCATCTGGCCCTACTACGATGGTCTGAATCCTTACTTTGACGCCATTGCCGACTTGCGCGAGGAGTACCCGGCGACAGCGTTTGATCCGGCCGAGGCCGAAGCTCGCTTCAGCGCCGCCGGATTCACACAGGACGCCGACGGCTTCTGGACGTTTAACGGCGAGCGCGTGACCGTCACCTACCTGGTGAACGCGGACTCTAGCGAGGAGATGCGGGTGTCTGCCGTGCTGGCCGACCAGCTGGAAGCGGGCGGCATTGAGGTGAACGTGCAGCCGCTGAGCGGTGGCGTGCTCTCCGACGCCATCCTGCGCGGCGATTACGACATCAAGCTGCACTCCATGTGCCCCGGCTACATCTTCGACAACCTGGATCTGTTCCACAGCCGCTTCAACGTCCCGCTGGGCGAGCCGGCTCCGTGGTTCGAGCGCAACTCCTTCCGCTACGCCAATCCTGAGTTCGACGCCATTGTGGACCAGATGGCGGCGACGCCGGAGGAGAACCAGGACGAGATGGTTGCCCTGTATGAAGAGGCGATGGCTATCTACTTCGAAGATCTGCCGGTTATCAGCATGGTACAGGCGCCGGCGCTGGTGCCCTTCAACACCACCTACTGGGAAGGGTGGCCCACGGCGGACAACGCCTGGAACATGCCCGTTAGCTGGTGGGCAACGTTCAATCTGGTGATTAATGGTTATGAATCTCCCGACACCGGGGAGTGGGTGGGCGGTATCCACCCGGCCGGCGGCGGCGTTGGCGGCGGCCAATAGCGCGCAGCGGTAATCGTGTAAGTGGTTGACGGTGGTGGGGGCGGCTTCTGCGGCTGCCCCCACCCCGATGACCGGACCGGACACGTGGCAAGACTATGCTGGGCTACTTGAAATACTTTGGGCGACGGTTCGCGCTGTTGCTGGTCACAATCTTCATTTCAGTGACCATCGTCTTCTTCGTGCCGCGCCTGGTGCCGGGCGACCCGCTGGGGGCCATTCTGTTGAACATGGCCTCTGTGGGCGGTAGTATGGGCGCGGGCCAGTTAGTAGAGGAGTATCGCCAGATCTTTGGGCTGGATCAGTCCTTGTGGCAGCAATACGTTAGCTTCTTGCGGGAGTTGCTACGGGGCAACCTGGGTTACTCCATCGGCAGTTTCCCCTCACGGGTGACGACGCTGTTGGGCTACGCGCTGCCCTGGACCATCGGCTTGCTGGCGGTGACCACCCTAATTAGCTGGGTGCTGGGCTCGGTCATCGGCGCGGTGGTCGGCTGGCGTAAGTCGCGCTTCTTCCAGGGGCTGGTGCCCGTGGCCTTGCTGTTATACACGACGCCCTACTACATTCTGGCGCTGCTCCTAGTGTACGTCTTCGCCTTCCATTGGGATCTTTTCCCACTGTCGGGCGCGTATTCCGCGGGCATGCGGCCGGAATTGACATGGGAGTTTGCAGTGGATGTGATGCACCACGCGGCGCTGCCGGCTTTGAGCATCATTCTCGTCTCGCTGGGCTGGTGGTTTCTGAGCATGCGCAGCCTAATCACGGGGTTGAAGGGAGAAGATTACATCATGAACGCGGAGGCGATGGGGCTCAAGGAGCGGCGCATTCTGTGGGGCTACGCTTTCCGCAATGCACTGCTGCCACAGGCCACGGGGCTGGCGATTTCTCTGGGCAATATCGTGGGCGGGGCGCTGATCACGGAAGTGATTTTTGCCTATCCGGGGGTGGGCTGGCTGCTGTTCAATTCTATCAAGAGCCTGGACTTTCCTGTCATCCAGGGCGGGGTGTTGATTATCATTATCTCTGTCGCCGTGGCCAACTTTCTTATCGATATGGCCTATCCGTTTATTGACCCTCGAATTCGCACCGGAGAGGTGGGGAGAGCGTAACAGATGACGGCTGTAACTGCTGCAACGGATCAGGCGGAAGAACAGGGTCCCCAAGCGCAGCCCGGTTACCTGAGGGTTCTGTTGCGCAACCGCAAATTCATGATCGGCTTCACGATCCTGATGATCTTCATCTTGCTGGCGCTGGGCGGCCTGCTGTTGGTGGAAGGGGGCCAGCGAGCCAGCGGCAGCTTCTTGCCACGGCTGGCGCCAGGGGAGGGCGGCCTGCTGGGCACGGACGCCCTGGGGCGCAGCGTGGCCATCCAGATGAGCGAGGCCATCCCCAACTCGCTGCAGATCGGCATCATCGCCGCCGCCTTTGGCACGGTCGTTGGGGCCATCATCGGCTTTGTCAGCGGTTACTTTGGGCGCGCGGTGGACGCCGCGTTGCGCGTGCTGATCGACGTTTTCCTGTCAGTGCCCTCGTTGCTGTTTCTGATTCTGATCGCGGCGTTGCTGCGGGGGGTGGGCGTGCAGGCCATGGCTCTGATTATCGGCCTCTTTGCCTGGGCCTGGCCGGCGCGGCAGGTGCGCGCGCAGGTGCTGAGCCTGAAGGAGCGCGCCTTCGTGCAGGTGGCGCGCATGTCGGGCATGTCGGACCTGGAAATCATCTTCAAGGAACTGATGCCGCATATGTTGCCCTGGCTGGGGGCCAACTTCGTGAACGCCTTCATCGCCGCGGTGCTGGCGGAATCAGGCCTCTCTATCCTGGGTCTGGGCCCGCAGCGGGAGATGACGCTGGGGATGATGATCTACTGGGCGCTCAATTATAGCGCCATCCTGCAAAATCTGTGGTGGTGGTGGCTGGCACCGGTGGTGACGCTGATCGCGCTGTTCCTGGCCCTGTACCTGATTCACCTGGGCTTTGACGAGGTGAGCAATCCTCGGTTGCGGGCGGAGCCTTAATGTCTGTAACAGCAAATCATCCGATTTTTCGTGATATGGTAGGGGGTGCAGGTCTTGCGCCAGCTCGACAGTCGCGTGCCTTCAAGAAATGGTAGAAAAAAACGGATGTCTTTACGACGGCAGATGTTTAACCGCACTTTTCGCGGGCGCGTGACGCCTGAAGACAAAGCCCGCAACGACTACTTCTATGTGCCCTTTGAGCTGCCGGCCCCGGCGCGGCGGCTGACGGTGCGCTACCATTATTCGGCGCGCATGCACCACGGGCAGCGGGAGGGGGGCAACGTGATCGACATCGGCCTGTTTGGGCCGGAGGGCGCGCATTTCCCGGGTGGAGCGGGCTTTCGCGGCTGGAGCGGATCGGATCGGCTGACGTTTACGGTGGGAAGGGAGGAGGCCACGCCGGGGTATCTGCCGGGGCCCTTGCCCGCGGGCCGCTATCAGGTGATTCTGGGCCTGTACCGCATCTGGGCTGAGGGCGCGGATTACGAAATTGAGGTGCAGGCGGAGCTGGCGGAGACGGCGGGCGACGCCGCCTGGGCTGGGCCGCGAGTAGACGTGGACCGGTTAGAACCGGCGCCGGACGATGGCGGCGAGGAGTGGCTGTGGCTGAAGGGCGACCTGCAGAGCCACACGTATCACAGCGACGGCAAAGGATCGCCGGCGTATTTGGCGAGCAAAGCGCGGGCGCTGGGGCTGGACTTTCTGGCGATCACGGACCACAACACGGTGAGCCACCACGCTGCCCTGGCGGAATTGAGCGACGAGCAGTTGTTGTTGATTCCGGGGCAGGAGGTGACCACGTATTACGGGCACATGAACGTGTGGGGCGCCAGCCGCTGGTGTGATTTTCGTTGCCGCAGCGATGAGGAGATGGCGGCGCTGATTGCCCTGGCGCACGCGCACGGTGGGCTGTGCTCGATCAATCACCCCAAGGAGGGCGGGCCGGCGTGGACCTATGGCCTGGACCTGCCGGTAGATGCGCTGGAGGTGTGGCAGGGGCCGTGGCCCCATCGAAACGAGGAGAGCCTGGCCCTATGGGAGCGGTTGTTGAATGAAGGACGGCGTGTGCCGGTGGTGGGGGGCAGCGACTACCATTGTCCCAGCGAGAGCCAGGGCCGGTCTGGGGAGACGGGCTTTTTGCGCCTGGGCCAGCCCACGACGTGGGTCAGGGCCAGGGGCCGTGACGCGGGCGCGGTGCTGGAGGCCATTCGCGCCGGCAGGACCAGCATCAGCGCGCTGCCCGATGGACCGCGCCTGGATCTGCGGGCCGGCGCGGGCGGAAAGGGCGATGTGGTGCAGATGGGGCAGGCGCTGCGCCTGGATGCCGGGCGGGAAGCGCGAGTGACGGTGGAAGCGGTGGGCGGCGACGGTTTGATCCTGCGACTGGCGACGGAGGCGGGCGTAGCGCATGAAGAGAAAGTGCAGGGCGCGGCGCAGAGGGTCGTCGTGACCCTGCCCGCCGAACGCTATATACGGGCGGAGCTGGTGGGCGATATGGCGGCGGAGGATCTGCCGCCGCAGGCGCCCGCGGACCTCGATTTGCGCGGCTGGCGCTGGGCGCTGACGAACCCGATCTACATTGACTGAGCGGATGGGACGCGGGGGGAGCGCGGCGCTCTGTCACAACTTTGTAACGGAGATGGAACGCCCGGTGTCACGTTTCTTCACTATCCTCTGAAAAATCAGGGCAATCATTGCACGTTGCACCGGAGCCGACGAGTAGAGGGGAAGGAGTTGGCAGCTATTACGGCCTGACCCGGGAGTTAGAGTTTGAGCACTGGCAGCAACAGGCAGTGGGACAAACAGAGTGATGGCAGCGTCAGCCGTTGTTCGCGCGCCTCGCTGCTTATTGTCCTGGCGTTCCTGGTTGTCGCAGGGGCCGCATGCGCCAACGGGCCGGACGGCGCGGGTATCCCGTCGAGCCTTGATGCACGCGGTCCGGCGGCGGATAGTATTGCCTTCTTATGGTGGGTTTTGCTGGGGCTGGGGACGATCGTGTTTGCCATTGTCGGGGTGGTGTTGCTGTACGTGGCCTTTTGGGGACGGCGGCAGTCGCGAGCGGATGGGGCGCTGATTGACGAGGCCGGGGGGCGGCGCTGGATCTGGTGGGGCGGCCTCGTGCTACCTCTGCTCGTGTTGCCGGTGGCCTACTTCTTTAACCTGAGCAGTCTCTCGGCGCTGAACCAGCTGGGAGACACAGCAACGGTCACCATTGACGTCGTGGGCCATCGCTGGTGGTGGGAAGTGCGCTATCCGGACGAAGATGTGGTCACGGCTAATGAAATTCACATTCCGGTGGGGCAGCCGGTTGAGCTGCGGCTGACGTCTGCCGATGTTATCCACAGTTTCTGGGTGCCCCAACTGCAGGGCAAGATGGACATGAACCCCGGCGACATCAATACGCTCACGCTGCAGGCGGACGAAGCGGGGGAGTACCGCGGCATTTGCGCCGAATTCTGCGGCGCACAGCACGCGCGAATGGCCTTTATCGTCGTGGCCAGCCCGCCTGAGGTGTTTGAACAGTGGCTGGAGCAGCAGCGGCAGCCGGCCCCGCAGCCGGCGAGCGACGACGCTTTCCGGGGTCAACAGGTGTTTCTGGGATCGGCCTGTGTGTATTGCCACACGGTGCGCGGCACCAACGCCAGCGGCGAAGTGGGACCGGATCTGACCCATCTGATGAGCCGCCGCACGCTTGCCGCCGGCACGTTGGAAAACAACCGCGGCAATCTAGCGGGCTGGATTCTGGACCCGCAGCATATTAAGCCGGGTAATTTGATGCCGCCGACGGCGCTGCCTGCGGAGGATTTTCAGCCATTGTTGGAGTATCTGGATACGTTGGAGTGAGAAGATTCTTCGCTTCGGTCAGAATGATACGAGTTCGCTCAGGTTGGTCGTGGCGCTTTGAGAGGGACACGGACGGTTTGGAGTGAGACGATGGGAATGAACAGATGGCTATAGTTGCTTCGCCACAAGAGCTACCGGACGACGCTGCGCAGGAGGCGGCAAGCACGCTGGAGCAGACGTGGCGGCGACCGGCGGGGATTGTGGGCTGGATCACGGCTGTCAATCACCGCGCGATTGGCAAACGTTACATTGCCACCGGGCTCCTGTTCTTCGCCCTGGCGGGCATTGCCGCGTTGCTGATGCGCGTGCAGTTGATGTTCCCGGAGAGCCGCTTCCTCAATCACGATCTGTACAACCAGCTTTTCACCATGCACGGCACGACGATGATGTTCCTCTTTGCGGTGCCCATCATGGAGGGGGTGGGGATTTACCTGGTGCCGCTGATGATCGGCACGCGGGATATGGCCTTTCCGCGGCTGAACGCCTTCGGGTACTATATCTTCCTGCTGGCGGGCGTTCTGTTGTGGATGAGCCTGTTTTTCGGCAGCGCGCCGGACGGCGGGTGGTTTGCCTACGTGCCGCTGACCGGACCAGAGTATTCGCCCGGCGCGGGCATCGACTTCTACGTGACGCTGATCACCTTCCTGGAGGTGGCGGCGCTGGTGGCGGCGGTGGAGCTGATCATCACCGTCTTTAAATTGCGCGCGCCGGGAATGTCGCTGAATCGCATTCCGCTCTTCGTATGGGCCATCCTGGTCATGGCTTTCATGATTGTGTTCGCCATGCCGCCGCTGATGGTGGGTAGCGTGGAGCTGATGCTGGACCGCACCATCGCCACCGACTTCTTCAACCCGGACGCCGGCGGGCAGCCGCTGTTGTGGCAGCATCTATTCTGGTTTTTTGGCCATCCGGAGGTGTACATCATCCTGGTGCCTGCGCTGGGTATTGTGTCGGCCCTTGTTTCCACCTTTTCGCGACGGCCGATCATCGGCTATATCCCGCTGGTGCTGTCTTTTGTGGCCATCGGCTTCCTGAGCTTTGGATTGTGGGTGCACCATATGTTTGCCGCGGGGCTGCCCAGCCTGAGCCTGTCCTTCTTCACGGCGGCGAGCATGATGATCGCTATTCCCAGCGGCGTGCAGATTTTTGCCACGCTGGCGACCATGGCCGCGGGGCGCGTAACGTTCAACACTCCCATGCTCTACGTGGTGGGCTTTGTGGTGATATTCGTGCTGGGGGGCATCACGGGCGTGATGGTGGCTATGGTACCCTTCGACTGGCAGGTGCACGACACCTATTTTGTCGTGGCGCACTTCCACTACGTGCTCATCGGCGGCGCGGTGATGCCCCTGTTCGGCGGCATCCACTACTGGTTCCCCAAGGTGACGGGACGCCTGCTGGACGAGCGCCTGGGGCGCTGGCAGTTCTGGCTTTTGTTTACGGGCTTCAACGTCACTTTCTTCCCCATGCACATCACGGGCTTTTTCGGCATGCCGCGCCGCGTCTATACTTATCTGGACGGCTTGGGCTGGAACGAGCTGAATTTCATTTCTACCATAGGTGCCTTCATCGTGGCTGTGGCTCTGCTGTTGTTTGTAGTGAATCTGGTGAAGAGCTGGCGGAACGGCGAAGAGGCCGGGCCCAATCCCTGGAACGCGGGGACGCTGGAGTGGGCTACCACGTCGCCGCCGCAGCCTTATAACTTCTACGAGATAGCAGTGGTTCGCAGCCGCGAGCCGCTGTGGGACGCGCCGGAGACGCAAGAGCGCCGGGAGCAGGAGGCCCAGGAACTGCGCGAGGAAGGGTTGCTGGCGCTGAGCAACGACCGCCGGGAAACGCTGGGCACGACGGCGATGGACGCCAGGCCGCAACAGCGCGTGGTGTTGCCCGGCCCCACCTGGCTGCCGTTGTGGACGGCGCTGGCGGCGGGGTTCACATTTGTGGCGACGATGATCGACCTGGCGCTGGTGCCGGTGGGCGCTTTTTTGGTGTTTATCCTGATCGTGGCCTGGCATTGGCCCGACGCGCAACAGCGGGACATGGGGTACGCCAAGGCCGGCCCGCCGGGCTCGCTGCCCACGAGCACGGTTGCCAGCCAGTATGGCGCGCAGCCGCCTTTTTATCACGGAGTGCTGTTTTTGCTGCTGATCGAAGCGGTGGTTTTCGCTTCGCTCATCAGCTCCTACTTCTACCTGCGTTCGGGGGCGGCGGAGTGGCCCCTGGGCGGAATCAGCGAGCCGGAGCTGCTGTTGCCCACGATTAACACCGTTGTGTTGCTGGTCAGCAGTATCCCGATCCATTTTGCGGATTCGGGCATCCGCAAGGGAAATCAGTTTCGATTGCGCGCGGGCCTGATCGCCGGTTTCATCCTGGGCCTCATCTTTCTGGCGCTCAAATACGTGGAGTACAGCAACCTGGATTACACCTGGGCCACGAACGCCTACGGGTCAATCAAGTGGACCATTGTCGGCTTCCACAGCGCCCACGTCATCGCCCTTTTGCTGAAAACGGTGGTGGTGGGCGCGCTGGCTTTCCAGGGCTATTTCAACGAGGAGCGCAATGCGGGCGTGCAGGCCAACGGCATCTACTGGCACTTTGTTGTGGCTGTGTGGATTCCTCTGTACGCCACGCTATACCTGGCGCCGTACCTGTTTTAGAGAGGAGAGAGATTGTGCAGGAAGAGCAAGCGACCCGCACCGCCAGCGCACGCCAGTTGTGGTTTGGCGTGGCGGCGGGACCGATAGTGTGGGCCATCTATCTGGGCGTCAGTTACACGCTGGTTGCCTTGCACTGCCAGTGGGGCTTTTTTAGCTTCAGGGCGTTGGGCGGGCCGGGCCTGTTGCTGATACTGACGGCGGTTGCGCTGGTGGCGGCTGCGCCGGTGCTCTATGGTGCTTATGCGGCCTATGGCAACTGGCGGGCGTTTGAAAGCAAAGAGACGTTGCAGGGACGCGTGGAGGAACGGCAACATTTTCTGGCGCTGTCCGGCGTTTTGCTGAGCAGCCTGTTCTTCCTGGTAATCCTCGTTACGTGGATTCCGATATTTGTCATGGGCCCCTGCGCGGGGCCGTGAGGGGGGCGCCGGTAAGAGTGTGAAGCAATCTGAGGAGTCAGCGCGTATGAGTGAACAACAGATGAAGATCCCCGAGCAGGATGGGCAAGAGGACAACGCCTGGAAGGTGACGCGCCGCCACTTTCTGAAAGTGGTGGGCGTGACGGCGGGTTTGACGGTGACAGGCGCCGGCTGCCGCCCGGCGCAACAGACGCCGCGGCGGGTGCGCGACCTGATCCCGGCGCGGGTTCCCGTGAGCGCGCAATATCCGGAAGTGCCTTATCCACCGCGCGCCATCCCGGAGCCCGGCCCCCTGCGCTTCTTCACGCCCCATGAAGCACAGACGGTGGAGACGTTCAGCGCGCGGCTGTTGCCGGGCACGCCGGATGATCCCGGCGCGCGAGAGGCCGGGGTCGTCTACTACATGGACAATTTGCTGGCGGAGCTGGAAGGGTTTGCGGAGCCCGTGTACCGCGAGCCGCCGTTTGCCGAGACGTATGAGGGCGACGCGCCGCCGGCGGACGGTGAAGGGGCGTTCAACGTGATCTGGGTGCCGGAAGACGAGATCGAGCGCTATGGTTACCAGTCGGTTCTGACGCCGCGTGAAGTGTTCCGCCTGGGCGTGGCGGGCCTGGACCGCTACGCCAACGAGCAGTTCGACGAGGATTTTGTGGATCTGAGCGAGGAGCAGCAGGACGAGATTATCCAGGCCATGGTGGACGGCGAGGCGACCGGCTTTGACCCACTGTCGGCTGAAGCGGTTTTCCACACCTTCCGGCGGTATACGAACGAAGGTATGTTCAGCGACCCGGTCTACGGCGGCAATCGCGATATGGTGGGTTGGAAATTGATCGGCTATCCGGGCGCGCAGCGGGCCTATACGGTAGAGGAGATACAGACCGAGGGAGAAGCGGCGGAGCGACCGGTGTGGAGCTTGGTCGATTTGCCCCACATGCACCCCGGCGAGCCGGTGGGAGAGAACACTATCCTACCTGTCTCTGGGTCGGAAGAACGAAAGGGAGAGTGAAAAAAGGCGCAACTTGCCTCTGGGAGGGCCAGCGCGTGGCATCGTCTGTCAGAGTTAACGCCGGGGCCTCCCAGAGGTATACACACGGTTGAGTCAGTAAAGGGAGACGTATCTGACATGGCTGTACAGAGGAAAGTAGATGTTGTAACGGTGGGGGCGGGGTGGACGGCGGCGATTCTCGCGTGGAAATTGACGGCTGCGGGATTGCGCGTGGTCTCGCTGGAGCAGGGACCGGCGCGCTGGGCAACGCCGGACTTTGAGCACAATCACGACACGCTGCGCTACCCGATGCGCAAGGCGATGATGGTCAACCTGCGGCGCGAGACGTGGACGTGGCGACCGAACCCGCGCCTGCCCTCTTTGCCCATCCGCCAGTACGGCGCCTTCCACCCGGGACAGGGGCTGGGCGGCGCGGGCGTGCACTGGGCGGCGCAGACGTGGCGCTTTTACCCCTCGGACATGAACTACCGCACGCATCACGTTGAACGCTATGGTGAGGACAGGTTGCCGCACGGCAGCCGAATCCAGGATTGGCCCCTGACGTATGAGGAGCTGGAACCGCACTATACACAGGTAGATTATGACATTGGGGTTGTAGGAGACGCGGGCAACCTGAACGGTGAGATTATCGAGGGGGGCAACCCGTTTGAGGGGCCACGCAGCCGTCCCTACCCGTTGCCGCCGCTGGCGCCCTCCATTCCGGCGCAAATGTTCTCGGAGGCGTGTCGCGAGTTGGGCCACCATCCCTTCCGGCAACCGGCGGCGATTCTCTCGCAGGCCTATGTTGGCGTCTCAGGGCGCCCGCGCTCTGGTTGTCTCTACTGTGGATTCTGCACGCGGTTTGGTTGTGAGGTGGATGCCAAGGCCAGCGCGCTGACGGATCACATTCCGCTGGCGCTGGCGACCGGGTTGTACGACGTGCGGCCCCACTCGTACGTGTTGCAGGTAAACGTGGGGCGTGATGGGCTGGCGACCGGCGTCAGCTACGTGGATTTGCTGACGGGGGAGGAACACGAGCAGCCGGCGGACATCGTCATTCTGTCGGCCTATACACTGAGCAACGTGCGCATGATGTTGCTCTCGCGCAGCGGGGCGCATCCGGACGGGATCGGCAACGACCGCGGCATGGTGGGCCAGAATCTGACCTACCAGTTGATAAAGACCCCGGTGACGGGCGTCTTTGAAGGACGGCGTTTCAACCTGTTTACGGGCAACAGCACGATGCAAAACGTGATTCACGACTTCAATGCCGATAACTTTGACCACAGCGACCTGGACTTTATCGGCGGCGCTTCGATTACTTGTGGCGGAGGCGAACGGCAGCCGTTGTTTTCCACGCTGAGCATGCCGGTTCTGAATATGGAGGCAAACGGCAGTAACGGAGACGAGGACGGCGACGGCAACCAGGGGCAGCGGCGACGACCGCCTGTGGACGCTGAAGTAGGGAGCCTGGCAGGCTCAGGGACAGAGTGGGGGGAGGAGTGGAAGGAGAATCTACGGCGGAATTGGGATAGTTACGTGGGTATCAGCATCCAGGGTGAAAGCCTGCCCTACGACGATCAGTTCCTGGACCTGGACCCTAACTATCGAGATGCGTTTGGACGCCCTTTGCTGCGCCTGACGTTCGACTGGCACGAGAACGATTATCGCCTGTACCGTTTCATTGCCGCCCGTTGCCGCGAGATAATGGAGGCCATGAACCCCACGCGGATTTCATTTACGCTGGAACTGGATCCGTTTGAGGTGCACAGCTACCAGAGCACGCACATCACCGGGGGCGCGATCATGGGCGACGATCCCAACCATTCGGTGACCAATAAGTACGGGCAGGTATGGGATACGCCGAACGTGTTCGTGACCGGCGCGGC
This sequence comes from Candidatus Sulfomarinibacteraceae bacterium, assembly GCA_035464315.1. GTDB lineage: Bacteria > Chloroflexota > Anaerolineae > Promineifilales > Promineifilaceae > JAAYYY01. The sequence continues at coordinate 19,178 of DATHSI010000004.1, forward strand.
GCTCTATCCACAGAATCCGGGGATGAATCCCACCGGTCCATTGCTGGCGCTGGCCTATTACACCGGCGACGGTATGACGCAGATCTACCTGGATCGGCCTGGCCGTTTGATGACTGAGTAAATGAGAGCTGGGAAGCGAATCGGGCCCTTACGTGGAGTGGTGTTGCCCACGGGCGAGGTTGGTGGGCGAGGTGACCAGCCCGTAGCCGACGCCGGGGACAGTTTCGATATAGATGGGATTGGAGGTATCCGGTTCGATCTTGCAGCGCAGGCGGTGCACGAGCTGGCGCAACATCACGCGGGTGGCGCCGGCGGAGCCCCAGACATGGTCGATGAGGGCATCGACGGTGAGCACGTGCCCGGCGTTGAGCAGGAAGTAGTTGAGGAGTTTGATTTCCAGCGCGGTGAGGGTGACGGGATCGTCCTGGCCCACGCGCAATTCGCGGCGCGGCAAATCGAGGTGCAGGTCGCCGGCCTGGCGCACGGTCGTGCTGTTGCCCGGCGCGGCTGAGCCGTTGCCCACGCCGTTGGTGGCCCGGCGCAGGACGGCCTGGATGCGGGCGATGAGCTGGCGCGGGCTGTAGGGTTTGGTGACGTAATCGTCGGCTCCCATCTCCAGGCCCTGAACGATGTCCTTCTCGTCGTCGCGAGCTGTGAGCATGATGATGGGCACGTTGGAGTGGGTCCGTATGCGCCGGCAAAGGGTAAAGCCATCGACGTCGGAGAGGTTGACGTCAAGGAGCATCAGGTCTGGGGCGACTTCGTGCCAGCGTTCAAGGACCATTTTGCCGTTGTGCGCTTTTACCGCGCTGTATCCGGCGCGAAGAAGTGTGAAGGCCAGGATTTCGGCCAGGATATGGTCCTCATCGACGATAAGGATCTTCATAGGCCAGGAATTGGGCTTAAACGGATTGTTTTGTCTGATTGCCGCGGCTCAGTGGCGACGCATTTCCTTTCCAGAGCCTAGCATATAAAAGAGGCGAGAAGCGGAGTATAGAACATATCTCGTAAACGATTAGTACGGAAGTACTAATTGCTGCTGTGGCGTCCCTTGGCGGGCGATGGTTACTGGCGCTGGGCGGCAGGGTCAGCCCCGGGGACGCAGTATGAGGCCGATGCTGAACAGGGCCAGCAGGAGCAGAATGGCGAACATGCCGACGAAGAGCCATTCCTGTTGCTGGGCGAAGTAGCCGGCGCTGTTGACTACGGTGTAGAGCAGCATGCCGAAGGCCAGCAGAGCGACGGGCTGTGCCCAGGGGCGACGGTGCAGTAGGCCCAGTCCGGCGGCGAGCAGGGCCAGCGCAGTGCCCAGCTCGGCGACCAGGTGGAAGGTTATTTCCACGGGCGCGGTGTTGAGCTCGGGTACGAGGCCGGCGGCGAGGAAGAAGATCCACTGGGCGAGCATCAAAAGGCCGATGGCGATAGCAATGGTAGCAGCGGTTTTCACAGCGCCCTCCTGAGCGGTTGCGGTTACAGTTCGGCTTGCTGGAAGCGCCAGAGGGCGACGACCAGGGCGATTGCCGTGAGGACCACGGTCAGCGCGCCGGGCAGCAGGAATTCACGCAGCAGCGGCGCGCCAAGGGCCAGCGCGCCGGCAATGTTGGGCAGCGCCCACGGCGTGAAAAGGGTGGCGATGGGGATGAAATCGGCGACCAGCGCGCCGCCAAGCAGGGAGCCCAGCGTGACGGCAAGAAGCAGTCCGCGGCTCTCGGTCAGGGTGCCCAGGGTCAGAGAGAGGACGAGGTAGAACATCGTGTGCGCGGTCAAGTAGGCCATGCCCCACAGGAAGGGCGCGGTGGGGTAAGGCTCGCCGCCAGCCAGCGTCAGCAGCAGATAGGCCGCCGCGCCGGGCAGGACGATGAGGGTGGCGAAGATACCCAGGGCGTTGGCCAGCAGCTTAGCCAGCATGTAGGCGTGTCGCGAGATCGGTTTGGAGAGCACCCACTCGGCGACGCCCGATTCCTTTTCGCCAATAATGGTATCCTGGGTGAGGATAATGGCGTCGATGCCCAGGGCGAAGGCGCCCAGACCAAAGAACATCTGCACGCCGGCTTCGATGGGATCCATCGTTTCTCCCGCCGCGGCCAACACGCCGGGCAGGACAAAGAGGACGATGGCCAGGAAACCACCGAGGCCGACGATGCCCAGCAGGGCCTGTACCAGCCAGCGACGGCTGCCCCACCATACTGTGTTCTCGCGCTCCAACAGGTTCCAGAAGCCGCTGCGCGTGCTGACGGTCATTTCACTCATGGTTTTCCTCGCGAATCAGTTGCATAAAGAAATCTTCAAGTTCGACCTGGGCCCGGCCGTAGGAGAGCACGTCGACGTCGTCGCCGGAGAGGAGCAGGCGCAGCAGGCGGGAGCGGGCTGACGTTTCGTCGGTGACAGCCACGAGCCAGCGCACGGCGCCCTCGGGCTCGTGGCTGTTGGCGTTGCGTGCCACGCGGCGTACAGTGGGCTGGGTGCTGGGGCGAATGTCGCTGACCCACGGCTGCCGGCTGAGCCGCGCGCGGGCGGCTTCGGCGTTGCCCACCAGTGAGACCTGGTAGAGGATGGCGTCTTGGCCATCGCCGGCCAACAGCTCCTGGATGGGACCCTGGGCCACCAGGCGACCCTGGTTAAGAATGACCACGCGGTCGCTGACCCGTTGCACGTCGTCCAGGATGTGCGTGGAGTAGAAGATGGTGCTGTGGGCGCGCAGGTCTTCCATGATGGAGAGGACTTGCTCGCGGCCCATGGGATCGAGGGCCGCGGCCGGTTCGTCCAGTATCAGCAGCTCTGGCCGGTTGATCTGAGCCTGGGCGATGCCCAGCCGCTGCCGCTCGCCGCCGCTGAACCCGCGCACCACCCGGTCAGCCCTGTCCTGCAAATCGACCAATTCCAGGGCGCGGTCCACGGCGCGGCTGATGCGCGCGGGGTCATCGTAGAAGAAGCGGGCCACGAAGCGCAAGGTTTCGCGGGCGGTGAGGTTGTCGTAGAAGCGCGGGCTCTGCGCCAGATAGCCGGTGCGGCGGCGGATTTCGGTGCTGTCTTCGATGATGTCCAGCCCGAAGATGGCGCCGCTGCCCGCGGTGGGCCGGCGCAGCCCCAGCAGGAGCTTGATAGCCGTGCTTTTTCCGGCGCCGTTGGGGCCCAGAAAGCCGGTGATGGAGTGGCGCGGGACGGCGAGGTCGATGCCCTGCAGGGCAAGAAAGTCGCCGTACGCTTTGGTCAGGTTCTCGGTGTGGATGACCTGGTTAGGAGACATGTGGCTGCTCTCTGGCCGGCCGGCACGGTTTCTGTCGCTGCCGGAGCGGCCGGTTATGTCGTATTCATTCGAGTTATGTGCTTACAACTTACAATACGTAGCCTGAAGCGTTGCGTTGCACAGAGTGGGTGGATATAGAAGTTCCTCCACGAACGGGCAGAGACGAGCGGTTCCACTGTTAGAATGGTGGATCGGTGGGATGGATGCCAGTGACGAAAGTCACGTGATGTTGGTGACAGGCGGCGCGGGCTGCGCAGCGGCAGATGCGAGTTATGGAAACCTCGGCCACAGTGTCTCACCGCTGCCGAGGGTTCCGTTCGTGGCGCTGTGACTATTTGTTGCGGCGGCGGCTGCGGCGCTGGCGGCGGCTGCGGCCTGAGCCGTCGGAGCCGTCGTCATCCGCGCGGTTGGCCTGGATCCAGGCCATGCAGTTTTCGTCGTGGCCCATCATCACGTCCGCCGCCAGGATGGCCTGCTTGATTTCGGACTCGATGGGGTTGGTGATGGCCGAGGTCAGCCCGGCGCCGATGGCCATAGCCAGGAAAGCGGCGTTCAGGGGGGCGCGGTTCGGCAGGCCGAAGGAGACGTTGCTGGCGCCGCAACAGGTGTTGACGCCCAGCTCTTCGCGGCAGCGGCGCACGATGTGGAAGACTTGCTGCCCGGCATAGCGCATAGCGCCGATGGGCATGACGAGGGGATCGATGACCACGTCCTCGCGGGGAATGCCGTGATCTATGGCGCGCTCGACGATTTTTTTGGCGACTTCAAAGCGCACGTCGGGGTCTTCGGAGATACCGGTCTCGTCGTTGGAGATACCGATGACGGCTGCGCCGTGTTTCTTGACCAGGGGCAGTACCGACTCCAGCCGTTCTTCCTCGCCTGTGACGGAATTGACCAACGGCTTGCCCTCATAGGCGTCGAGACCGCTTTCCAGGGCAGCCACGACAGAGGAGTCGATGGAAATGGGCACGTCGGTTACCGACTGCACAATGCGGATGGCCTCGGCCAGAATGGCCGGCTCGTCCGCCAGCGGAATACCTGCGTTCACGTCCAGCATGTGCGCGCCCGCTTCCACCTGGGCGATGGCGTCCGAACGCACGCGGTCATAATTCCCCGCCGCCATTTCCCGGGCTAACAGCTTACGCCCGGTAGGATTAATACGTTCTCCGATAATGGTAAAAGGCCGATCCGGCCCGATAATGACTGTTTGGCTCTTAGAACTGACAACCGTCTCCAAAATAACCTCCTGAATAAATCAACCTGCAACCTGCAATTTGGCAACCTGTTACCAGGGACTCAGCGCCGCCTGCGCCTGCGCCCGTCGCCGTCCACGGACACGCCGGCCTGGCGCGGGCGCGGGAGTAGCCCCGCTTCTTCGATGATCTCCGCCACCAGTTCCTCCTGCCGGTAGGCCATGACATGCACGCCGGCGACGCCGCGGATTTCGCTGATCTGCTCGATGATTTCCACACAGATGCGCTTGCCTTCGGCCTGCTTGCGTTCCTTGGGCGTCTTGCGCAGCCGTTCCACTATCTCGTCGGGAATGCGCACGCCGGGCACTTTGGTGCGCATGTACTCCGCGGCGCGCTCGTTGCGCAGCGGCCCCACGCCGACGAGGATAAATACCTGCTCGTCCAGCCCCATGTCGCGCACCACTTTCATGAACTCGCGGAAGCGGGGCACGTCGTAGCAGTATTGGGTCTGGATGAACTGCGCTCCGGCTTCGATCTTCTTGGCCAGCCGCAAGGGCCGCCAATCGTACGGTTGGGCGAAGGGATTGGAGGCGGCGCCCAGGAAGATGCGCGGCGGTGAGGTCAGCTTGCGCCCGCTGAGGAACATGCCCTGATCGCGCATGATGCGCGCCGTGCGCAAGAGGTGGATGGAGTCAAAGTCAAAGACGCGCTTGGCCTGGGGCTGGTCGCCCACGCTGACGTCGTCCCCGGTCAGGCAGAGCACGTTTTGCACGCCCATAGCCGCCGCGCCCAACAGATCGCCCTGGATGGCGATGCGGTTGCGGTCGCGGCAGGAGACCTGAAAGACCGGTTCGTAGCCTGCCCGCGTCAGCAAGGCGCAAATGGCCACGCTGGACATGTGGCAGTGGGCGCCGGAGGCGTCCGTGGCGTTGATGGCGTCGCAGACCTCGGAGAGGACCAGGGCGGCGGCGTATACTTCCTGGGGATCGGCGCTGTCGGGTGGGTTCAGTTCCGCGGTGACGGCAAACCGGCCGGAGCGCAGGACCCGTTCCAGACGGCTGCCCGCCGTAAGATTTTCGTTCTCTATCACGTGGATGGCCTAGGATTGACCGCCAACGGCGGACGGCTGGCGGCGGCTTTCTTCATTCTTTTTCGGATCGGATGGTTTCTTTTCATCGAGTTCTGGCCGGCGTTCTACTGCTGCCTCTGAGCGTTGCCATCCCGGCGGCGTTTCTTTGTCTGCGCCGGTGAGCATGTTGATCCAGGCCGAGGAGCCTTCCAACTGGCGATTGACCGGCGGCTGGAGCAAGATCATCTCGTTGCCGTAGACGTTCATCCTCTGCGAGCGTTCGTAGGCTTCGACCCACACGCAGCGCATCTCGGGTTTCACTTCGCAGTGCCCGTTGGCACGCACGCCGCCGCAGGGGCCGTTACGCAGATTCTTGGGGCAGGTCATGGGACAGGTCATGCCCGTGGAGTGCAGCACACACTGTCCGCAGACGCGGCAGTCGAAGACCACTTTCTTGCTGAGATCTTCAGCAGGCTGAATCCAACGTTCGACCCGCTCGTATCCCAGCCGCGCGATCAGTGGATCCATCCAGGCAAAGATACGCTTTGTGGCGCCGTAGGCACGTTCCAACCAGTGCGGGCGATTGCGTAGCCAGCTACCGATACTCATGAAAGTGGTTCCTCCGTCACGAGCGCCCGCGGCTTCGTCGCCGCTCGCGCCGTCTTCTGCTGCGTTTGCCGTTACGCGCCCCGTTTTGCGCCCCCGCGCTCTGCGCCTGGGCCGGCGTGGGGTCAGGTGTTGGAGCTTTCTCCGGCAACGTCTCCGGTGCCGTTTCGCCGGATAGCGCGGCGTTCATGGCGCGCACGTGCACCGGCGTGCTGCCGCAACAGCCGCCGATGAGCCGCGCGCCCAGCTTCTGCACGCGGTAGGCGTAACCGGCCATGACCGGGGGCGTCCCGTCATACTCCAGGCCGCCGTCTACCAGACGCGGAATGCCGGCATTGGATTTGGCGATCAGGGGCGTCTGGACCTGTAGCCCGGTCATAATGGCCATGACGTCCTCGATTTCGGCGGTACCGTTGCCGCAATTTGCGCCAAAAGCGGCGAGATTCATCTCGCTCAAGGCTTCCGCCGCTTGCTGCGGGCTGACGCCCATCATGGTGTGCCGGTTGGTGTCGAACGTCATGCACACGGCCACGGGCAGGTCGCTGGCGGCGCGCGCGCCTTCGACCGCGGCGCGCACTTCTTGCAGGTCGCTCATGGTTTCGATCCACAGCAAATCCACGCCGCCTGCCGCCAGGGCCGCGGCCTGCTCGGCGAATGCGTCGCGTGCTTCCTCAAAAGTCATTGTGCCCAGGGGCTCTATCAGCTCGCCTGTGGGTCCCATGGAGCCTGCTACGACCACAAGGTGCTCGGCGGCGTCGGCGGCGCGACGCGCCACACGGGCGCCGGCCTCGTTGAGTTCGGCCACGCGGTCCTGCACGTTGTGCAGTTTAAGCCGGAAGTGGGTGCCGCCAAAGGTGTTGGTCAGGATGAGGCGCGAGCCCGCGGCGATGTAGCCGTCGTGGACGGCCTGCACGCGCTGGGGATGCTCGACATTCCACAACTCCGGCGCGTTGCCCTGCTCCAGGCCCGCGTCCATGAGCATGGTGCCCATCGCGCCATCGAGTAAGATCGTTTCTTCGGACTGCAGAAGCTGTTTAAAAGCATTCATGGTAGTGTACCGGTTTACTGGAGTATTTCTGTATCAATGTAGTGTGCAGTCTAAACGGGATGGGGGATTTATGCAATTAATTGACAGCGGACCGCAGACAGCCAACATGTATCATGCCGAGCCGAATCATCTCCCCGAACCTGTAACCAGCAACCTGCAACCTGTCAACCAGTAACCTGCGACCTGCCGCGGTCAGCCGTCCGCGGTCTGTTTAATCTTCTTAAACTTCTTCGCCGTCTCCTCGGCCACCGCGGCGTCTCGTCAGTATGCGTCGGCCTCGTTATCATCGGCG
>DATHSI010000005.1:0-3199 GCA_035464315.1 Candidatus Sulfomarinibacteraceae bacterium
CGCGACCGCTACGTTATCCTGGATGGAGCCACGCGCTTCACAGCGCTGAAGCGGTTGGAGTACCCACACATCATCGTTCAGGTAGTAGATCCACACCGCGACGACTTTGACCTGCACACCTGGTACCACGTGATTTCCAACGATGCGCCGGCCGAAGAACTATTTGCGCTCCTGGAGCAAATTGAGGGGATACGCCTCAGACGGTTGCCGCCGGAGGACATACAGAGTGTGTTTCGCGAAAAAGATGCGCTCTGCTATTTTCTTGATCAGGATCGCCAGGCCATCCTGGTTCAGTCAGAACAGAACAATGGCCGGCTCAGATTGATGAACGAGCTGGTCGCCTGTTATACGGAGTGGGGCTCAGTGGAACGCACCTTGCTCACCGATCTATCACGACTTCACGGCCAACACCCGGACATGAAAGCGGTAGCCATCTTCCCCCAATTTGAACCGGAGGTAGTCTTCACCATGGCTCGCGAGGGCCGCCTGCTGCCGGCAGGGTTGACCCGTTTCGTCATTCCCGGTCGCATCCTGCGCCTGAATGCAGACCTGGCCCGCCTGAAAGCAAACGAGCCGCTTGTCTCCAAGCGCGCCTGGTTCAATCAATTCCTCGCCGAAAAGCTCGCTCGCAGCCGCCTGCGCTACTATCAGGAACCGGTCATTCTGCTGGACGAATAAACACCCGCTGCCAAAACGAGAGACGTGGGCGGCCCAAATTAACTATGCAGCATGCACGTGCCCGTGGTCCAGTTCTTCATCAGATGCCTGGCGCAGGCTGGAGATCTTGACGTCGAAATGTAGCGTCTCGCCCGCCAGCGGGTGGTTGAAGTCAAGCACCACGCTATCCTCGCCAACCTCGTCGATATAGGCGTCAAAGAGATTGCCGCTGTTCGAATCGCGCATGCGCACACTCATTCCCTCTTCTAGTTCCATGTCGTCTGGGAAGGCATCGCGCGGCACGTTCTGCAACCGCTCGTCATCATATTCACCGTAAGCTTCGCCGGCTTCAACACGAACGCTCTTCTCGTCCCCGACGCCCATGCCGTATAGCTCTTGTTCCAGACCGGTGATAATCTGCCCGCGCCCCTGAATGAACTCCAGAGGGTCGCGCCCCTGCGAGCTGTCAACCACTTCACCGTCGTCTAGCCGCAGCACGTAGTCAAGGCCTACTACGATATCGTCCTGTACCTGAATATCTGTCTCATTCGCCATAGGTATCGCTCCTTAGTAACATCTAATTCATATTGAATTCAGAGCAGACGCTGTCCAATAAAAAAGTGCCGCTCAGAGAAGCACATCTGAGCGACACTCACATGCGTACCAGAGCGTACAACGTCTTGTTAAGCTCACTATAACTGAGCCCGAGAAACCTGTCAATCACGCCCACAAGTGCGACGGTGCCTCCGTCAAGCCGGCCATCTGGTCCAGGCCGATTTCGTCCGTAGGCAAATCCCACGGAAGAAAAACAGAAGGAGACCAACTCGCGCGTTTTGACCCACCATGGCAGAAGTGCTAGTATGCAATTTGAATCGATGTGCAGGCTGCGTGCGGGAGCAGGCATGGAACTGTGATAGGAACAAGGAAGAGTGGTATTACACTGGCGGTGATCGTGCTCGCTGTGCTAGCACTTCTCAACGCCTGCCAGCCGACCACTATCGAAGTCACGCGCGTCGTCACAGAGGTTGTCACCCAGGAAGTTGAAGTCACACGCATTGTGGCGGGTGAGTCGGTCACAGAGACCGTGGTCCAAGAGGTTGAGGTGACGCGCATGGTCGAGGCGGCGCCGGATCCAGAGGAGGAAAATAAGCTCGAAATCTTTCACTGGTGGACGGCGGGTGGCGAACGCGAAGCGGCGGACGCCATGTTCGACGTCTTCAGGGCTGAATACCCCGATGTGGAGATCGTGGAGAACCCGGTAGCCGGAGGCGGCGGTGTCAGCCACCGCCTGGTCCTGCAAGCCCGCCTCTCCGCCGGCCTGCCGCCTGACGCCTGGCAGACGCTGGGCGGCGCTGAACTGAAAGACTATGTAGATGCCGGTCAGCTGCAGCCCCTTGACGACATCTACGATCAGACTGACTATGCCGGCGTCATTCCCCGGCCCCTGTTGAACGCCGTCTCCATCGACGGTAGCCCCTATGGCGCACCGCTCAACATGCATTTTCAGAACATTCTCTACTACAACACCGCGCTCTTCGAAGAACTGGAGCTTGATGCGCCAACCACTCTGGAACAGTTGATGGTCGTCGTTGAGGCAATCGAGGAAGCCCGTCCGGAGATGACTCCATTGGCCCTGGGTACCAGTGAAAAGTGGGAATCGGCCTTTGTCTTCGACAGCATTCTCCTGGCGCTGGCTGGGCCGGACTATTACGTTGATCTATATAAGGGGAACATTGATATCGTCACAGATGACACATTCCGCGAGGCGTTAAACGCCTTTGGTCAGCTCAAGTCCTATATGTACGAGTTCCACCCCAATCTTACCTGGGACGAGTCAGTAGATCTGGTGGTTAATGAGGATGCGGCAATGGTTATCATGGGCACCTGGGCCATCGGCTACTTCGCCAGCCGGGATTGGCAGCCGGGTGAGGCTTTTGGCGCGGTAACCTTCCCGCAAGAGCCAGAACGGATCCTGCTCTTCCATCCGGACACCTACGGCATCGCTGCCGGGGCGCCGCACCCGCAAATTGCTGAGAACTGGGTGCGCATGGTCACGTCTCCCGAGCTGCAAATCCCGACAAACGTGACGCAAGGCGGTCTCTTTGCGCGCATGGACATCGACCCCAACGAGTTTCCGGATCCGGTGCGCCGGGAGCTGCAATCGTTCGTCAACGAGAATCCGGGCAATCTCATTCTCGATCAACACGGCAGCATTGCCCCTTTTAACTTCACGCAGGATTACTGGGATGCGCTAACCGCCTTCCTCGCAAACGAACAAATCAACGAAGCAACCATAGACGTCACCACACAATCGATTGCCAATCTGTTCGAGATACACGACGTGCAGGAAGGCGCCGCCTGGTACCGGTGGCCCTGACGCCACATTTCAACGCGCGTTCAAATCGCTTTTCTCTTAATGGGTGTCAGAATCGCTTTACTATAACACAGGTTCAAATCGCGCTTGACAGACCCATTTTGTTTATGCTACAGTGTTGGTCGGCGCGCCCTGTACTTTGGGCGCGAAACTATCTAAATTGTCTTA
>DATHSI010000006.1:0-22224 GCA_035464315.1 Candidatus Sulfomarinibacteraceae bacterium
GGAGATGTGGTCCGTGGTCGTCGAGTCTCCGACTTTGACCAGCACGCGCGCCCCTTCCACGTTGCTGATGGGCGGCACGTCCGGCGTCAGATCGGTGAAGAATGGCGGCTCCTGAATGTAGGTGGAGTCCGGATCCCACTCGTACAGCTCGCCGCCGTGCGTGGGAATCTCATTCCACGTTTCGTTCGATTCGTAGATGCCGCCGTACTCGTCGTGGAACATCTGCGGTGTAATCGAGTGCTCAATCGCCTCGCGAATTTCGGCACTGTCGGGCCAGATGTCGTGCAGATAGACCGGCTGGCCATCCTTTCCCGTGCCCAGAGGCTCGTTGGCCAGGTCGATGTCCGTGGTGCCCGCCAGGGCGTAGGCCAGGACCAGCGGCGGCGAGGCCAGGTAGTTGGCGCGCACGTGGGGGTGGATGCGCCCGGCGAAGTTGCGGTTGCCGCTGAGCACCGCCGTGGCCACCAGGTCGCCTTTTTCCACAGCCTGGGCCACCTGCTGCGGCAGCGGCCCGGAGTTGCCGATGCACGTGGTGCAGCCGTAGCCCACGACGTGGAAGCCCAACGCTTCCAGATAGGGTGTCAGGCCCGCCTGGTCCAGATAGCGGGTGACCACTTTGGAGCCGGGGGCCAGGCTGGTCTTGACGTAGGGCTTGACCTGCAGCCCGCGCTCTACCGCCTTCTTGGCCAACAGGCCGGCGCCCAACATGACGCTGGGATTCGACGTGTTGGTGCAGCTGGTGATGGCGGCGATGACCACCGCGCCGTGGCCGATCTCCACGTTGTGGCCGTTGGAGACGACGGCCGTGCGCTTCAGTTCCTTCTTCTTCAGCGCGAAGCCGCGCTCGGAAATGGGCGCCTGCAGCACTTCGTGGAAGCGCGATTTCATCTCGGTCAGCGGCACGCGGTCCTGCGGGCGCAGCGGGCCCGCCAGACTGGGTTGCACATCCTCCAGGTTCAGCTCCAGCGTGGCGCTGTAATCGGGATCCGGTGTGTCCGCTTTGTAGAAGAGGCCCTGCGCTTTGGTGTAATCCGCCACCAATTGTACGAGTTTTTCCGGCCGTCCCGTGCGGCGCATGTAACCCAGCGTTTCCTCGTCTACGGGGAAGAAGCCCATCGTCGCCCCATATTCGGGCGCCATGTTGCCGATGGTGGCGCGGTCGGGCAGGCTGATGCGGCGCACGCCCGGGCCGTAAAATTCTACGAATTTGCCCACCACGCCGTGCTCGCGCAGCATCTGGGTCACGGTGAGTACCAGGTCTGTGGCTGTGGCGCCTTCCGGCAGCGCGCCGGTCAACTTGAAGCCGATCACCTCAGGGGTCAGCATGAAAATGGGTTGGCCCAGCATCACGGCCTCGGCCTCGATGCCGCCCACGCCCCAGCCGAGCACGCCCAGGCCGTTGATCATCGTCGTGTGTGAATCGGTGCCCACCAGGCTGTCGGGATAGGCCACCAGGCCGTCGCCTTCCTCGCTCGTCATGACCACCTCGGCCAGGAATTCCAGGTTCACCTGGTGCACGATGCCTGAGGCGGGGGGCACGACTTTGAAATTGCGGAAGGCTTCTTTGCCCCACTTGAGAAATTCGTAGCGCTCGCGGTTGCGCTCAAACTCCCGCTCGGCGTTGATGAACAGCGCGGCGTTGGTACCAAAGGTATCCACCTGGACGGAGTGGTCGATGACCAGGTCCACGGGTACCTGCGGGTTGATTTTCTTGGGATCGCCGCCAAGACGGGCCATGGCCGAGCGCATCGCCGCCAGGTCGACGACGGCCGGCACGCCGGTGAAATCCTGCAAAATGACGCGGGCGGGCATAAAGGCCACGTCCGCGTCGCCCGGGTCTTCGGCGTTCCAGCTTGCCAGGCCGGCCACATTGTCAGCCTGAACCAGATAGCCGTCGACGTTGCGCAGAAGGGTTTCAAGTAAGATCTTGATGGAGAAGGGCAGGCGCTCAACGTGACCGATGCCCTCTTCGCTCAGCTGTTCCAGGCGATAGTAGTAGACGTCGTCGCGGCCTGGAAGCAGGGTGCGGGCGCCAAAATGATCATACGGTTCTGTCATTCGTCACCTCTTTTTATGTGTCTCTTTGGCTTATAAAGAGAAAGCGTGTACATGTCAGCTGTTGGCGTACATAGGGACAGGCCAAGGTTGGCCCATTCGTAAGACCCTCGCATACCTGCCCGCCGGGGTGGCAACGGAGTGCCAGAACTTATTATATCATAGGAACTATTAGAGGCAGATTACCGCCCGGGGATCGTGGGGCAAATTGGCAATTTGCCCTACTGTGGACGTTTGAGGAACAGGGTCTGTAGGTGCACGTCTTCCAGCGGCTGGTTAAGAGACGAGACCAGCTCCCATCCCTCCTGCCCGGCCTGGTTCAGAAAGACCCAGGCTGCGGGGCATGTTTCCAGCGCCTGGTTGGCGTCCTCAGTTGTTGGCGCTACCTCGCCCTGCCACTCGCCGTTGACGAATGTAACCCGGCCATTCTGCATGGCGCAGACGAGATATTCGTATTGTTCGGTCATGGTTTCTCCCGGTGCGGAACAAGATGCATGAACCTTTACATTTTTGTTCGGTGGGGACACCGACCACAGCAATACCGGAATAATCTGTAAAGCTCAATCTATCTTGTTCTACAGTAAACGATGCAACCCTATTATAGGCTGTGCTCGAAAATCGGCTCCAGCAGGTTTAGCAGCATGGAGATAAACACCGCGCCGAGGCCGGCAAGAACGGCGGCGGTGGAGCCGGACACGTAGGGGTTGCCGGGAACCGCCAGGGCCCAGACCATGAAGGCTACGGTCGCCGCGAACAGCTTCCACCACGGCCACTGGCGCGCCGGGGGCACGGGCGTCAGGCCCGACGTAGCGCGCTTGTTGATGTAAATCAGTAAGAGCAATAATGGCGTGATGATCGTAAATCCCCAATAGATGTCACCGGTGCGGATGCGCGGGAACACCTCCTGCAGCGCCGGCGCTGCGGAAAGGGTAGCTACGTAAAGGGTGATCACTTCTGTGGGGATGTACTTGACCAGCAGGTTGAGGGAGCCGGTGACCATGTTGTCACGGTCGGCGGCCTCACCGTTTAGCTGGGAAAGGGTCGCTGCTGCCGGCGCGCCGCCGCTGCGTACCTGGAATCTGGGCCGGCCATCTAGCAGTTCTTCAGGGTCAAATCCACCTACGCCGGCCTCCTTACGTTCAGAGGCAACGTCTCGCTTCAGCACTTCGCTGGTCAGGAAATTAATACTCATCGCGCGGCACCTCCTCCATCAAACGCGACATGACTGGAAACTATTGCGACTCGCTCCTGATTTTAACACAATTTTCACGCATTGTGAAAGGGTGATCTCAGGTCGCAACGAGTTAGTACCAAAGCAGTATAGAATTCGGGCGCTGTGCCGCTACAATCAGGGCAAGACACAAAGGCAGCTACACAATCGCCCAACAGACGCAGGGAAAGCGCCAATGCGGTCTGACGCTGACGGCTGAGTATTCTCGGCTAAGGAGAACATTGATGCACACATCAACCCCGGTAGAAATCAAGCGCGGGATGGTAGATCGTTTTGGCGGCGCCGTCGATCCAGTCACTTTGAACACGGTGGCTGAGATTGCCCCTATTTTCAGAAGGAATGCCCTTAATATCATGTTTGCCATGCGCGAAGCGCTGGCCCAGCGCGACCGTGACCGCCTGCGGCTGGCGGCGCACACCATGAAAGGTACCAGCGGCAACCTGGGCCTGTTGCGGCTGGCCAACATGTGCCAGGCAGTAGAGGATCTGGCCGAGGAAGACGCTTTTGCCGCGGCGGCCCTGGAACTGCGCAACATTGCCGCCGAATTCCGCCAGGTGCAGCAGGTGCTGGAAGAGCTTGACTGTGACGAGCGCCGCGGGCACTTTTTCCAGGGCATTGAGCAAACCGAGTATCTGTAGCGGTAACTACAAACTCTACCCCCACATTTTTACGTTACACTCAACTGGCCTCGTGGTCTTGAATTAGGGTGGGAAAAAGTTAATAATGGGGAGAGGCGAGGCGCAACAGACCCATTCAGGCTCGTACGGCTGAAGACAACAGAAACAGGCCTCGGTCGCGAATCCGCCTTTCGTCGGAGGGGATGATCCATCAAAGTGCGGACGAAGCGCCGCAGCGGATCGCTTATAGTGAAGGCGGACGATCAATAGTGGTAAAAGGAGAAGCCATCATGTCTTCACGTAACCCCCTACAGGCCATCAGCACTATATCGCAGTCAGTCGCGGCGCGCCGCTACATAGTGCGCCTGTTTGCACCTCTGTTCCTGGCGCTGGTTATCATTGCCGCCACGGTGGGCAGCAGCACGGCGGCTCCCACCACCCAGATCCCGACTATTATGATTGTCGCCGTGGAGCGCGATGAAACCGTCACTGTGCGCACCAATAACTTCCCGGCCAACCGCACTTTCACCGCACGCATCGGGCCTATGGGCACGCGGGGCGTCAATGGTACGGTCGTAGCCACGACCAATTCCGGCGCGGGCGGCACCTTCGACGTGACTTATGAGATTCCCGACGCCCTGCACGGGGCGCGGCAGCTTTCGATTCGTCTGGAAGCGCCCGGCGGTTACTACGCCTTCAATTGGTTCTATAACACCAACACCGGCGCGGCGACGCCACCGCCGGCGACGCCCACGCCGGACGGCACCCGCACCTCCACCATTCCTACCTTTAACATCGTCAGCGTGCAGCGCGATCAATCGGTGACCATCCGCACGGCTAATTTCCCGGCCAACCGCGCCTTCACAGCGCGCATCGGGCCCATGGGTACGCGGGGGATTAACGGTACGGTGGTAGGCACGACTAATTCCGGTGCGGGCGGTACCTTCGACGTGACCTACGAGATTCCCTCCAACCTGCGCGGGGCGCGACAGCTTTCGATTCGTCTGGAAGCGCCCGGCGGTTACTACGCCTATAATTGGTTCTACAACAACACGACGCAGTGATGCCTTTCAGGGTGTAGGCAGCGGCATCAGGCCCCCGGCGTGTGTCACGCCGGGGGCTTTTTTTATTTTTTAGATGAGCACCGGCTCTTCGGGGTATTGCACGGCGCGCTCCGGCTGCGACATGCGCTGGGCGATGGCTGCCACCAGGGTCACAGCGCCCAGGCGACCCCAGAACATCATGATCACGATCACCACACGCCCGAAGACGTTCAGCTCCTCGGTGATGCCCAGCGAGAGGCCCACTGTGGCGAAGGCGGAGACCACTTCAAAGAGGACGGTGTTCATACTCAGGTCGTGCGTCATCAAGATTAGCCAGGAGGCGAAGAAGACGCTGCCGATACCGATGGTCAGAATGACGGCAGCGCGGCGCACGGTGCCCGCGGCGATGGTGCGCCCTGCCACCTGCACGTGCGGATGGCCGCGCGCATAGCTCCACAAGGCCAGGACGAGGACCACGAAGGTGCCCGTGGTGATGCCGCCGCCCATGGACGCCGGCGCGCTGCCAATGAACATCAGAGCGATCACTAGCAACTGGCTTTCGGGCACCAGATTGTCGAAATCTGCAAAGCCGGGAAATCCCGCCGTGCGCGTAGAGATTGATTGGAACCAGGTATGCATCAGTTGCTGGTCCAGCGGATCGCCGTGCAGCACGCCTCCGGCGCGTGTCTCGGGGATGAACAGGCCCAGCCAACCTATCAGCACCAGGGCCACCACGGCCCACAGCGTCAGGCGTGTATGGAGTGATAGGCGCCGGCTGCGATCGCGTCGCCACAACAGCGCCAGGTCGGTGAGCACGGGGATGCCCAGGCCACCAAGCAGGATCAGCAGGCCCATGATAAGCAACGTGAAATGGTCTCCGGGCACGCCCCGTGGGTAGCGCGCCAGGCCGGCGAACAGGTCGAATCCGGCGTTACAGAAGGCCATGACGGCGTGAAAGACGGCATAAAAGAACGCGTTTTCCTCAGGCACGATGCCGCTGTTGTGCCAGTGCAAATAGAGGAAAAGAGCGCCAAGCCCTTCGATGATCAGGATGCCGGCGAGTACACGCTGCGAGAGCCGGATGATGTCTTTGGGTTTATCCAGACCCAGGCTGCCGGAGAGCGCCAGCCGGTCCATTAGCCCGACGCGACGCCCCACAAGCCGCAAGGCCAGGGCCAGGGCGAAGAGGTAACCTACGCCGCCGATCTGCACCAGAATAAGAATCAGTAAATGGCCGAAGCGTGTAAACTCTGTGCTGGTGGTGACCACCGTCAGTCCGGTGACGGTGAGGGCTGATGTGGCCGTGAAGAGGGCTTCGGTAAGCGTCAGGCGTGGGCCGGTGGTCACGCCCGGCAGCAGTAGCAGCGAGAGCGTGCCAACGACGACCAGCAGTAGCAGACCCAGCACCAGGCGCAGGGCCACAGGGACCGGTTTTTGCACCGCGTCGTCGCTATCGTGAATCAGGGTGCTGACACTGCGCACAACGCGCTGCCGCGCCGGTGACTGGTCCTGGTCAGGAGGCGTCATCACAGCTCGGAGAAGGCCTGCAAGGCGTCGTTGGCGCCCAGCACCAGCAGCAGGTCGTTTCTGAGTAGCACGGTGTCTCCCGGCGGAGAGACGAGGAGCTGGTCACCCCGTTTGATGACCAGGACGGTGACTCCGAACCGGTTGCGTAAGTCTAGCTGGGCCAGCGTCTGCTGCGTCAGGGCCCGCGGTGCGTGCAACTCGATGGCGCTGAAATCCGGTCCCAGATGCACTCGTTCCAGCACACTGGGCGCCATCAGTTCCTCCGCCAGCCGGCGACCGGCGTCGTGTTCCGGCTGCACCACGCGGTCGGCGCCCACGCGTGTCAGGATTTCGCGCTGCCTGCTTGTCACCGCTTTACTGATGACGTGCGGTATGCCCAGGTTCTTGAGGGCCACGGTCGCCAGTAGATTGTTTTCAAAGTCGGCGCCGATGGCGACGATGACCGTCTCGAAGGAGGTAATGTCAACTTCGCGCAGCGCGGCTTCGTCGGTGGCGTCCAGAATGGCCGCGTGAGTCAGCTCGCCGGAAATGCGTTGCACGAGTTGCGGATCGTTGTCTATGCCCAGCACGCTGTTGCCGTTCTCCATGAGAGCGCGGGCCAGGCTGGCGCCAAAGCGTCCCAGGCCAATGATGGCGTACTCAGCCGGTTGTTTTTTGCGTAACTTCATGACGGTCGAACCCCTGACTTCTTGTGACAGAGTCGCACGGCGCTCATATCGTTCTTGCTCCTTTCCTGCTGTGCGACCCTATTGTAGCCCGAAGGAGCGCTGAACGGAAATGGCGACGGGCCATTTTCTCCACCGAAAGTAGTAGACGCCAATTCCACCTCCTGACCGATGCGGGCCGGTTACCACTTCTCTATGCTGTAAGGAGAGGGCGAAACACGGCGCTGTTACCGCGGAACATCTTGGAGCGCTGCGACGTCTTTGAAGGTAGAAGTGGGCGAAACATGCTCTTACTCGCGGAGGTTAAAAATGTCTATCAGAATCAAGAAATTCACATTATTGTTCCTGTTCCTCGTCCTGTTCCTGTTTTCTGGCGCTGCCCAGGCGCAGGATGGTCCCTCGCCGCAACACAGCGATCCTTTCTGGGAGGCGCAGTATTGGAACAACGCCACCCTGTCTGGAGAGCCGCTGGTTACAGGGGCCGACGCGGCCATTGATTTCAATTGGGGCAACGGATCGCCCCACGCTTCCATTGGCCGCGATAATTTCTCGGCCCGCTGGAGCCGTTATCTGGACCTGGAGGCCGGCGCCTACCGTTTCACGGCGGCGACGGACGATGGCGTGCGCGTTTATCTGGATGGCGAATTGATTATCGACCGCTGGTCCGATCACCCCATACAGACCTACAGCGTTGAGCGCACGGTGAGCGCGGGCCATCATCGGGTTGTGGTGGAGTATTATGAGCGCACGGGCCTGGCGGAAGCGCACTTCCGCTGGGAGCGCGTGCCATCCCAAACCATTCGTAACTGGCGCGGCGAATACTTCAACAATACCAGCCTGTCCGGCAGCCCGGCTGTGGTGCGCGATGACGCCAGCATCGACTTCAACTGGGGCCTGAGCGGTCCCGTGTTGGGCGTGCGCAGAGACAACTTCTCCGTGCGTTGGACGCGCACCGTCTCCTTCGCGCCGGGCACCTATCGCTTCACGACGACCACGGATGACGGCGTGCGCCTGTGGGTGAACGACCATCTGCTCATCGACAAGTGGGTGGACCAGGCTGCCGCCAGTCACTCGGGAACGATCTACCTCAGCGGCAACGCGCCCATCAGGATGGAGTACTTCGACAGCCGTGACCACGCCGTGGCGCGATTGAGTTGGACGCGCAGCGATGGCGGCAGCACAGCGCCGCCGCCGGCCGGAGGCGTCATTGTGGACAACACCGACCCGGGCTTCGTCAAGGGCGGCGCGGCGGCTTCCTGGCGCACGCAGCCCGAAGGATATGGCAACAGCCTGTTGTGGACGAAGAACAACGACCGCGTGCGCGCTAACTACAACTGGGCGCGCTGGTATCCCAGCCTGACGGCCGGACGGTATGAAGTGTTCGTGTACATTCCGGAGCGTTATACCACGACGTCTGCCGCGCGCTATTGGGTTTCGCACCGCGACGGGTTCACGTTGCGCGTGGTCGATCAGTCAGCCAACGGCGACCGCTGGGTGTCGCTGGGTACGTATTCGTTCCGCGGCAACAACAATGACTACGTCTCGCTGTCCGACGTGACCTACGAATCGTATCTATCGCGGCTCATCGCCTTCGACGCCGTGCGCTGGGTCGCGCGCTGATAATTGCTGCGCGGCTTAGATTGCAGCGCTGAAGCAGAAAAAAGCCCCCGGCTCGGCCGGGGGCTTTTGATTTTGAGAGGGGGAACAACAGGCAGCGCCGCCATTTGTTCCACCATGGGGGGTGGAGTGGGGAGCGGTCAGCGCAGCGCGGGCGGTGGGCCGTGTGCCAGGAAGTGGCTAGTGGCCGTTGGAGCCGGAGGGACCGGTCCAGGTCCAACCCGCGTGGTCAGTCCCGTTGTTCGTCGCTCTTCAAGGGGGAGCAGCCTCGGGTTGCCCTATGTTCAGTTCCTCGATGGTCACGAGAAGCTGTTCCATGTTGTAAGGCTTACGCAGTACTGCGTCTCCCTGTTCGTCAGCCAGAAACTCTTCGACTTCGCTCTGGCTGTATGCGGAGGCTATGATCACTTTGATTCCCGGATCGATGGCGCGCAGCGCGCGCAACGTCTCCGCGCCTTCCGTTGCTGTGGAAAGGCGCATGTCGAGGATGACCAGATCGATATCCTCTTGTTGCGTGCGGAAGTGCTCGATGCCTTCGTTCCCGCTGGTGGCGCTTACCGTGGGCCGGCCGGCGAGTTCCAGGACTGCTTCGATGACCTCCAGCATAAAGCGGTCATTATCAATGACCAAAACTTTACCCATTTATGCCTCACACCTGCATGAGCGGTGATGCCAGGGGAGACGGCTGACCGACGCCGTTCCCATTCTGGCTGCTGATTTGCGTTGCAAGCTCGGGGAGAGACGTGGCCTGAATGGAGAGCAGTAACTCCTTTTCCTGATTTGTGAGGGCGAACCGCATGCCGTTGTAACCATCTTCCAACGCCTGTGCGGGGTTTGTCAGCAATAGCTGGCAAAACGCCTTGCTCACCACGGCTGCCGTCAATAGCTTGCTTACCTCTCGATTCATAGGTACCTCGTCACGCGCGCTTCGCTCGGCGCGCTTTTGGCCGGCAGGAAACAGGCTGGTGGGGCCCGATGTCGCCGGAAATGCGCTACTCATGGTCGTTAACCTCCGATTTGTGGCTCATACTCAGATGATGTATTCGTGGCCCAGAGAGGCCGTCGTATCTGTTCAGGCCGGTTTTGCTTTCCATTACGTTTGGGCCCATTGCTCATGGCCCACAGGAGGGCCAGGGCGCCCAGGACAATTAGAACGTCGCCCAGGCTATAGGCCGCCTCATAGGGGAACCAATCCGGCAGCAAGAAGCGGTCAGAGAGGTCCCAGAAGGCCGTCGCATCAGTCGGAAGCACGACACCTTTACCAGGGCCAAAGCGAGCGCCGGCGCTCCAGGCATCGAACCCGGAGAGGCTTGTCGCTGTGTCAGGGGTGACAGGCATCATTCCACCGTTGGCCAGGATGACCAGGAAGTTCATGGCCAGACCCAGGCCCAGGAACAGCATGCCCGGCCGCTTGCGGTTAATCCAGATGAAGCCCAGAAGCACTATCTGGGACCAGACCAGGATTACCGGAGCCAGCAGGTCCGGCACCCACACCCGCGTCGCGGGCACGTAAAAGGCCAAAAGTTGAGGGATGACCGCAACAGGGACCAACCCAATCAACTCAAACTGCAGAAGCTGCAGTGACCTTCCAGTAAGGAAGGCGCGCCCCAGGATGAGGAGCACGCCCCCGCCTACGATGAGTGCCAGAAGATACATGCTTAGGCTCCGCCCCAGCCGCCGAAATCAGAGGGTGCTCCGCCGCCGATGACCAGCAGCAACACCACAATCAAAATAATGAGAACTTGAATCTGTTCCCGGGTCAAACGCACATTTGTCGCCTTTACCATCGTTTTGTCGAATAACTCCTTCATTACAACCATCCTCCTAAATTAGTAAACTGCCTCTGTCAAATCTGCCGCCATTGTGACCCATGGGGGGGTACAAAGGTGGCTGCAAAACAGGCTCAAAGGGGATAAATTGGGAAATTTCCCCGGAAAAACGGTGGAAATTATCCGAAATCCACCTCTTGAGCTGTGAATTGCCAGAAAAATGGATAGGGGAAAACTCGCCACACCCGCTTGCTGCTATGCGCCAACCGTCATTGGGGATTACCGGCCGGGGCCGGATAAGCCGCTACGCTGCGCTGGAGAAAGCTGCGCTGCCGGCAGCAACGCTTACTGTACCAGGCGTTCGTAAAGGGTTAGTGTCTGGGGTGAGGGCGGCACCTGGACCTGCTCCCAGAGCGCGTCGCGACAAATCTGGAACTGGCGCGCTACGCCAGAGCGATTGCCCAGAGCGGCGTAGGCGCGCATGGCCAGGCGGTGCGCCTCTTCATGACATGGGTCCTCGTCCAGAAGCTGCTGCGTCCACTGCAGCGCGTTGCGGAACTCCTGTAACTCCAGATGGTGTTGGGCCAGCGTCAGCGCCGCGTTCATCTGCATCTGTCGCAGGTTCTCGCGGATAGGGATAACCCACTCCTGATCGACGTCCGGTAGATAGTCGCCGCCGTACATGGAGAGAGCCGACTCGTACAGCGCCACACGCCGGTCGGGCCTTGTTTCTGCGCGCGCTTTGTTCAGCGTGTTCTCGAAGGCCTGCGCGTCGTACTTGTAATCCATGGCCCAATTGAAGCTGTAAAGGTGGTCGTCTCCAAACTGGATAACGTCCTGGCCCAGGGCGCGCCGCACGCGATAGATGGCATTCTTGAAGCGCGTCTTGAGCTGTCCCGGGTCCGCCTCTGGCCAGATTTCCAGGCCAATCCCTTCTTTTGTCAGCCCTTCGGGGCGAGCCAACAAAAGGAAAAACAGATCGCGGGCCGTGCGAGTCTGCCAGTCACTGATCGTGATTAACGTACCATCAAGCCACACCTCCTCTCCGCCCAGGGCGCGTACCACCAGCTCCGGCGGGCCAAAGGATATTGACGGGAGCGCCCGCTGGCGCAGGAAGCGGCGCAGGATCGGCAGGTCGCGCTCGAACTTCTCAACCTTCTTGCGCAGATGGCCGGCCCTGTAACGTAACTGCGGGTCCTCGTGCGCAGCTTCCAGCAGCGGTTGCGCCGCTCGTGCTGCGACCACCAGAATGTACTGGTCCAGATCCGGCGCCAGGCGGAAGGCCTGTCTTAGATCGGCCAGGGCTGCTTCTTTCTGGCCATTTCCGAAGCGCGCCAGCGCCAGCGCAAAGTGACTGTGGGCGCCATGCACAGGCTGGCCCTCGCCGAAGGCAGTGGCCGCTGATTCCAGGTGACAGATCGCCTCCTCCAGGCGATCCTGCGCCAGTGCTACGCGACCGCAGGCCTGCTGATACAGAGCCATTTCGAAGGGGGCCTCGCGGTTGGTCAGATCTCGCCCCGTCTGCAGCAAGTAATCGGCCAGAGCAAAATCCTCTTCCTTGAGTGCCAGGCCTGCCTGCGCCAGCGTCAGATAGAGGCATAGAAAGCGGTCCTGGACGCGTTCCGCCAGTTCCCTCGCCTGGTAATAAGCATCGCGCGCTGCTTCCTCGATATCAAGATCGGCATACAGGTCGCCGATACTCGCCAGAATAACGGCCTCTTTA
Source organism: Candidatus Sulfomarinibacteraceae bacterium (assembly GCA_035464315.1). Classification (GTDB taxonomy): domain Bacteria; phylum Chloroflexota; class Anaerolineae; order Promineifilales; family Promineifilaceae; genus JAAYYY01. The sequence continues at coordinate 12,248 of DATHSI010000006.1, forward strand.
CGTGTATAGCCGCTGCGACGAGCACATTCTAGCGCCTCTGATAGCTGTTCCCAGGCCTCCTCGTATTGACCGGTAAGGTGGTTGACAACGCCCAGATTGTTGAGAACCGTAGCAAGACGCAGGTGGTCCCCCGCCTGACGGTAGTACGAGAGGCTGTCGACGTAGGCGTTGCGCGCCTGCTCGTACTGCCCGGTGGCTTCGTAAATGACGCCTAAGTCTTGCTGCACAAGGGCCATATTACTCTTGTCGTGTAGCGATTGATAAATAGCCTGTGCCTGGTTCAGACTGTGAAGTGCAGCGTTCAATTCACCTCGCCGCGAGCAACAGGTGCCTTTGACACGAAGCGCTTCAGCTACGATGATTTGTTGTGACGTCTTATGCTCTCCCACAATTTGAATCGCCGCATCGGCATCCTCGATGGAACGACCATACTGGCCGGCGAAGCGGCGCACGGTCGCCCGCCGCACAAGTGCACTGGGCAGCAGCTCCCAATTCTCCTCTCTTTCCAACTGCTCAATCGCATCATCCAGCAGGGCCATCCCGCGCTCTTGCTGCCCGCGCATGGCCATCACAATGCCCTGCAGGGACTTGAGCGCCGGCGAGAGGAGCATCACGGGTAGGGCATCCAACCACTTGGCCAGGGTCGCTATCTGGCCCTGCTGCGCCATATGCGATCCGGCCTGTTCGACGAGCGCTGCGGTAGCTTCTACGTCGCCCAGTTGCTGGTACAGGTCGTGCGCCTGTTCCCACTCACCACGTTCTTCGTACACTGCCGCCAGCCGCCGGCGTATCTCCTGTACGCGATCCGGCTGCTGTTTGGTCAGGCGCGATTGCAGGAAGTCGCGGAAGAGGTGGTGGTAGCGAACCCAGCCGTGGCTCACGGGCAGCACAAACAGGTTGCTGCGCGCAATGTTGTCGATCAACTCCTGCCAGTTCAGAGAGCCCAGTATCTCTTCAAGCACGTCCCGGCATAGGTCCGCGTCGAATTCTTCCAGGAGCGAGGTGTGTAATAAGAATTCCTGGATGTGCTCCGGCTGACGCGACAGCACCTGCTGGGCCAGGTAGTCGTACAGGTCTACCCCGGAGACGCGGGCATGCTGCAACTGCTCGATCATGCCCTGCCACATCGTCTGCGCCGAGAGCAACAGGCCCGTGATCCATCCTTCTGTTTCTTCGGCAATGCGGTCCGCGTCCTGGTCGGGCACGATGAGGTTGTAGTTTTGTTCCATCAAGGACTGGATCTCGCCGGTGCGAAAGGCCAGCGTCTCAAAGTCCAGACCGCCGACCTGGTTGCGTCCGACAAAGAGGGACATGTCGGGTAAGGCCGGCAGCGTGCGCGAGGAAACGATGATGTGTGCGTTTTCGTCCAGGTGCAGCAGTAGCTGGTTGACGACGTAGTTGATGTCGCTGCACGATTCAACCAGATGGTAGTCGTCCAGCACCAGCACAAAATGCTCGCGCACGTGCTCGTATACTTCGTTGGCTACCGTGGCCACGGCGCGGTCCAGGTCGAACTCCCCGTTGCTTTGCGCGGCCTGGCTCAGACCGCCCAAGCCGTCGAACTGTTCTTGCAAGGAAGCGACCAGGTGCGCCACGAATCGTTGCGGGTTCTGGTCCAGATGGTCCAGGGCGTACCAGCAGACGGGCAGATCGGCGCTCTCGGCGTAGTCGACCAGCAGCGAGGTCTTACCGTACCCGGCCGGGGCGGAAATGACGATCAGCTTGTAATCAATCAGGCGTTGAAGTAACCCGAGCAATCGCGGGCGCGAAAGTAGGTCGGACCGGCGCCCAGGCGTTATGACTTTGGTGCGGGTGACGAGCATCGCTCCTCCTCAGGTAACGAGCCACAACATGAATGTCGTTGTATTCCCTGGCGCACTCTGTTCTCCCGCCAGAACCAGCACTGGTAACAATTGAATAGTAATAGAAAAGATCCTGGCATGCTATGTATTCTGCGTGAATAGCACCAGAGTCCTAATGCGGATCCAATTTGTTACGGTGGTGGCGCTTGCCCGTGGTGGGTCTCCAAATTCGAGTTCCCACTTCCGATTGGCCACGTCGCGCCCGCTATTACTCTTGTCCGCAACAGCGTGTCCCGTCGCACAAAGCAATGGACCCTGCCCTATCTACCATACAGCAGGCGGGGGCAACAGGCCAACTATTATCTTTGTAGAAGGATCACAGGCTAGTGCATGGGAAATTCCAGCCAGCCGCTTGGCTGTCCCTCGTCGCAGCCGGTCACGCTACCGTCTGCGGCAAAGCAGATGTCGTACTCGCGCGCGTGACCGCGATATTCGTAGGCTACGCTGGTCGCCACATCCTGTACAACGAAGGGGATGCAGGTCGGGCCGGGTGCGCGACAGCGGTCGCTGATGTGACCCAGGGGATTGACGTAGCCACGGTAAGTGGCGAAGCCCTGGGGATCGACGTCCAATTGTTCGACGATGTGCGCCGGTATGTGCACGCCGATGACGTGCGGGCCGACACGACTGCTGTTGTGGGCGCATCCTTCGTAATCGGGCTGCCCCTCGTCGCCGGCGCAGAACCACCTGCTGTTGGCCACGATTGCCTCAGGGCTGGAGAACGGCGGTACGCTGTTCCACATATCTTCGAAACGGGGAACGACGCTGAAGAGCCCCGAACTGGCGCCCGTATACCATACGGCGGCGCGGGGATCTTCTGTGCCATGGTAGTGACGCAGAATGCGGTTGCCGCTGTTCTCGCGATCCAACACGCGTCCCTCGTCCACGACCAGATCAGCCGGACCCTGCCAGCCGCCCACGCGCACGATGCCACAGCGCTGCGGGTCTGCTTCCAGGCACACGCGAGCTTCCAGCCAGGCGCTGTGGAAACTATAAACGGCGGCCTGGGCCGCGCCCAGCCCGTGGTATTGGGCGCGAAAATCGGTGATGCAGCCGTCGGTGAAGGGCGCGTCACAGGGCAGATCGCGGCGCACAAACCAGCCGTAGGCCCCGTGGGCGCTATCGTTTGCGCCCGGCGTCTGCCAGGGATAGGAGATTTCGCCGCCGGCCCACTCGTAGAAGGCGCGACCGAAAACGTCGTCGACCACGTGCGGGTCGTCGCCATGTTCGTGATCGTAATGGCAGCCGCGCTCTTCGTCCCACAATCCGTGGTAAGCACGCGGGTCGTGGGTCGGGCAATGGGGGGCAGCGGGGTGCGGCCCGGCGCCGGTGTCCGGCGCGACCTGGGCTACTTCTGTCGCGGCGTCTTCGGCGTCACAGGCGGCGGAGCGCAAGTGTACGTCCTGTCCCTGCACGCGCACGCTGCTCTCCACGCAGTCGGTGGAAGCATGGGCCGGCGGCGGGCATGCGGGCGATTGTAGCCTAATCGTTTCTCCGTTCACGCTGACACTGTTCTCGATGCAGTCCGCCCGTTCCTGAGTATTCGCCGGCGGCGCCAGTACGGCGACGAACGCCAGGATGATCAGGGCTACCAGTACGTATCCCGCGTCATTGCTCATGCAAGAACCTCCTTGCCTTACAGGCGGCCTTTGCCGTCTGTACTTAGACGCCGCGGCTTCGCGCCCCCAGTGCGGCGAAAGTGGCGCGGGTAACCATAGACGACAATGCCCGATCGTTCAATGAGCGCCAATGTACATCTAATCTGGCGGTAGTGTCTTCGCGAACCAGAGCGGGTCTACGAACCAGTGGTCCTATGGACGCGAGGATCCCTGCTCGCAATGTGTGCGGGCAAGATGCCCGCGCTCCGTAGCGCTGCAGTTGATGCTCCTCAACCACTCGGCTATCATCGTGTTTCACAAATCAGTCCTGACCGATACCCGGCGAGAGATAATCAATGAAAGCGGCCCTGTTTGAACAATTCGCACAACCTCTGACTATTACCGACGTGCCCCGCCCGCGGCCCGCGCCCGACGGCGTTGTGATTCGCGTGGCTGCCACCGGCATCTGCCGCAGCGACTGGCACGGCTGGATGGGCCATGACTCTGACGTGCAGCTGCCGCACGTGCCGGGGCACGAGCTGGCAGGCGTCGTCAGCGAGGCCGGCGCGATGGTGCAACGCTGGGGGGTGGGCGACCGCGTCACGGTACCGTTCGCCGTGGGCTGTGGACGCTGCGCGCAGTGCCTGGCGGGCAACCAGCACATTTGCGACGATTATTTTCAGCCCGGGTTCACCGCCTGGGGCTCCTTTGCCGAATACGTGGCTGTGCGCCACGCAGACGCCAACCTGGTGCGCCTGCCGGAGACTATCGATTACGCCACGGCAGCCACGTTGGGCTGTCGCTTCATCACCTCTTTCCGCGCGGTGGTGGAGCAGGGGCGCGTCTCAGGCGGGCAGTGGGTGGTGGTGCACGGTTGTGGCGGGGTGGGGCTCTCGGCGATCATGATTGCGGCGGCGCTCGGGGCGCGGGTGATCGGCGTCGACGTGAGCGAGAACGCGCTGCAACTGGCTGCCGCGTCGGGCGCGGAGCACACGTTGCGGGGCGGCGACGACCAGGCGTTGCTGGGCGCCATCTACGAGTTGACGGGCGGGGGCGCACACGTCTCGCTGGACGCGCTGGGCAGCCGCCAGACGTGCCGCAACTCGATTCTGAGCCTGCGCAAACAGGGGCGTCACGTGCAAGTGGGGCTGATGCTGGCCGATGAGGCCGATCCGCCGCTACCCATGGCCCAGGTCATCGCCCGCGAACTGGTCATCGTGGGCAGCCACGGCATGCAGGCCCACCGCTATCCAGAGATGCTGGGCATGATTGAGGCAGGACGGCTGGATCCGGCGCGCCTCATTAGCCGCCGCATTAGTCTGCAGGAAGCGCCGGCGGCGCTGGAGGCCATGGGCCGCTTTGCCACTGCCGGCGTCACTGTGATTACGTTTCCACAACCGTGACGGCTGTGTTGCTGGGAGCGCTCAGGCGTCCTCGTCGAAGGGGTAGACCTCGCGCGTGTAACGCATAATCTTGTGCAGCGGCCAGCGCACCTGGCAGCGCACGCGCTCTTGCCAGCGGCTGCGCAGCTTATAGACGCGCACCTTGCCGTTGGCCCGTGAGTTATCTGATCCCATAAACCTTTTCCCGTTTTCGGACATTGCGTGCCTCCGTGTTGTGCTGATGCAATCCGATGGCTTACTGTAGGAAAAGGTGGCCGCCGCCGCAAGTGGACTATCAGGCTATGTAGCGCAGGGGGCCGGCACAGAAACAGAAATAGCAGAGAGGCCGGCGCTAAGGCCGGCCTCTCTGCTATTCAGCGCTCTTCTCTTGGTGGGGGTTACTGCTGGCTCAGAACGGGCACGTTTTCCAGGCTTCCGTCAATGTCCGCCAGCCAGGCTGCGATCCAGCCTTCCTGATTGTCAAGCCTGATTCTCACCCAGTCGCCGCGCTCGTTGCGACCCAGGACTATGGCTGTGTCACCGGCGGGCGCGCGTCCAATGCGCTGGAAGTTGGTGCCCGGTCCGGTGCGCACGTTCAGATTGTACTGCGGCGTTGCGGTTACCAGCTCTTCGGTGACGGCAAACGGCTCAGAGAGCGCCCTTTCTCCGCCCGCTCGTACCAGCACAACCCAGGGCTCGCCGGGCTGCGCGCCGTCAGGCAAGAGAATGGTCGTTTCCAGCAGGCCGTTGGCGTCTGTCGTGGCGGTGACGTTGGCCGTCGTCTCCGAGTTGGCCCGTCCGATGCCTACATCGGCGACAACGTTGGGCGGGAAGCCGGCGGCATTGACCTGAATTTCAGTGCCCGGCAGACCGTTGTCCGGCGTAATGCTCACTGCCGGTTCTGCCGCCGCTTCGCCGGCGGGCGGCAGCTGCAGGGTCTGCCCCGGCTCTACGATGTCAGGATCCGTGATGAAGGAATTGAGGGCCAGAATAGCCTCTACGCTGGTGTTGCAGCGCCGCGCGATGCTCGCCAGCCAGTCGCCAGGCTGAATCAGATAGGTGTCGCCGCACACATTTTCGGGCGCATCGTCGCCCTCAGTGACGACGAATGACTCAGACAGGGCTCTCGTGACAGGGTCGAGGACGACCACGCGCCACTGCTCACCGGGCTCGGCGAAGTCGGGCATGGTGATGGTGGTTTCCACGCGGCCGTTGGCGTCGACAGGCGCCTCGACGCTGACTGCGGGCTCGCTGTTAGCGACGCCCAGGCCCACGCTGGCTGTGGCGCCCGGTGTGAAACCGCCGGCGTTCACCTCAAGCGCCGTGCCCGCCGGGCCGCGGCGCGGGCTGATGGCTACCGTCCCTTCTTCTGAACGCTCCACACGCTGCCAGTCCAGGGATACCTGGGCCAGGCCGCGAGCGTCAAAGTAATCCAGGGCGATGGCGTGCGTGCCTTCCGATAGCGTTACGATGGCAGTGTCCGTGGTCGCCGTGCGTTCCTCCCAGCTGTTGATGACGTAGTCGTTGCTGACCCACAGGCGCACGCCATCGTCACTGGTGACGGTGAACTGGTAGGTGCCGGCTTCGAACGTCACGAAGCTGGTCCAGCGTGCAGACCAGCCGTCGCGGTTTACCGCCGGGTCAGGCGCGTCGAAACCCCAATCATAATCGATGGCCGTTTCGTTGCGCTCCAGGACCGGGGGCCCAATCATGGTCGTGTTGTTCCAATAGCGCGCGTACCACTGGGCCTCGGTCGGGGTTTCACTCTGCGCCAGGGCCGCGCTACCGCCGGCGAGCAGCAGTAGGATGGCTGCCAGAAACCCTATGAATCGTTTCTCTATTTTCATTCTGTTTCAACTCCTTACTTGTAAGTTGGCGCCCGGCACCCCTCGTGCGTTGATATCCAGTACCTGCACGGGGCGGCACCGGAGGCTCTGCTTCTAATCGCACGTTGACGTTGTGTGTGAGACCGTAAGGAACGACAATTAGACGCGTATAAGAAGAGGGCAGCAGAAAGCAGCGGATGCGGGTAGGCCGGGGCCGCCCGCCGTCGCAGGCAGCCAGGGCTTCTACTTATGAAAAGTAGTACTTTAATGGACAGGGGAAAATTAAAAACAGATTAACAGAAGATGAAAATACGCCGGCCTCTGCCCCGGTTCATGGTTGCCAGCAACTATAAAAATGCTACTATTGCCGTAGCTCCCCGCCCAGAGGCGGCACGGACAGCGCCCGCTGCACCGGCCGCCTCGTTTTTTTTTGGAGATCGGGGACTGGAGATTGAAATCCCCGCAGATTCAAATCGATACACGCTGTATTCTTCTTTATTAACTATCCGCGTCCATCTGCATTTATCTGCGCCAAAATCTCCAATAAACCAATCTCTAATCTCCAATCTCCTAAGCCGAGCGGAGCTCGGCCCCAATCTCCCTTGCCAGGGCCAGCGCTCTTTGCGGCGCGGTGCCTACGTGGGTCGTGGCCTCCATGCGGGCGTGTATTTCCTCGGCGGAGAGGTAGCGCAGCAGTCGATCGTCCTGAGCCAACAGGTGGGGCAGGGGGTTCTCCTCCGCCCCATCCTGCACGGCGCGCCAGGCGTCCAGGCTCGCTTCGCGAATCCACTCGTGACCCTGCTGGCGGTCGCCGCCCGCGGCGACCAGGGCCATCAACACGCGCTCGCTGGCGGCGAAGGGGCCGTAGCGGGCCATGTTGCGCGCCATGGCTGTTTCGTCCAGCGTCATCTGCGTGACGATGCGCGTTGTGCGCCGTAGCAGTTCGTCGGTCGCCAGGAAACTCTGCGGCAGGAACAGCCGCCGGTTGGCCGAATCGTCCAGGCTGCGCTCCAGAATGGCCTGGCTGGCGTTGTCCCAGGCCACGGCGGGCAGCGCGGCGACGTAGCGCGCCAGGGAGCAGACGTTTTCCATGTTGATAGGATTGCGCTTGAACGGCATGGCCGAGGAGCCCACCTGCTTCTGGCCAAAGGGCTCGGCCCACTCACCAAAAGCGGGCGATTGCAGGATGCGGAAGTCGAGAGCAAATTTATGTAGAGAGGCGGCGATGCCGGCCAGCACCGTCACCACGCGCAAATCTTGCCGCCGCGTGTATGTCTGGGTGGCGATGGGGAAGTAGGGTAGATCGAGTTCGGCCATCACGTCCCGTTCCAGTTGCTGCGGGTCGCTGTCCGTATCCGCCAGCAGTTCCTGGAAGCTGGCCTGGGTGCCCACGGCGCCTTTCATGCCCTTGCCGCGCAGCTCCCCGGTCAGCTGCTGCAGCTCTTGCAGGTCGGCCCACAGGTCCTGGGCGTAGACGGCGAAGCGGTAGCCCACGGTTGTGGGTTCCGCGGGCTGGATGTGCGTATGGGCCATCACCGGCAGATGGGCCGTTTCCTCGATGCGTTGCACGAACGCGCTTAGCAACAACTGCAACCGTTGCTGCAGCAGTTGCGCCGCCTGACGCATGCGCAGCACGTCCACGTTATCGGTGATGTCGGCGCTGGTGGCGCCCCAGTGGATGATGGCGCCGCCCTCGGGACACTGCTCGGCGAATGCCTTAATTTCGGCCATGATATCGTGCCGCGTTTCTTGTTCCAGTTGCAGAGCGCGAGGGAGGTCGACGTCGTCCACGCGCCGGCGCAAATCGTCGAGCTGGGCCTGGGTCACCAGGCCGGCGCGGTGCTGGGCGGCGGCGAGAGCCACCCACACCCGGCGCATCAATCGACGTCTTGTGGTTTCTGACCAGAGCCGGCGCATGTCGCTGCTGCCATAGCGCCAGGTGAAGGGGGAAAGATAAGTGTTGTGATCGAAAGGGGGCGACCCCGGCGCGGAAGCTGGCCGCCCGGGGTCACGGCTACCGGCATCGCCGCTCATTCGGCCACGGCTTGCTTCTGGGCCCGGGCCCGCCGCCGCCGGCTGCTCCTGCTTTTCCACTCCCGCTGCAGGGCGCGCGTGTCCTCAAACATTCGGCGCTCCTCCGCCGCAATCCGCGCCAAAATCTCTTCGTTTCGTCGCTTCTGTTCTTCGGTAAGGGTCACTTTGCTTTTTGCCATTGTGAATTAACTCCTGTTCACTGATAACCGCAGCCGGATCTGACTTCCGGCTCAGATTCTCGATTTCACAAAGAATCCACCTGGATTACGGCTGTGACAGCTATAGCATAAACCTCCTCCCATCTTGAAAATGATCGAAAATTGCTACGGTAATGATGCCTTATCTGGGCACCTGATAATTGGGCGCTTCCTTGGTGATCAGGACGCTGTGCGGGTGGCTTTCCTGGCGTCCCGCGTTGGTCACGCGCACGAAGCGCGCCTTCTGGCGCAACGCCTCCAGGCTGGGGGCCCCGACGTAGCCCATGCCTGACTGCACGCCGCCGATCATCTGGTAGATTACGTCGCCCAGTTTCCCCTTGTACGGCACCTGACCTTCCACGCCTTCGGGCACCAGCTTGTCGCGCCCGCCAGCAGCCCGCGCAGAGCCCCGCGCCGACTGGCCACTGCCATAGCGGTCGGCCCCCTCGCCCTGCATGGCGCCCAGGCTGCCCATGCCGCGATAGACCTTGTAGCGCTTACCCTCGTAAAGGATGATGTCGCCCGGGCTTTCCTCCAGGCCGGCGAGCATGGAGCCCAGCATCACGGCGTCGGCGCCCGCCGCCAGCGCTTTGACGATGTCACCGCTAAAGCGGATGCCGCCATCGGCGATACAGGGTACGCCCAGGGCGTGCGCTTCGTCAGAGCACTCCATCACCGCTGAGAGTTGGGGCATGCCCGCGCCAGAGATGACGCGCGTGGTGCAGATCGATCCGGCCCCAATGCCCACCTTGACGGCGTCGGCGCCGGCGCGGGCGAGCGTCTCGACACCCTCCTCGGTGACCACGTTGCCGGCGGTCACCGCGAGGTCGGGCCACGATCCCTTGATCCGCTCGATCGCCTTGACCACGTTGGCGGAGTGCCCGTGCGCGGTGTCGATCGACACGGCGTCGACACCCATGGCCACGAGGGCGTCGACCCGTTCCTCGAGGTCGGCGCCGACCCCGACGGCTGCCGCACATCGCAGGCGCCCGCGTCCGTCGCGTGACGCGTTCGGGAAGTCGAGACGCTTCTGGATGTCCTTGACCGTGATCAGCCCGGCCAGGCGGCCCTCGGCGTC
>DATHSI010000007.1:0-4462 GCA_035464315.1 Candidatus Sulfomarinibacteraceae bacterium
CACCTGCGCCGCGTGCTGAAGAGCGGAAAACACCGCAGTTTCCCCGCCCTCGTAGACATCGCCGCCAAACGGATGAGCGAAGTGCGCCGCTATCGCAACGACCTCAAAGAGTACGGGCAGTTGCGCAACGCCATCGTGCACGACGACAGCGACGACGAGCACCCCATCGCCGAGCCGCACGACGACGTTACGGCCCAGATCGAGCGCCTGGCGGAGCTGATCCTGCGCCCGCCCCGCGTCTATCCCACCTTCAAGAAAGACGTGCAGCGCCTGACGCCCGAGCAGCCCATCGGGCGCGCCGTGACCCACATGTACCGCAACGACTTCTCCCAGATTCCCATCTACAAAGACGACAGCTTCCAGGGCCTGCTCTCCGCCGTCACCGTGGCCCGCTGGCTGGGCAGCGAAGAAAGCGGGCAGCGCCCGGACCTCGACAACACGCCCATCCATCGCGTGCTGGCCTTCGCCGAGGACAAAGAAACCCACGCCTTCCTGAGCCGAGAAGCGACCATCGCCGAGGCCGTTTTCCTCTTTGAAGAGAGCGCCCGCAACAACCGTCGTCTGGTGGCTATCCTGATCACCGAACACGGCAAGGAGCACCAGGCCGCCCTGGGCATCATCACCAGCGGCGACCTGCCCCACGCCCATCACCTCATCAGCCTGCATCGCGCCCAAAATCACGGATAATTCACGTGTCCTCGCCAGCAAAGCGCCTATAAAGTGGATATTGGTGAGAGGAATAGCTAACCAACTTTGGATCAAACAAAGAGAGAGGAAACGCCAGTGGAACGTCCATCCGAGCACTCATCCATGCCGGTAAACCGTTCCATGCCCTCCGGCGTGGTCATCCCGGTCCTTGCCTACCCCGACGTAGGCGAGGCCGTGGACTGGCTGTGCCGCTCATTCGGATTTGTCGAGAGGTTGCGTATCGGGAACCATCGCGCCCAGCTCTCCGTCGGCGAGGGCGCTATGGTCGTCACGGAGCAACAGAGCCGCCCCGGCGCTCAGTCCGCTGAAGAATCAGCCACAGAGCATTCGCCGCCGTCCGGGGCCGGTCACTCCGTGATGGTGCGCGTGACAGACCTCGACAAGCACTACCAACGGGCCAGAGAGCATGGCGCGCGGATCGTCAATCCACCAACTGATTACCCCTACGGCGAAAGACAATACAGCGCCCAGGACCCCGCCGGCCATCTCTGGACCTTTTCTCAGACAATCGCCGATGTCGATCCCGCCGCCTGGGGCGGCGTCCTCACTGAGTAAGCCCTCCAATCTCCAATCAACCAATCCCCGAGCACTACTCCCCCACCTCAGCAGCCCGCTCCTGCCGCTCCTGCCGCTCCTGCCGCGCCTGCCGCTCCTCCCTCTCCCGCGCCTGCCGCTCCTCCTCCTTGAGATGATCCTCCAGCTCATCCAGCACCGTGCCCTGCCAGCGCATCACGTCGCGGAAGTAGGCCGAGCGCGCCAGCACGTGGCCGGCCACTGGCGCGGTGAGGAAGAAGAAGACGACTACCAGAATGGCGCGCGTGATGGCGTCTGAACTGACAAAGTAGACGGCCGTAGCCACGATGATGGCCGTCACACCCAGCGTCGTGGACTTGGCCGCGCCGTGCATGCGCGTGTACAGATCGGGCATGCGGTTCAGGCCGATGGCCGCCACCAGCATGAAGAACGTCCCGAAATAGATGAGAAATACAATAATCCATTCCTGCACCGTCATAGATCCTTCCCCTGTTCAATATAGCGCGCAAAGGCCACGGCAGCGACAAAGGCCAAGAGCGCCGTCACCACCGCCACGTCCAGAAAAATGCTCTGATTGACCTGGATGCTATAAACCGCCGCCAGGGCCACAATGTGAATGCCGATCTGGTCCAGCGCCACCACGCGGTCGGGCAGCGACGGCCCGCGCAAGAGGCGCAAAAGGCAGAGACCTGTAGAAATCATGAGCAGGAACAGCGCACCGTCAAGAGCGGCAGTCATCGCATCACCTCGAGCACCCGTCGCTCAAACGAATCCTTGATCGAAGCGCGGAACTCGTCGGGATCATCAAGCACGATGGTGTGCACGTATAGCGCGCTGCGGTCGTCGGCCACGTCCAGCGTCAGCGTTCCCGGCGACAGCGTGATCAGATTGGCCAGGGTCACGATCTCTATGTCCGTCTGCGCCTCCAGCGGCACCGCCACCACGCCGGGCCGCACGCGCAACCGCGGGTGCAGGATAATCCAGGCCAAAGCGATGCTGGCGCGGAAAATCTCCCACAGCACAAAGCCCAGAAAGGCCGCCACCTGCACCACCTTCAGCACATACCGCTGGTTGCCCAGCGCGCGCTGGCTGATGGCGATTACAACATAGCCCAGAACCAGACCCACGACGAAGTTGGTAGCTCGTAACTCGCCCTGCAAGAAGGTCCAGACCAAAGCCAGAAAAATGTTCATCAAAAATGGTCGCATCTTATGGAACCCCTAATACTGCTCGAATGTAGGTTTCCGGAGCAAACAGCTGCGAAGCAGCAGCGTCAGACACCGCCAGCACCTGTCCCGCGCCCAACCCCATAGACACCGTCAACACCACCAGCAGAGCCGCCGGCGCTGCCAGCCGCCACAGCGACTGCGTCGCGGTCCCGTTCTCCACCGGCGCGCCCTCCGGGCGCTTCTTCCAGAACACCTGATTCCAGATCTTGGTCATCGAGAACAGCGTCAGCAGGCTTACGATCAGGCTGACGGCGGCAATGGCGTACTCTTCCTGCTCCAGCGCGCTGGACAGCAACGTCAGCTTGCTGAAGAAGCCGCTGAATGGCGGAATGCCCGCCAGCGATAGCGCCGCTATCAGAAAGAGCACGGCGAGCATCGGGCGCTCGTTCAACTGACCACCCATCACCTTCAGATCGCCGCTGCCCTCCAGCTCCTCCACCGCTCCGCCGATCATCAACAGCGCCGTCTTGACGATGATGTGGTGCACAATGTAAAAGACGCCCCCGGTCAGCCCGGCGATGGAGAAAAGGCCCAGCCCCATGATCATGTAACCAATCTGGCTGATGATGTGGAACGACAGAATGCGCCGCACGTTGTTCTGAGCAATGGCCCCCAGAACCCCCACAAGCATCGTCGCGCCCGCCAGCACCAGCAGCAGGTCGTGAATGAGCGGCGGCGTGTCCACAAAGAGCAGGGTGAACACGCGATACATGGCGTAGACGCCCACCTTGGTCAGCAGGCCGCCAAAGAGGGCCGTCACGGCCACCGGCGGCGTATGATAGGAAGCGGGTAGCCAGTAGAAGAGCGGGAATATTGCCGCCTTAATGCCGAAGGTGAGCAAGAACAACATGGCTACCGCCGGGATCAGGCGCGACGTTTCCGAGCTGCCCAGCACGCCCGCCATTTGCGCCATGTTCAGCGTCCCCGTCGCGCCGTAAAGCAGGCCCACGGCGATGAGGAAGAAGGTGGAGGACACCAGGTTGATCACCACATATTTCAGGCCGCCCTCGAGCTGATCCCGTTCGCCGCCCAGCGTCATCAGCCCAAACGAGGAAATCAACATCACTTCGAACCACACATACAGGTTGAAGAGGTCGCCCGCCAGGAAAGCGCCGCTGACGCCCAGCAACAGGAACTGGTACAGGGGATAGAAGCCGAAACGCTCGCGCGCGTCGTCAATCGTGGCAAACGTGTAGAGCAGGACCACCCAACCCATCAACGTGGAGATGCCCAACATGATGGCGCTGAGCAAATCGACCGTGAGCACGATGCCAAAGGGCACCGGCCAGCCGCCGAGATGGGACACCTGGATGCCCTGGTCCCACACCAGCCACAGCAGATACAGGGCATAGCTCAGCGAGAGGCTGGAGCCGATGAATGCCGTGATGCGCGCCAGGCGCTGCCGCTTCCCTGCCAACAAGGTCATGACGCCGGTCAGCAGGGGCAGCAGTAGCGCCAGAATGATATGATCGTTCACTGGTCCGTCAGCTCCATGTCCTGCAGGTCATCGCTGCCGACGACCTGGTCAACCTGATAGGCAAGAATCAACGTAAAGGCGTTGAGGCTGAACCCAATCACAATGGCCGTCAGGATCAGCGCCTGGGGCAGCGGATCGGCGGAGCCCATAAGCTCCTCACTCGCCCCCACCAGAGGCGGCGCGCCGCGCCGCAAGCCGCTGAGCGTAAACAGCAGCAGATTGGCGCCGTGCGCCAGCAGCATCAGGCCCAACAACAGCTTGTTGAGACTGCGGCGCAGGATCAGATAAACGCCGGTGGCAAAGAGCGTGCCTATAACCACCGCTAGAATCCTCTCCATTCTTCCTCCTCAACCATGGAAACAATTATTTCTACAGTCATTCCAATCACAACCAGGTAAACGCCGATGTCAAAGAGCAACGGCGTTCCCAGATGCAGCTCGCCCAGACCCGGCAGATAAAGATCGTACCAGGTGCCGGTTAAAAATGAACCGCCGGCCCCGATTCCAATCAACCC
>DATHSI010000008.1:0-45984 GCA_035464315.1 Candidatus Sulfomarinibacteraceae bacterium
AAGAGTTGGCCTCGCGGGGCAAAACGATTTTGATGGTGACCCACGACCGCGACCTGGCGGCCCGGGCCCAACGCCGCCTGCACATGGTCGACGGCCAGCTGGTGTCCGCCACAGACGAGGAACAGTAACGTGACCAACACAGAACGCCAGGCGCTGCGCCCGGGCGAGGGCGCCAGGACCAGCACCGATTCGGACCGCAAACCCACGCAGCAAGAGACCCACGCGCCGATGATCGATCTGCGCGGCGTGACCAAAGCCTACGAAACCGCTGCCGGCCCTTTCTGGGCCCTGAAAGGCATCGACTTGCAGGTGGGCGCAGGCGAATTTGTGTCTGTGGTGGGTAAGTCGGGCAGCGGCAAGTCAACCCTGATCAATATGTTCACGGGCATTGACCACCCCACCGCCGGGGAAGTGGTCGTAGACCAAACAGAAATTGGCCGCCTGGACGAAGGCCAGATGGCTGAGTGGCGCGGCCGCACGATGGGCATCGTCTTCCAGTTCTTTCAGCTCCTGCCCACGCTAACCATCCTGGAAAACGTGATGCTGCCCATGGACCTGTGCGGAGTCTATGACCGCGCCGAGCGCCCTGAGCGAGCGCTGGCCCTGCTAGAGCAGATGGACATGGCCGACGACGCCGGTAAATTTCCCTCAGCCGTGTCTGGCGGCCAACAGCAACGGGCAGCCATCGCCCGCGCGCTGGCCAACGATCCGCCCATTCTCGTGGCCGACGAGCCCACGGGCAACCTGGATTCGCGCGCCGCCGACGCCGTCTTCGGTCTCTTCGAACAACTGATAAGCGCGGGTAAGACGATCCTGATGGTAACGCACGACGACGAGCTGGCAGCCCGCGTGCCGCGCACCATCACCCTGGCCGACGGACTGATTGTGGATGAAGTGACGCGCCCCGCGGGCGACATCTTCAATAACGGAGGAAAGCGTTGAGCAACAAAGCACGCCTCATCATTTCGCTGGCAGGCCTCGTGATAGCCGCCGGGCTCCTGCTGTTGTTCTGGCAGCGTAGCGAGCAACCGGCGACCGAAACCGCAGCCGGCGGCGCCCCGGCCGCCGGCACAGCGGACGTTGCGCCGATTTCAAACGAGCCGGACGCTGCCTTTGCCGAGGGCCGCCTGGCGCCGCAGCGGCAGGCCACCCTGGCCTTTGAGATGGGCGGTACGGTACAGGAGCTCCTGGTCGAAGAGGGAGACACGGTTCCATCCGGCGCGCCTCTGCTGCGCCTGGACAGCGCCGACCAGGAAATCGCGCTGCAACAGGCGCGGGCCGCGGTAGCCCAGGCCCGGGCCAACGTCGAGGCGGCGCAGGCCGCTCTGGTTACGGCGCGCCAGGGGCTGGCGGCGGCGCGGCTGGGCGTCGATATGGCTCAGGCGCAACTGGACCTCGTCCAGGAAGAACCGTCGCCGGAACGAGTGGCTCTGGCCGAAAGCGCCGTACAGGCGGCGAGCGCCGGCGTGAGCCAGGCCGCGGGCCAGCGCGAAGTTACGCTGGAAACGAACAGCGCCGAGATCGCCTCTGCCGAGGCGCGACTGGCAGCGGCGGAAGCCAATCTATTCGCCGTGCGCATCGCCAACCAGCCCATCGTTCAGGATCCGGACGCCGGCGAGGACGAGCGTGAGCAGGCCGCCTACCGGCTCAACGCAGCCGCCTCCGCCGTCGAGGCCATCCAGGCCGAGCTGGCACAACTGCGGGCGGGAGCGACCGAGGCCGAAGCGCGCGCCGCTTCCAGCGCCGTGGCCGAAGCCGCCTACCAGCGCGACGCGGCTCAGGCGCAGCTCGATTTATTGCAGGTCGGCGCGCGGCCCGAGGAGGTCGCCGTGGTCGAGGCAGGCGTGCGCCGGGCGCAACAGACTGTGACCGAAGCAGAGGCTAACGTGCTGTTGGCCGAATCGGCCGTGCAACAGGCCCAGGCCCAGCTACAGACGGCGCAGGCCGACGAGGCAGCGGCGGATGATGCGCTGGAGCGGCGCACCCTGCGCGCCTCGCTGGACGGCACGGTAGCCACGCTACACATAAAGGAAGGTGAGGTAGTCAGCGCCGGTCGCCCCGCCGTCACCCTGGGCGACTGGAAGCGCTGGACCGTGAAAACCACAGACCTCTCAGAATTGAACGTGGGCCAGTTTGAGCCCGGGCTATCGGTCGAGGTCACCGTGGACGCCTTCCCCGACCAGGTACTGCGCGGCGAGGTGCTAGACGTAGCCCGCGTGGCACAGACGTCATCGTCTGGCGCAGCCGCTGCGGACATATCGCAGTCGGCGCAGATGTTCACAGCTGAAGTCTCCGGCGGCTCGACATCGGGCGACGACGTCACCTACGAGATAACAGTCATGCTAGAGGATACGGGCGACCTCCCCCTGCGTTGGGGTATGACGACCTTCGTCACACTGCCTTCAGGAAGCAGCCAATGAGCGAGAGACGAGACATGATGAACAACGGGCGACTTCTTGCCCTCATTCTTCTCTTTACTGTAGCCGCCGCTGGTCTGGCCCTGGCGTCCGCGAACGGCGACGCGGCGGCATCGGCGGCGCCCCCTGCTGTCCAGGAATCGCTGAGCGCCCCGGACATCGAAGGTGAAGTGCGCCCCGCCCACTTTGTGCGCCTCTCCTTTCAGGACGGCGGCACGGTACAGGAGATCCTGGTTGCGGAAGGAGACGCCGTCCAGAGCGGCGATCCTCTGTTGCGACTGAACGATGTGCAGCAGCAGATTGCAGTGGCGCGGGCGGAAGCGCAGCTGCTGGGCGCGGAAGCCGCGCGCGAAGCCGCTGCCAACCAGCAGGTCGCGGCGCAGGCCGCCGTGGAAAGCGCCGAAGCAGAGCTAGAAAGCGCCGGCGCGCAACTGGCGTTGCTGGAGGCCGGACCGCGCCCTGAAGAGATTGCCGCCGCAGAGAGCCGCCTGGCAGCGGCGCAAAGCGGCGTGGCGCGGGCCATCGCCGCCCGTGACGCGCAACTGGAAAGCGTGGGTACGGCGTCCCAGATCGAATCAGCGCGCGCGGAACTGGCCACGGCCAACGCCGAACTCACCGCCCTGCAACAGCAGTATGACACGATCATCGACAGTTGTTTCGACACACCGCAGGGCGAAGTGTGCCCGCTCTATGGCCCCGTGGAAGAGACGACGCGCGCGCAGCTAGAGGCAGCTGAAGTACGCGTCGCCGCCGCGCAGACGGCGCTGGACCGCCTGCAGAGCGGCGCCACCGAGGCACAACAGCAGGCAGCCAACAGCGCCGTGGCTGCCGCCGTGGCCCAACGCGACCAGGCCCAGGCACAGCTGGCTCTGCTGCAGGCCGGCGCGACGCCGGCACAACTGCACCAGGCGGAAGTAGCCGTCAGCGTGGCCCAGGCGCAGGTGGACGTGGCCCGAGCGCGGGCCGGCGAAGTCGACGCGGCGCTGGCCCAGGCTGACGCCGCGGTGCAGGCCGCCGGGGCCGGTGTGGAAGCTGCGCGCCTGGCCCTGGAGCGCACCGTGCTGCGCGCCCCGTTTGATGGCGCCGTGGCCGACCTGTCGCCCAATCCCGGCGAGCTGGTCGCGCCGCAAACAGCCGTAGTCACGCTGACCGGCGGCGGCCAATGGACCGTGGTCAGCAACGACCTGACCGAGCTGGATGTGCCGCACATCGAGGTGGGAAGCAGTATTACGGTGACCTTCGACGCCTTCCCCGAGGCCAACGTCCCCGGCGCCGTCAGCGAGATCGCCCTCTTTCCCGGCATGCAACACGGGGATGTGACCTACGAATTGACAGTCACCCTGGACGAGAACGACCTGCCCCTACGCTGGGGCATGACGGCCTACATCACCCCTGCGGATTAACGAATGTGACACAGAGGACCGCGGAGATAACACCCTTGGTTACTCTGGATTACCTTCGTGGTCCTCCCCGCCGTTCCCTCCGTGGTTCCCCGTGTAACGTCATTTCCACCAACCAGGCGACTAATGTAAAATAGCAACAGGCAACAAAATACGCTGATAAAAAGGGGCACTCCATGCGCTTTTCTCGTTCGTCCGGCATCTTATTACATCCAACCTCCTTCCCCGGCCGCTTCGGCATTGGCGACCTGGGCCCTCACGCCTATCGCTTCGTCGATTTCCTGGCCGACAGCAAACAGACGCTGTGGCAGGTGCTCCCCCTGGGACCCACCGGCTACGGCGACTCTCCCTACCAGAGTTTCTCCGCCTTCGCCGGCAACCCCATGCTGATCAGCCCCCGGCGCCTGCTGCAAGACGGCTACCTGCCGCAAGAGGCGCTGCAAGACGTGCCCGACTTCCCGGCAGACCGCGTCGATTACGGTTGGGTTATCGACTACAAGAGCAAACTGCTGGACCGCACCTTTAATCACTTTCGCCTGAAAGGAACCGTACATCAGCGTCGCGACTTCGAAAACTTCTGCTTTGACCAGGCCGGCTGGCTAAACGATTTCGCCCTGTTCATGGCCGTCAAGCAGCACCACGTGCAGCAGCACGGCGGGGTGTGGAACACCTGGCCGGAGGAGATCGCCCACCGCCATTCAGAAGGGATGCAGGCGTGGCGCCAGAAACTAGAAGACGAGGTACAGCAGCACAAATTCCTGCAATTTCTCTTTTTTCAGCAGTGGCTGGCGTTGAAAGAGTACGCCAACGAGCGCGGCATCCGCATCGTCGGCGACGTGCCCATCTTCGTAGCCTTCGACAGCGCCGACGTCTGGGCCAACCCCGAACTTTTCTACCTCAACGACGACGGCTCCCCCTCCGTCGTCGCCGGCGTGCCCCCCGACTATTTCAGCGAGACCGGCCAGCGCTGGGGCAACCCGCTCTACCGCTGGGAGCGCCTGGGAGAGGCCGGGTATGAGTGGTGGATACGCCGTCTGGAGATGACCCTGAAGACAGTAGACATCGCGCGCATCGACCATTTTCGTGGTTTCGAAGCCTACTGGGAGATTCCCGCCGAGGAAGAAACGGCCATGGTCGGGCGTTGGGTCAAAGGCCCCGGCGCGGACATCTTCCAGGCCCTGCGCGACCGGCTGGGCCAGCTGCCGATCATCGCCGAGGATCTGGGCGTGATCACCCCAGAGGTAGTAGCCCTGCGCGATCGTTTCGACTTTCCCGGCATGAAGATCCTGCAGTTCGCCTTCGGCGGCGAGCGCAACAGCAACTTTCTACCCCACAACTTTGACAAGAACTGCGTCGTCTACACCGGCACCCACGACAACGAAACGACGTGGGGCTGGTATCATAACGCCAGCGATTCCGAACAGGACCACGTGCGCCGTTACGTGGCGCGCAGCGGCGACGACATCGCCTGGGACCTGATCCGCCTGGCTCTCTCATCGGTTGCCGACATGGCCGTCATCCCCCTCCAGGACCACATGGACCTGGGCAACGAGGCCCGCATGAACTTCCCCAGCACGGAAAGTGGAAACTGGCAGTGGCGTTATACTGAAAACATGCTGACCGACGTCATTACCCGCCGCCTGCACGAGTTGACGGAGCTGTACGGCCGGGTTCCCGACGCCGATTCGTAAGACGCACCCTTGCAAATTTGTTCAACACACGTCACAAAAGATGTCAGTCGTAACAACGAGTTTGAACAGTTTGATGAGAGGAGGAAGCCAATGAACGTATTTGACGCAGTCCAAGAGATGTTAGCCATCCGCAGCTACGACAACCGGCCCGTCCCCGACGACATCGCCGAGCGCATTCTGGAAGCGGCGCGCCTCACCGCCAGCTCCCAGAACAAGCAGCATTGGGACTTCGTGCTCGTACGCGACCGCCAACGGTTGCAGCGCCTGGGTGAGTTGGCCACACATGGCCCCTACATCGCCGGGGCAGCCATGGCCATCGCCGTGGTCGTTCCCGACCACGCCATCGGCTACGTCGACGGCGCGCGCGCCGTACAGGACATGATGCTGGTTGCCTGGGACGAAGGCATCGGATCCAACTGGGTGGGCAACGTCAACAAAGAGGACCTGAAAGCGTTCCTCAACATCCCCCAGGACCGCCTGCTGCTGACCATCATACCCTTTGGCTACCCCGATCGCCCCGTGGGTCGCGGCATCAAAGACCGCAAACCGCTCTCCGAAATCGCCCACAGCGAAGAATTCGGCCAGCCCTACAGGTCGTAGGGCGTCGGCCACGGCTACAACGATCCTGCAGAGGTTGTTGCGCGCAGGGGCACGGAGACCGTAATACGCGTACCCTGGCCCGGGCCGGAGGTTATTTCCATCCGCCCGCCAAAGAGGTCCAGCCGTTCCTGAACGCTGAACAGCCCAAAGCCATCCTGCGCAGCCATCACCGCTTCCACGTTGAAGCCCACCCCGTCGTCTTCCACGCGCGTGACCAGCATGTCCTCTTCTTCGGACAGATATAGCCGCGCCTGCGACACACCAGCGTGCCGCACCACGTTGAGCAATAACTCGCGCACCAGTTGGAAGATCAGTTCGCGCAGGTCATCGTCGGGCACGTGGCAGTCGCCGTCCACGCTCAGCTGCACCTCCAGCCCATAATCCTCTTCCAGGTGGGCGATCAACCATTCAAAGGCCTCATCCAACCGCTCCGCCTTGAGCACCGGCGGGCTCAGCTCCACCGTCAGGCGGCGATTGGCGTCGATGATCTGGCCAATCAATGCACGCATCTCCTGCAACTGGCTCTCTATTGTCGCCGGCCCCTCTGTTGCCTGGCCCTGGCCCAGCAACTGGATGTTAATCTGCAGACTGTACAACATCTGCTGGATGTCATCGTGCAAAACGTGCGCAATGCGCCGCCGCTCCCGTTGCTCCGCCAACGTCAGCTCCGAGGCCAGCACCCGTACCTGGCGCGTCCGTTCTTGGACCCGTTGTTCCAACGTTTCGTTGAGCGCTTTCAGCTCCGATTCATACCGCTTGCGATCGGAAATATCCTCCACCACGCCGATCAGGTATTCCGGTTCGTTCGTCTCCGCATCACGCACCAGTGAAACCGTCAGGAGCACCCACACAACGTCGCCATTTTTGTGAAAATAACGCTTCTCCATCTGGTAAGACCGGATTTCGCCATCCAGCAGCCGGCGCAGGTTCTGTAAATCCTCCTCCAGGTCATCGGGATGGGTGATATCCTGGAAGGTCATTGCCAGGAGTTCTTGCCTCGTGCAGCCCACAATCTCACACAACCGCCGGTTGACGCGCAACCAGGTGCCGTCAAGCGACAGGTGCGACATACCCACAGCAGCCTGCTCGAATGTGGCGCGGAAGCGCCGCTCGCTATCGCGCAAGGCTTCCTCAGCGCTTTTACGCTCGGTGACGTCGATGAGGACGCCCGTAAAGTGCGTTGGGCGCCGCTCGCCCCCTTCGCCCTCAAAGTAGACCTGACCGCGCCCTACCACCCAGCGCAACGACCCGTCAGGCCACATGACGCGATACTCCTCGGCAAAACGGCCCGAATCCTCCCCCGCGCGCGCCCGCTCCACCGCCTGCGCCACCCGGCCGCGATCGACAGGGTGAATACGGTCCATCAGAGCCTCAAAACTGGCCTCGTCCTCTGGCGACATGCCGAAAATGGCCCGGCTACGATCATCCCAGTACATTTCTTGATTGCTATCGTCCAGGCCCCAGGCGCCCATCTGCGCCGATTCCAGCGCCAGTTGGCGCTGTTCCGCCGCCAGCCGCGAAGCTTGTTCCGCGCGCGCCCGTTCCACAGCCGTCCACACCCGCGTCGCAGCCGCCTCCATCAGTCGCCCCTCGCGCCCGCGCCACGCTCGCGGCCGGTCGGCGGCAGCGATCAGCAAGGCCACCCACTCCTCGTCGCGGAAATAGGGCACCATAAAAATGGCGCGCACACCCAGCGGAATGCGCCGACCGGCGTAGAGCGCTTCCGTGCGCCCATCCTCAGCGGTGTCGCCTAGCGTGATCGTGCGCCCCGCTTGCGCATCCGTGATGAAATCAGACGGCAAGTATTCCGACAGGAGATAGCGCCCGGCGACGCTTTGCCCATCGCGACTCCAATCCTCGTGCAAGGTAATGCGATCGGCTTCGACGTCCACGTCGGCAAAGGAGCAAAAACTGAGATCGAGATAAACGCCCACGTTGCTGACAACCTCCCACACAATCGCCTCGGGATCGGTCAACTGGCGCAGCCTGCCATCCAGATCGCTCAGGAATTGCTGGTCGAGCTCGCGCTGTTTGCGGCCCGTGATATCCTGCAACACCATATTGATGCCAAACGGCGCGTCATCGCCGCCATACACCGGATAGAAACTACCCAGCCAATGTTGCCCGTCGCCGCCTGGTTCTGACGCGGGCCGGCTCAGCTCCTGATTGAAGACCGGTTCGCCCGTTTCCATAACCTCCAGACAGGTGGCTTCCAGCTCGTAAGCCACCACTTCGGGCAGCACATCTGCAAAGCGTCGCCCCACGTGCTCATCGGCAGGCAGGTTGTTCATACGCGCCATGGCCTTGTTGACGCTCACATAGCGACAACTGGGATCCACGAAACAGAGACCCACCGGTGCGGTGGCATAAATGGCCTGCAATTCGGACAATTGCCGCTGCGATCGCGCTACGCTCTCGCGCAACGCCTGCTCCGTCCGTTTCTGCTCGTCGTAAAGGCGCGCGTTGTCAAAAGCAATACCCGCGCTGCGCGCCAGATCGGCAGCCAGCAAAAGATCGCGCTCGCTGTAACGGCGCGAGGAGTCAGAAATGCTGAAAGCGATCGCGCCCACCGGCCGGTGGCGCGCATACATGGGTACCGCCATGAGCGAGCGTAAGTTCAACTCGCGCATCATGGACAGATGTTCCTCGGAGACGGCCCCGGCCCGCAAATCGTCGTCGGTTACCTCGCGAATCAACTGCGGCTCCCCCGTGCGCAGAGCAATGCGTACGGGATCGTGTTCGCCTAGCGGATACGTCTGCAAGCGGTGCGCCAGCTCGCGACGGTTGCCGCCGCGCACCTCCACAGCCCGGCGTTCCACATCGCCGCTCTCCGTGAGTCCATAGATGACGCACCAATCGGCGATGCGCGGCACAGCCAGCGCCGCGATCTGTTGCAGCGTTGCTTCCACATCCTGTGAGGTCGCCAGCAGCGTGCTGGCTTCTGCCAGGAAACGTAGATCGGATTCTGTGCGCTTCTGGTCCGGCTCCAGCATGATACTACCTTCGCGCCGCCGGCGCGCGGCGGCAACAATAAACTAATCCCCCTGAATTCCTCAACACCAGCATCCTCCGTGGAGGCTCTCCCCCACGGACATCCTTACCCCTCCGTTCATTATAGTAGATTTTAAAATTAACAAAAGCTCTGACACACAGTAGCCACAATGGCCTCAATCTCTTTATAATTAGAGCGTGCCCAGAGAGTGATCGTGGTCCATAGCGTTGGAGATATCGAGAGGGAGGGTACATGAGGCGAACGCAATTTGCAAAGCGGCAACGGCCCATCGTTCATCTGTTATTGAATCATTTAGACGCCTGGGGCAGCACGTTCATTATCGCCGTACTTCCCCTGCTCCTACATGATGCTCTGACCGCGCACACCTTGCTGCTGGTCCTCGCGCTCACCGTGGGGTACTGGCTGGCCTTCGCCCTCAACGACTACTACGACGCCCCGTTCGACGCTGTCGACGGACAAAAAGCGCGGCGCAATTTCTTTGTGCAACATTCCGTTTCGCCCTGGGCGGCGAAGGCGGCCCTGTTCGCCATCAGTGCCTTCCTGCTGCTCGCCTTCGCCTCCTTTGGCTGGGCCGGGATAGCCGCCATCACCATCTCGCTTTTTGTGGCCTGGGCCTACTCCGCGCCGCCGTTGCGCTTTAAGAACCGGCCCGGCCTGGACCTGCTCGTACACGCCACTTTCGTCGAAACCTTCCCGTATTTGGTGTGCCTCGTCCTGGCGCAGCTGACCTGGACGAGGCTGGACGTCGTTTTACTCGTCGTCCTTTCCCTCTCCTCGCTCACCGCACAACTGGAACAGCAGTTGCGAGACTTTGACGTAGACGTGGAGACCGGTCGCACGTTCGCCACCGTCGTCGGGCGGCGCAACACCACTCGGCTGCTGCAACTGGCCACGGCGTTGCTCATTCTCGTGGGCGCCTATCACGTACTCGACGGCACAGTCCCTCTCTTCGTCACCGCCTTCGGCCTCATCGGACTCCCCGCGCTGTTGCACCGCTTCCTGCGTGGGCGCAGCAAGCCCCGTTCTGAAAAGCTGATTTACCTCTCCGCTCTCACCGGCCTGGCCTACGTGGGCCTCATTCTTATTTTTTATGCGGCCCGCTCATAATAGCAACAGACAGCACAAATAGACCCTGTCGACAACAATGAACGATATCGACCTGCGTTAAGGAGCCGAGAAATGGATGCTGAAGAATTGAAACGACGCTACGACGCCGGGGAGCGCGACTTTCAAAAGATCAACGCCGAAGAAGCGGACTGGCGCGGAGCCAATCTCCGCGGCGCAGATCTCCGCGACGCCTATCTCTACCGCGCCAACCTCAGCGGGGTAGATTTGAGCGAGGCAAACCTGGCCCGCGCCAACCTCCTGGAAGCAGATCTGAGCGGGGCCACGCTGCGGGACAGCGATCTTAGCGACGTCTACGCGCTGCGGGCCAACCTGCAAGATGCCGACCTCAACGGCGCTACGTTGAACGAGGCTAACCTGGAAGAGGCCACCCTCATCGGCGCCGCCGTGACGCCCGCACAATTGCAGGCGGTCCACGAACTCCGCGGCGCGCGCCTCCCCGACGGCCGCGTGTCGGAATAACCATCTGAGCGTTCCGAGTAACAGGCCGGAGCTTTGCCTTTTAAAGCAAGTCGCGGAAGATAGGCTATAGATTCACAACCTGCAACTACCGCAGACTCAAGAAAAAGGATACGGATTGATGACAACGAAAGTCACTGTCTACTCTGACTACCTCTGACCGTGGTGCTATGTCGGCCAGGATCGGGTCGAGCGGTTGCAAGAGGAATATGACGTTGTTGTGGAATGGCTCCCTTTCGAGCTGCACCCCGAAGTGCCGCCGGAAGGGATGCCTGTTCCCCAATACATCAAGCAGAGCGCGCAACGGGGAACGCACGAGCGGTTGCGACAGATGGCCCAGGAGAGCGGGCGCAACATTGTCTTTAGCGACCGCTGGGCTAACTCACGCCGCGCTCTTGAAGCATCGGAATATGCCCGAGAACAGGGCAGGCATGAGGAATTCCATCGCATCGTCTTTCGCAAATACTACGGCGAAGGCCAGGACATGAGCCGCTGGGACGTGCTGCGCGCCGCCGCCGAGGAAGCCGGGTTAGATCCTGACGAGATGCAGGAGAAAACAGAAAGCGGCCGCTACGAGGAGATCGTGGACAGCCACATCCGAGAAGCGCGGCAGCTGGGCATCACCGGCGTGCCCGCTTACGTACTTGGCAATCGTTATCTGATTATGGGCGCTCAACCCTACGAAGTATTTCAGGAGGTGATGGCCGAGTTCGAAAAAGCAGACTAACACAGATTTTACGAACGTCGGGCATCATGGGAAGGGTTGAAACTTACATCGTATTGGAGGTTGCTGAATGACTGTTTCCATTCCTGAAAGTCACCGACACCTGTTGGAAGAACCCGTCTACGCCAACCTGTCCACCATCATGCCCGATGGACGCCCGCAGGTACACCCCGTGTGGTGCGACTTTGATGGGACCTACGTGCGCGTAAACTCGGCCAAAGGCCGGCAGAAAGACCAGAACATGCGCGAGCGAGACTACGCGACGATTCTGTTGCTCAAGCCCGACGATCCTTACTACTGGATGGAGATTCGCGGCCACGTGGCTCAGATGGTCGAAGGCGACGAGGCAGACGCTCACATCGACAGCCTGGCCAAAAAGTACCTGGGCAAAGAGCGCTATCCGGGGCATACTCCCGATGAGACGCGGGTCATTTACAAGATCGAGCCTGACCGAGTGTTGACGGTGGGTAACGGAGAGTAAGGGTAAGAGTCACATTGGACATTGAGCCCTTTGACGATGAGAGCCCCGGCCATTCCCCACAGCCTGAGAAAAAGATGGATATCGGCATAATCCTGATCTGGCTATTGGCCGGGGTTCTGATCGTCGTGGCTATGGTGCGCGGTGAGGGCACGTTGAGCACCGGTTTTCAGGGCAGCTGGCGAGCCATGGTTCAGCTGTTTCCGCTGCTGATCGGCGTCTTCATCATCATCGGTTTCGCCGACGCCCTGCTGCCCAAAGAATTGATCGCCCGCCTGTTGGGCGGTGAGTCTGGACTGCGGGGCATCCTCCTTGCCAGCGGCATGGGCATTCTCACGCCGGGAGGCCCGTTCGTCAGCTACCCTCTGGTAGCCACCCTCTATCAATCGGGCGCCAGCGTCGGTCCCCTCGTGGCCTTTGTCACCGCCTGGGCGCTGGGCTCCGTCTCGCGCCTGCCGCTGGAGATTGGGCTCGTGGGGCTGCGCCTGACGGCCATCCGCGTGGCGTCCTCCCTGATCTTCCCCCCGCTGGCGGGCCTCATCGCCGCCGCCATCGTCAAAACGTTTAACGCCTGATCACGACAACCACTCCCTTTCAGGTACAATAAAACGACGACATTCAACTATAACACGCCGGTGGTCCATCCGGCCCCGGCCCCTTGCATACAACATGGCACAATCCAGACTTCGACCCGGCAGCCTGGTGCTGTACAAAAACGGCGCTGCGCGGATCCTTTCGGTAGGAAAGAAGAAGATAGAAATCAAGCGCGACAGCGGCGAAACGCTCAGCGTGCGTCACAAAGACGTGGAACTGCTCCATCCGGGGCCCATACAGAGCCTGGCCGAGCTGCGCCCGCCGTCGGGCGAGGTGCTGGTGGCCTGGGAGTTGCTGGCGGGCCGCACCACCACGCTGCCCGAACTGGCCGAGCTGGCCTACGAAGCGTATACGCCGGCCACAGCCTGGGCCAGCTGGCAGTTACTGGAGGATGGCCTCTACTTCCGCGGCACACCGGACGCCGTGGTGGCCAACACCCCCGCTGAGGTTGCCGAGGAGCGCGCCGCGCGCGAAGCTAAGGCCGCGCAAGAGCGCGCCTGGAACGCCTTCGTAGAGCGCGTATCACAGGGACAGTATGATCCTGAAGAAGACGACAACTTTCTGCGCGAGGTGGAAGAGCTGGCCTACGGTCGCTTCGACCAGAGCCGCGTCATGCGCGAATTGGGCCGCGGCGAGACGCCGGAAAATGCCCATGCCCTATTACTGGAACTGGGCTACTGGGACCACACTGTCAATCCCTACCCCGTGCGTCTGGGCCTGCCCACCGGCGCGCCCGCCCACGAATTGCCGCCGCTGCCCGATGAGCCGCGCCTGGATCTGACCCACCTGCCCGCATTTGCCATTGACGACGCCGGCAGCGAGGATCCGGACGACGCCGTGAGCCTTGAAGACAGGCCGCACGGCGTCAGGCTCTGGGTGCACGTGGCCGACGTAGCCGCCCTCGTGCCCCCTGACAGCGCCGCCGATCAGGAAGCACGCGCCCGCGGCGCCAGCCTCTACCTGCCTGAAGGGACGGTTCTCATGTTGCCGTCTGCCGCCACCGGCCGGCTGGCCCTGGGGCTAGACGACGTGTCGCCCGCCCTTTCCCTGCGCATCGACCTCACTGAAGAAGGACACGTTGACGACGTGGACGTCGTGCGCAGCCGGGTGCGCGTGCAACGCCTCTCCTACCGTGACGCCGAGCGCTGCCTGGATGAAGAAGGGCATCCCCTGCAACGCCTGCACGCGCTGGCCAACAGGTTGCAGCAACGCCGAGACAAGGCCGGCGCCACCAGCATCAATCTGCCGGAGGTGAAGGTGCGCGTAAAAGAGGGCCGGGTGGTCATTCGCCCCCTGCCCAACCTGCGCAGTCGCGACCTGGTGCGTGAAGCGATGCTCATTGCCGGCGAGGCCGCCGCGCGCTTTGCCCAGGAACACGAAATCCCCATTCCCTTTACGGTGCAAGACGCGCCGGACCCCTTGGAGGAAGTATTGGAGGGACCGGCGGGGCAGTTCGCCCTGCGGCGTTGCTTCAAGCGCAGCCAGGCCGTTACCTCTCCCGGCGCCCACGCCGGGCTAGGCCTGTCGCTGTATGCCCAGACCACCAGCCCATTGCGCCGCTACCTGGATCTCGTCGTCCACCAGCAGCTACGCGCCTTCCTACGCCAGGAACCGCTGCTGGACGAGACGGCCATCCTGGAGCGAGTGGGCGCGGCTGAGGCGGTGCGCGGCGAGGTCCGCTACGCAGAGCGGCTGTCAAATGAGCACTGGACCCTCGTTTATCTTATGCAAAATCCGCAGTGGCAGGGGGAAGCGCTTGTTGTGGAGCAGTATGGACAGCGCAGCAAGCTGTTGATTCCCGATCTAGCCTACGAGGTACAGATGTACCTGCGCCAGCAACCGGCGCTCAACGAGCGAGTGCTGCTGGGCGCGGGCGAGATCAACCTCGCCGAGCGGCAGGCGCACTTCCGCGAATTATCGACCGTGGACCAAACATAGCCCCCGGCCCATCCTCTGTCTCACAACGCGCCCCGGCCGGGCGTTCTACGTCCTGGTTCCGGACGCCGCGGCTTGCGAGGCTGCCGGGGGCCGCGCTGTGGCAACGGTTGGGGGCGCGGACGGCGCGGCAGCGGCGGATTGACTGGCTCGGGCAGTGGCGGTGTCACAGGCCCCGGCACCGTTGGTTGGGCCGGCTTGCGCTGCGGTGAGGGACGGCCCGGTGTGGGCGCGCCCCGGCGCCCGGGTTGCGGTCGTTGCGACTTTTGTGGCTGGCTCGGTCGCCGCGGAATAGCCGGTGATCGTTCGTCGTCGGCTTTCGTTCTCATCTCATCCTCCTGTTGTCGCGCTATACATGCTCATTATCCACCCTAACAGAGGCCCATTAGCCGCGCATATACGCCTACCGGCGGCTTAAGCTTTCGCTAACCTCGGTTCCGTAAAGACCAGGTCGCGGCTGGCTTCACAACCACGCCCGCCATCCCAATAGGACCAACGTCACAGGGACTTCCGTATCAGTGACAACAACAAGTTACTACGGTATACTTTGTCCATCATTAGTTGGTTCATGTGCAGAACCTATTAATGGAGCCAGGCGCGTTGTAGTCCACCATCCCACACGGTTTATCCGGCATCGAGCGCATTGTAGCCACGCCTGGCTTTTTCTCCCTATCAGCTGCAGTCCGTCTCTCAATACATCGGGCACTCATCAGGAGCAATCACGCATGACTTGGATCATAGCGACCGTCGCCCTCTACTGCGTCTTCGCTGCAGCGCTGATCATCATCCTTTCCATCTTTTCCTCACGTTTGAGCCGGGAAGAAGCGTGGGACGAAGTGTGGGAGGCTGAACCACAGCGCAGCATAAGCGAGACGAAGAAAGAACACAATTACTCGCATCTTTCCTCCAGCGCCTGATCGCGCCACACACCGCTCTCGCCCACCACTTATCCCATATACCGCTACTCCCCACGGCAATCGCTGCGTAACCGCGGATTAAATCTGCGCCCCTTCCCTTTGGCGTCAGAGCCACACGACTCTACAATTACGAACCATGTCTGCCCAGGCTGTCATCACCCTGGTCATCCTCGTCGCCACGCTGTTGCTGATGGGAACACAGCGGCTGCGCGGAGAGCTGACCGCTTTGCTCGTGATGCTGGCGCTGATTCTGACCAACGTGCTGACCGCAGAAGAAGCGTTCAGCGCGTTCGGGCAGCCGGTCATCATCCTCATCGCCGCCCTGTTCATCATCGGCGGCGCCCTATACGAAACCGGAGCCGCAGCCGTCATCGCCAGCCAGATCATGCGCCTCAAGCGCCGCGGCGATCTTTTCCTTCTTGTCGCCATCATGGTCAGCGCGGCCCTGCTCAGCGCCTTCATCAGCAATCTACTGGTCGTCGCCGTTTTCCTACCCGCCGTGCTGCGCGTGGCGCGCCGCGCGCGCATCCCCCCCGCCCAGCTGCTGATGCCCCTGAACACCGCTGGGGAGATGGGCAGCTTTCTCCTGCTGATAGGCGCCATCTCCACCGTGGTCATCAACGACTTGCTGGTCAGCAGCGGTTACGCGCCGCTGGGCCTCTTCGCGCTGGTGCCCTACGGCCTCGTTTTCCTTTCCATCACCATCCTGTGGTTCGCGCTGTTCGGGCCGCGCCTGCTGCCCACAACCATGCCCAGCGAAACCGAGCGGCCCACCCTGGGAGAAGTCGAGCGCACCTATCAGCTCCAGGAACAGCTATACCAGGTGCGCGTGCGCGCCGGTTCAGACCTCGTCGGCAAGCGTCTCAACGAAGCGCAACTGGGGCCGACCTTTCGCCTCAACGTGGTAGCCATCCAACCCGATGGGGCCGACCTGCGCCCGGCGCGCAGCGACTGGGTGCTGGAGCAGGATGATATTCTGGTGCTGGAAGGAGCCCGCGGGGACGTGTTACAGGCATCGAGCATACACCATCTGGAGCCCAAGGGGACGATTCCGCTGGATCGCTTCGAGCAATTGGAAAAGCAGACGGTGCGCCTCGCCGAAGTGATGGTTCCTTTCCGCTCCAATCTCGTGGGCAAGACCGTGGCCGAAAGCCGTTTTCGCGATGAGCACGGCCTCAATATCCTGGCCATACACCGCGACGAGAAAGTCATCCACGGCGAACTGAGCGAGCTGCGCCTGGCCGCCGGCGACACGATGCTGGTTCAGGGCGCTCTGCCGCGGCTGCACGACGTGGGCCAGGATCTGAACCTCATCCTGGTCACGCACCTGGGACCACGGCGCGGCGACGTGATCAGCCGTAAAATCTGGCTGACCGCCGGCATCCTGGCGGTGATGATCATCGTCGTGGTTTTCAACCTGCTCTCTCTGGCCACGGCCAGCCTGGCGGCGGCGCTGGCTCTGCTGGCAACCGATTGCATCAGCGTTGAACGCGCCTATCAGAGCATCGACGCCTCCATCCTACTGATCGTTGGCGGCCTGTTGCCCCTGGCCACGGCGCTGGAGAAAACCGGCCTGGCGGCCATTTTCGCCTCAGCCATCGCCGGCCTCGATGCTGGCCCTTTCGCCACCCTGGTCTTGATCTACGCCCTGTCCGTCGTGCTCACCCAGGTCATCTCCAACACGGTGGTCGGCGTCTTGCTGCTGCCCGTGGCCATCAACCTGGCCCAGGCCGTGGTCCTCCCACCACATGCCCTGGCCATCGCCCTCATGATCGGCGTCACCACCTCCTACGTCACCCCCCTGACGCACGGCAGCAACCTCATGATCCTGGGTCCGGGCGGCTACTCCATGCGCGATTTTCTGGTCAACCATCTGCCCATCTTCGTTCTGCAGAGCGCGGCGCTGCTGGCGATGCTATACTTCATTTATCTCTCTTAAATCCCCTGCGCCTCCTGCACCCTATCTACCACCGCCCGCACCTGCGCCGCCACGCGTGGTTCCGGCTCCCACGTCCAGTCCGGCGCGTTCCTGTCGTGCACCGTCTCCCCACCATAGCGCGAGCGATAAGTGGGCGGTAGCCGTTCGGGCATGGCGCGCCCGGCCATCAGGGCGAAGGCCAGCGCCCAGGATCGAGGCACGACGTCCATGTCGTAGCCGCCCCCGCCCAGCGCCAGCCAGCGCGGGGCCAGCTCCGCCAGCTTGCGGAACAACATCTCGTGCCCCCGCGTCGTCAGGGCCATGTTGGCCAGCGGATCGCGGTAGTGAGTATCCACGCCCAACTGGCTCACCAGCACGTCCGGCTGGAAGCGGTCCAACAGCGGCGGCGCGATGGCCGTAAAGGCCTCTTCATAAAGCGCGTCCGTCGTATAAGGAGGCAGCGGTACGTTGACGCTGAACCCCGCCCCCGCGCCCACGCCGCGCTCTTCCACAAACCCCGTGCCCGGAAACAGCGTGCGCCCCGTCTGGTGCAGCGAGATCGTCAGCACCTGGTCACTATCGTAAAACGCGTCCTGCACCCCGTCGCCATGGTGCACGTCGATGTCCACGTAGGCCACGCGCAGCCCCTGCCGCAGCAACCAGTGGATGGCCACAGCAGCGTCGTTGAAGACGCAGAAACCGGAGGCAAAGTCGGGGCCGCCGTGGTGCAGGCCGCCGCTATAGCTGAACGCGACCTCACACTCCCCATCCACCAGCATCCGCGCCCCCTGCAACGCACTGCCCACCTTGCGCCCTTCCGATTCAAACATCCCCGCGAAAATGGGATTGTCGCCCGGCCCGAAATTGTAGCGGCTGGCCGGCAGGTGCGTGTCACCGCGGCTCAGGGCGCGGACGACGTCAATGTAGTCGCGCTTATGAAAGAGGGCCAGCTCCTCGTCGCGCGCCACGCGCGGGGCCACCACCTTCACCTCGGGCCACGCCAGGGCGCCTGCCTCCTGCAACAGCTCGTGCGTGCGTCGCAGGCGCTGCGGCTTCAGGGGGTGCTCCGGGCCGTGCCCCCGCTCCCACACCGCGGGAGAGGAGAGAAAAGCGAGTCGCGTCATACATTGAGTATAGTACACTTCCGGCGCCAACCACATCACTTCCAAACTGCTTCTTCACATTTTGTACATAGGGCGGCGGTATGCTGGGGACAGTTCATCAAGAACAGTGAAGACAAGCATTGGAGGTTACACATGAAAAGAGTTCTCAAATTAGCCGGCATGCTGCTCATTCTGGCGCTGGTCGTGGGCCTGGTAGGCGCCAGCGACGCTTTCGCGCAGGAAACGGACCCCGACGCTACGGGCGCTTACAACTATGGGCGCGGCCCCTTCCGCGGTCAGGGCCCCGGCCTACAGTACCGTCAGGTTGACCCCGACGTAATGCACGAAGCGATTGCCGAAGCGCTGGGCGTGACCGTCGAAGAGTTCGAAACAGCGCGCGCCGAGGGGCAGACGCTTTACGAGCTGGCCCAGGAACTGGGTATCGACATGGACACGGTGTGGGAAGCGATGCGCGCCGTGAAAGCAGAAGCCATTGAACAGGCGCTGGCCGATGGCCTCATCACCGAAGCGCAGGCCGAGTGGCTATTGAGCCGGCCCGGACCGGGCGCAGGCATGGGCGCCGGTCTCGGCCCCTGCAACGGCACGGGCGAACCGCAGGGCAACGCCTACCGCGGCAGCATGCGCGGTACCGGACAGGGCTTGGGACAGGGCGCCGGACAGGGCTTCGGCTTCCAGCGGTAACAACGGCTAAGGATTGTCTTTTCTCTCGCACCCCCTGGCGACCGACAACGATCGCCAGGGGGTGCTTTTTGTCTCACGCCGCTCTCTGACACCGACCACACCTTTTCTTCATACTTTCTTCATAACGTGAGGGTAGACTATAGGTAAATAACGGACGTTACCGGAAGGAGCACCGAAACAACACAGAGAGAATCTGAAAAGTGTATCTTAGTCTCTGTGGTTCTCTCCGGCGCTCCGTGTCACATTAATTCACAAACACAATGAGCAAAACAGTTCTGGTTGTAGACGACGAAGAACGGTTGGTATCGCTGGTGCGCGCTTACCTGCTGCAAGAGGGATTCCAGGTGGTGACCGCGCGCGACGGTCGCGAGGCGCTGTTCGTAGCCCGCCAGGCGCGGCCCGATCTGATCATCCTCGACCTGATGATGCCCGAAATGGACGGTTATGAATTCATGCGCCTGCACCGCCAGGAGCGCAACACGCCCATCATCGTGCTCACTGCGCGGGTGGAAGAGTCCGACCGCGTGCTGGGCCTGGAGTTGGGCGCCGACGATTACGTGACCAAACCGTTCAGTCCTCGCGAGCTGGTGGCCCGCGTGCGCGCCGTGTTGCGCCGCGTGGGGCAGACGGCGCCCGAAGGCGAGCTGCTGCGCGTACACGACGTGACGCTGGATCGCGCCGCCCACACCGTGAAAGTGGGCGGCGAGCTCGTAGACCTCACCCCTTCAGAGTTTGACCTGCTGAGCACGCTGATGGGCGCGCCCGGCCGCGCCTTTTCCCGCCTGGAGCTGCTGGACCGCACGCAGGGCACGGCCTACGAGGGCTACGAGCGCACCATCGACGTCCACGTCAAGAACCTGCGCGCCAAAATCGAAGCCGATCCCCGCAACCCCCGCTACGTGGAAACGGTCTACGGCGTCGGCTACCGTTTCACCCCCGAGGAAAAATGACCTCAACTCCGGCGCCTCAACCTCCAATCTCCACTCTCCAATCTCCGGTATCCCGCACCACCTCCCTGTCCCTGAAACTGATCGTCGCCTTCCTCATCATCAGCCTCGTGGGCACCGTGCTGCTGGCGCTGATCGTGGGCCGCACCACGGCCAGCGAATTCGGCGCTTACGTCTTCACGCAGGAGCGCGAGGCGTTGGCCGCGCAACTGGCCGACTATTATCGGGCAACCGGGAGCTGGACCGGCGTGGCCCGCGCCTTCCGCGGCGCGATGGGCGGTGGTCAGGGTCCACCCGCCGGGGCCGGCGCCGGGAGCGGCATGGGCGGGCGCATGGCCGGGCGTCTGCACAACAATTATGCTCTGGCCGGCGTTGACGGGGAAGTGTTGCTCGCCGGCGTCGGCTATCTGGCCGGCGAACAGGCCTCTGCCGACGATCTGGCATCCGGCGAACCGATCGAAGTCGACGGGCGCGTGGTGGGCACGCTGCTCAGCAGCCGCAACACCCTGCCCTTCACCGAGGCCGGCGAGCGTTTCCTGGAACGCATCAACCGCATGCTGATTATCGCCGCCGCCGGGGCCACCATTGCCGCCCTGCTGCTGGGCATCGTCCTGGCGCGCACCCTCACCCGGCCCCTGCGCGAGCTGACCGGCGCCACGCACGCCGTGGCCCGCGGCGATCTGGGCCGCCAGGTCGCCGTACGCTCGCGCGATGAGTTGGGCCAGTTAGCCGCGGCCTTCAACCGTATGAGCCGCGACCTGGCCTACGCCGAGGAACGGCGGCGGCAGATGACGGCCGACATCGCCCATGACCTGCGCACGCCCATCAGCATCATCCAGGGCCACGCCGAAGCATTGCGCGACGGCGTGCTGCCCGCCACGCCCGACTCCTTCCAGTTGATCCACGAAGAGGCGCTGCGCCTGAACCGGCTGGTGGAAGATTTGCGCACGCTGTCGCGGGCGGAGACCGGCGAGCTGTCGCTGGTGTCCCGACCTGTGGCCCTGCTGCCGTGGCTGCAACGCCTCGTCACGGCCCAGCAGCCCCAGGCCCAGAACCTCAACGTGACCCTCTCGCTGGAGGTAGACGACGACGTCTCGGAAGCCAGCGTGACCATGGACCCCGACCGCATGGCGCAGGTGCTCAACAACCTGCTGGACAACGCCCTGCGCCACACGCCCGAAGGCGGGGAGGTGACCGTCCGCGCGCGACGCGCTCGCGCGGAGTTGCACCTGCTGGTGCAGGACACGGGGCCCGGCATCGCCGCCGCAGATCTTCCCCACGTCTTTGAACGCTTCTACCGCGGCGACCGCGCCCGCGGGCGACACGCCGGCGGCTCCGGTCTGGGCCTGGCCATCGCCCGCTCCATCGTAGAAGCACACGGCGGGCGCATCTGGGCCGAAAGCGAGCCCGGCAAGGGAGCGACGTTTGCGGTGGCTTTGCGCTATACTCATAGGGGATAAGACACACAGGCCACGAGGCTCTTATAACCATGAAACGCGCCACTTTCCGTTTCTACGGCGAACTGAACGAGTTCCTGCCGCCGCCGCGACGCCAGCATCCCCTCTCCTTCCCCCTCAACGACCGCACGTCGGTCAAACACCCCATCGAGTCCATGGGCGTGCCCCACACCGAAGTCGAACTGATCCTGGCCAACAGCCGCCCCGTCGATTTCACCTACCTGCTGCAGCCCGGCGACTATGTCAGCGTCTACCCACCCTTCCATAACCTGGACATCAGCCCCCTGCCCGCCCTGCGCCCGCCGCTGGCGCCTCCGGTGCGCTTCCTGCTGGACGTGCACCTGGGCCGGCTGGCTACCTATCTGCGGCTGCTGGGCTTCGACGCCCTCTACCGCAATGATTACGACGACGAAGAGCTGGCCGATCTGGCCGCGGAGAGCGGGCGCGTGCTGCTCAGCCGCGACCGCCGCCTGCTGATGCGCAAGCAAGTAACCTATGGACAGTGCTTGCGCACGCGCGACCCCCGGGCGCAATTGGAAGCGGTGTTGCGGCGCTTTGACCTCTACGCGCAAATCGACCCCTGGCAACGCTGCCTGGCCTGCAACGGGCCGTTGCGGCCGGTACCCAAGGAGGAGGTGTTGCACCGGCTGGAGCCCAAAACGAAAAGGTTTTACGACGAGTTCCACATCTGCGAAGATTGCGGCAAAGTCTACTGGAAAGGGTCGCACTATCCGCGCATGCGTCGCTTCATCGCTCGCGTGCGGGCCTCGAAAGCGCGCGCGGCGCGAGATGGCCATGACCGTTGACGGCTGGCTCCCACCGCCGCAGCCCCTCGCCCTGGACACAGACGAGGTGCACGTGTGGCGCGCGGCGCTCGATCTACCGCACAAGCAGGAACAGGCGTTGTGGGCGCTGCTGTCAGACGACGAGCAGGAGCGCGCGGCGCGCTTCCACTTCGAGCGCCACCGGCGGCGCTTCATCGCCGCCCGCGGCCTGCTGCGCACCACGCTGGCCCGCTACCTCGACTGCCCGCCGCGCCCCATCCGCTTTCGCTACGGCCCCCAGGGCAAACCGGCGCTGGATCACCAGGACAAGGCCGGCGAGGTCGCACACATCCAGTTCAACGTGGCCCACTCCGCGGACCTGGCCCTCATCGCCGTCACCCGCGACCGGCGCGTGGGCGTGGACCTGGAACAGCGCCGCCCCCTGTCCGACGCCGTGCAAATCGCCCACCGCTTCTTCTCCCCCCTCGAAGTCGCCGCCGTAGAAGCCGCCACCGGCGAGCAACAACTGGCCCTGTTCTTCCAGATCTGGTCGCGCAAAGAAGCGTTCATCAAAGCCACGGGCCAGGGTCTCAGCCAGCCCCTCGCCGACTTCGACGTCGTCGATCCCGCCGGCGCCCCCACCCCCTTCGTGCGCCTCTCCCCCATCATCCTCACCCCCCGCTGGCGCATCCTGGATCTGCACCCCCACCCCGACTTCGCCGCCGCAGTCGTGGCAGAGGGGGATGGATGGCAGGTGCGGCGATTGGAGATTGGAGATCAGAGATTGGTTGGTTAGAGACCGGAGATCGGGGCGCCGTTGGCGCTGGGGATATTAGCCGCAGACGAACGCAGATACACGCTGATTTTTTTTGTTGATTATATGTTGTTGTATTGAGGCTTTGTCGTAATTGAACACGGCCGGGAGTAGCACCAGCCAAACTCTTTCTACTTTATCTGCGTTCATCCTGGCCCGTCCCGGGCCGTTTATCAGCGGCCAGATCAATCTCCAATCCCCAATCTCCAGTCTCTAATCTCCATATTTTTCCGCCGCCTCCCGCAACTCCTCCGCAATCTTCGCCCGCAGCCACGCCGGCGACAGCACCTCCACCTGCGCGCCCCAGCTGCGGATCCACGGCTGCATCTCCAGCGGCTCGGCTACCGAGATGCGTAACAGGCAGCCACCCTCCTCCAACGGCTCCAACTGCTGCGACGGGTGCCACGTGCGCTCGGCCACGTGCGCCTCGACCTCCGCCGAGAAGCGCAGCACCACCGCCTGCACCTCATCGCCGGCCATGATGCGCCAGCCGCTGCCCAGATAGGCCTCCAGATCAAAGTCGTCAGGCGCTTCGAACGTCTCCTGCAACACCACCGCGCTGTCCAGCCGGTCCAGCTTGAAGGTACGCAGATCCTCGGCCCACTCCTCATAGCCGATGACGTAAATGCCCGACGGCGTGGGCTCCAGAGCGTAGGGGTGCAGGATGCGCGGGCGCAATGTCCCGCTGCGCGGCGAGCGGTAGCCCACCTCCACCTTGCGCCCGTTGGCCCACCCCTCGGCAATCGCTTCCAGCACCGGCACGTGCTGCCCGCCGTTGCGCGTCTGCACGCGCTCCGCCGCCCGCCGCAAATGGGGCGTCAGCGGCCGCGGCAACGTCGTGGCTAATTTGCGCAGCGCCGCCGCCACGTGCGGGTTGTGCTCGTCAATACTGCGCGACAGCAACAACCCCGCCAATACCAGGGCAATCGACTCGTGGAACGACAGATGCACCGTGGACACGTACCGCGCGCGGTTCAGCCCAAAGCACCCGTTCTCCTGCCACACCGGCACCCCCTGCTCGCACAAAAAATCCAGATCGCGGTACACCGTGCGCCGGTGCACGTCCAGCCGCTCCGAGATCTCCGTCACGCGCAGCCCCCCTGGCTTCAGATACAACAACTCCTCCAGACGACGCAGCCGCGACGTGCGATTGGCCAACCGTGACATAATCCCTTCCTTTCCATACCGTCGCCTGCTCCCCCACAGGCGACCATCACTAGCTCATATGTTCCCACCCATTCTATCACACAATTGTGACAGGTAATGTCACATCTGTGACAAATTTTGTCACAAAAGGAAGGGGACACAGATCACACAGATAAACACGGATTTTTTATTGTCTTTGCGGCAGGCCAT
The DNA here is from genome assembly GCA_035464315.1 of Candidatus Sulfomarinibacteraceae bacterium. GTDB lineage: Bacteria > Chloroflexota > Anaerolineae > Promineifilales > Promineifilaceae > JAAYYY01. Next base: position 24,415 of record DATHSI010000008.1, read on the forward strand.
TCGTACCTGCAACTCGCCACTCAACAATCACACCCAAAAGGAAATCTGCGTCCATCTGTGTAAATCTGTGTCCCCTCCCCAACCTGCCAACCTTCAAACCAGCAACCTGCTAACCCCTCCCTACATCACCCGCTCCGCCGCCTCCTCCAGCGTCAGCGTGCGCGCCTGGGCGCGGGCCTGCGCCGCGTCCGCCGCGGGCAGCGCGGCCTCGATAAGCGCCCGCTGCTCGCCCGCCCACTGCCGGATGCGCGCGTCCGTCGCCGGGTGCGCCAGCACCAGCGACAGCGCCTCCACCGCCCGCGCGCCGCGTCCCCCCGGCTCCATGATATAAACAGCGATGCTGGCCAGGATGTCCATGGCTTCCGTCAGACGCCGCGTGCGCAGCGCCTGCAACAGCGCTTCGCCGTACAGTTCCCGCGCCCGCTCCTGCTCGCCCAGCATAGCCAGCGTCGCCGCCAGCCAGTTCAGTCGCTGTGGCAGGCGTAGGCCCAGGGCGCGGTCCAGGGCCACCGCTTCCTCAAAATGGAAGAGCGCCGCTTCAAAGTGCGCCCGCTCGCCGCTCTCCTCACCGAACACATACTGGATGTAGCCCAGGTTGTGCAGCGTGTTGGACTCATGATAGCGGTCGCCCAGGGCGCGATAGTGAGCCAGCGCCTCGCGAAAACGCACCTCAGCCTGCTCCAGATACTCCGTGCGAATGCGCGGTGGACGCTGCTCGCCGGCGTCCGCTTCTAGATATTTGGCCTGGACCACGGTCGTCAGCCCCAGGACGCTCAGACACAGGGCCTGGCCATGACGCTGGTCCAGCTCGCGGTAGAGCGCCAGGCTGGCGACGCCGTATTCGTCGGCGCGCCCATAGCGACCCCGATTATAGGCCAGCCGGGCCAGAGCCAGATAAACCGCCGCCAGGCTCTGGCCATCCTCCGCTCGCCGCGCCAGCTCCAGCGCCGTCGTCGTCTCACGCTCCGCCGCGTCATATTCACCGCGCCGCAGGCGCAGCATCGCCAGTCGGGCCAGGACTCGGGCGCGCACTGCCACCGCTGCTTCCTGTCCCTTTAGCTGGCCCGTCGTCTGCGCCAGCAGGTTAATCCCCTGTTCCAGCCGGCTGCGCATGGACAGAAAGAGAAAAAGGGCCTCCAGCGCCGCGTCCAGGGCGTCCAGCAGGCCGCGCCGCCCGGCCCACGCCCAGGCCGCCTCCACGTTGCTCGCTTCCCGGGCCATCGTCTCCAACGCCGCTTTCTGCTCGCCGCCGCGCAAACACGACGTCTGTTCCTGAGCCAGATCCGTATAGTAACGGCAGTGATCGTCGCGCACGGCCTCCGTCTCGCCCTGCTCCGCGAGCCGTTCCAGCGCGTACTGGCGCAGCAATTCGTGGAGCTGGAAACGCGCCATCTGCGAGCCATCCGCCTGTGGCAAAGCGCGCACCAGCGACTTGTCCGCCAGGGACGCCAGGTGCTGCCAGCCGGCGCCGGCCACCTCCTGCGCAGCCTCCACAGAAAAAGAGCCGTAAAAGACCCCCAGACGGCTGAAAATAGCCTGCTCCTCCGCCGAGAGAAGCTGCCAAGAGCGGTCGAAGGCGGCGCGGATGTTCGATTGGCGCGGCCCGCGATCCCGCTGCGGGCGGGCCAGCAGATCCAGATCAGAGGCCAACCGCCCGGCAATCGCCGCGCAGCTTTGCACCCGCGTCCAGGCCGCCGCCAGTTCCAGGGCCAGGGGCATGCCCTCCACGTGGCGGCAAATGCGGGCAATGTACTCGCGATTGTCCGCCGTCAGCTGGAAACCGGGCGTCGCTCGCCGCGCGGCCTCCACAAAAAGACGCGCCGCGCCATACGCCTCCCACGCCGCCGCGGCGTCGGGCGGCGGCGCACGCAGCCCCTCCAGGTGAAACACCCGCTCCCAGCTCAGATTGAGCCGCTCGCGCGAGGTGATCAGGAACTTGAGCCCCGGCGCGGCCTGCAGTAATTCGGCCAGTCGCGGCGCGGCGCGCAACAGGTGCTCCATATTGTCCAGCAACAGCAAGATCTCGCGCTCCGCCAGTTGTCGCTGCAGGTAACCCAGGGCGCGGTCCGCGCCGGCGGCGGGGATGAAATCGGCGGCAGCCAGCGCGTCCACGATGGCCCCGGGCAGCAACGCCGGGCGCGTCACCGTCTCCAGAGACACGTGGGCCACGCCGTCCAGGAAATGGCCCGCCGCCGCGCGCGCCGCGTGCAGCGCCAGGCGCGTCTTGCCGATGCCGCCGGGCCCCACAATGGTGATCAGCCGCGCCTCGCTGCCCGTCAGCAGCGACAACAACCGGCCCAGCTCCTGTTCGCGGCCAATCAGCGGCGCGGGCTGCGGCGGCAAATTGTGACGGATCAGGGAAGAAGAGGCGCGCAGCCGCTCGTAAAGAGCCGTCGTGCGAGCGGCGGGCGCCACACCCAACTCCTCCTGCAACAGATGACGGCACGTTTCGTACTGCGCCAGCGCCTCGCTGCGCCGCCCGCTGCGCGCCAGCAAGATCATCACACGCCGGTGCGCTTCCTCGCGCCAGGGGTCCAGTTCTAGCCGGCGGCGCGCGGCCCGCAGGGCGGTGTCGTAATCGCCGTCAGCGGCATACAGGTCCGCCAGCCGGCCCAACAAACGGGCCTGTTTCTCCTGCCACGCCTCACGCTGCGCCCCCAACCAGCTTTCGAATTTGGCGCACTCCTCCAGATAGAGCCCCTGCAACAGCTCCCCGCGATAGAGAGCCGTTGCCCGTTCCAGGCCGGCGATCTCCATGCCCTCGGCCAACTGTTTGAAGGTGTCCGTGTCCAGGCTGACGTCCAGGTCTGGCGCGTCCCCGCGCCGCTGAAACGAGAGAGTCTGCCGGTCGCTCTTGACCAGGTCCGGCAGGCGCTGATTCAGGTTATAGAGCACCCGCCGCAACTCCGCGCGCGCCGCGTCGCCGGGGGCATTGGGCCAGAAGAGGTCCGCCAGCTGTGCCCGCGCCACCGGCTGCCCGGTCAGGGCCAGGTAGGCCAGGAGCGCCTGCGTTTTTTGTGAGCGGAATCCGCCGACCGGCCGGCCATCACGCCAGATCTCTAACGGCCCCAGGAGGCGAAGTTCGATGTGAGACATCGTCGGTACTGGTCGTTACTTGTTGCTACTTGTCGCTGCTTCTGAGACTTTCCCGGCCCCGATAGGAGCCTACCCCCATGACGGCGGGAACCGACCTTGCTTATGCTATAGAAGATCGTCCTGCCGGAAAGCCATGGACTGCATGGACGGTATATGGACGGTAAGCGGACGATGAATATTTACAATATGCCATAAGCGCCCACCGAGTGCAAGGGTGGCCCGTTGGACAAATTTCCCAATTTTTCCAACACGCCGAACGCCAGACATCCGATTTTTCCAAGCGACCCACGGTCGCCAAAATCGGTTGTCTCCGGTAACGCTAGACTATTCGTGCCAGTAATGTGTGACTGCCACAACCGAAAACCACATTGGAGAACAAACCATGATCACTCTGCCGTCTGACCTCCGGTTGCGCCAACGATTTGTCGCGCCGCCCCTGCCCCTGGCCCTGTTCTTGCTGGTCACCCTGTTACTGGTTTCCTCCCTGCCCCACGCCGCGCCCGGCGGCCCCGGGCCGGCCTCGTTGCCGGCGTTGGGCGCAGCCGCGGCGCCGGCGGAAGCGCCTGAGGGCGCGCCGGACGACACGCCGGACGGCGTCGACATCACCATCACCAACAGCCCGCCCCAGACAACATTGGACCCCGAGTGGCGCCAGCCGGCCCAGTCCCAGGCCCTCACCGCGCGCGACCTGCCAGCGGAGCTGCAGGACACGCCGGAGCTGATGGCCTTCCGCACCGCCAACAGCGCCACCTTTGAGCTGGGCCCCGAGCAGTACAAAACCATCGTCTCCGCCGAAGCCATGCACTACCAGACGGCTACGGGCGCCTGGGAGATCATCGACCCCGCCTTCAGCCTGGACACCGAAAACAACAGCTTCCTGGTGGAGCACAACAGCGTGCGCAGCCGCGCCGGGCTGAACCAGGCCTGGCTGTCGGCCAGCGCCGGGGAGGCCGCGCTGCGCTGGCAGGCTTCCGAGCTGGGCTTCGTGGGCTGGACCGGCGCTTTTAACCCCCTGGCCCAGGCGCGGGCCGAGGGTGGCTTCGCCGCCGAGCAGCAGCAGGACGGGCGCGTGCTACACTATGAAGGCGGCTGGGACGACCGCGCGATCTCCGAACAGCTGATCAGCGCCGCGGACAGCGTGGAGCACCTGCTGGTGCTGGACGAAGCGCCGCAGGCGGCCCGCGGCGCGCGCTATCTGGAAATGCGCGCGGCCCTGGTCCTGCTGCCCGGCGCCACCTTGTGGAGCGACGGCCAGCAGCAAACGGAGCGCTTCCAGACCAGCGGGGCCATCGAGGTGCGCCAGAGCGACGGCAGCGTGGCCCTGGTCATGGACCCCGTGCTGGCCTTCGAGATGGAAGACCGCGACGCAGCCGTGGCAGGCCATTACGAAGCGTGGCCCGCGGGCCCCGAGGGGGAGTGGATGCTGGCGGTGCGCACGCCCTGGTCCTGGTGGTCCGACCCCGACCGGCGCTATCCCGCCGCCATCGACCCCACCATGCGCGTGTTGCGCACCAGCGGCGCCGGCGCGGGCATGGCCTGGCTGGGCGCCGGCGGCGACGCCCCCGACCAGAATTACCAGATGGGCGGCATGGTCCTGGGCCGCATGCAGTCGCCGCGCTACTTCGGCTTCATGCAGTTCAACGTCATGCCCGCCACGCTCACCAACCACCCCCTGGAAGTGGCCCACGCCGAGCTGCAGATCACACCCGGCTACTACTACGGGCCCAGCTACACGCACGACAGCGACGACGGCCCCGACTGGGACAGCGAAACCATAGCGCACAACGCCACCCTGTGGGAGCTGAACCTGGACAACCTCTGTCCCGATCCCCTGGCCGACGCCAATTGCTGGTCTATGATCGACAACCGGCTCTCGCAGAAGACGTCCATCTTCAACTGGGACACCCGCCCCGATTACAACGATCCGGCGCAAACGACCATCGTGGACACCAAACAACTGGCCGTGGGTCCCGCCAACAAGGGCGGCAAGGGCCAGACCACGGTCTACGACGTGACCACCAACATTCGCGACTGGTACAACAAGTCGCCCCAACCCAACCACGGGCCGGCGTTCATGATGCGCCACAGCGGCGCCTCTTGCGACATATACTCCCCCGCCGTGGCCCACACGCCGCCGCCCTACCAGATCGAGGACAACCCCTCGCAGGTGCCGCTGTGCACCCGCTTTTTCGTGCCCCCCGAAGGCGCACAGCTACACATCACCTACAACCCCCTGCTGCTCAGCTTCGGCCAGAGCATGCTCAACCGCCCCGGCGTGCCCAGCTTCTACGAGGGCATTCTGGACGAAACCAACCACCAGTACAAGCTGGCGCCCAACACGGGAACGCCCGCCTGGCGCGCCGTGGCCGTGCGCGGCAACCACGCCCTGCCGCAGACGCTGTCCGCCCGCGCCGACCTCAAGCTACTGGATTACAGCGGCGCAGAGCCGCAAGTGCTGCTGGAGAACACCTCCTCCCAGAACGACGACGAGACCTCCTACGTGCTGATCAACGACCACGCCTGCGCCAGCAGCGGCATCTGCGGCAGCAACGTGGACCTGCGTGCGGAGGCCATTGCTACCAACGCCAATGACTATGCGCAGGACCAGGATCGCAACTACCGCATCGAGTACGAGCTGGCGCAAAACCACACGATTACCTACGGCGTCAACCCCACCATCTACGTCAACAACTACGCCTCCGACGAGCTGCTGCGCGTGCTGGAATTCGAGCTGGCGCAATACGATTCCCTGGGCATTGTTGTGCTGGGCGACACGGCCGTGGAACCCGGCCTCGTCGCCCCCACCAACGACGGCGACCGCGATGATACCGTGGTCAGCAACAAGTGGGCCGAGACCGGTTTTCAACTGATCAACGAAGGCATCGGCGGCAGCGCCAAACGCAGCCTGGAAGTGACCGACATCGAGAAGGCCGGCGTGTGGGCCCTGGTGCTGGCCAACCAGGAAGCTCCAGTGCCCAACGTCGAAATTCCCACGCAGGCCAAGGAGTACGGCTACGGCATCGACATCATGCGCTGCCCCTGGGGCACCATCCCCACCGCAAAATGGGAGTGCCAGCCCGTCATCATTCCCACGGGCACAACGCCCTCCCAGAACGCCCAGGGCCTGACCATTTATAGTGAGGGCGACTTCGTGGACCAGGGCGGCGGCAGCTGGTGCACCAAAGAGGAGGGCCAGGGCACGCCCATGATCGGCCCCGCCGTGGATAACCGCTGGGTCGTCGTGGGCCAGGGCTCCGTCTGCTGGGACGCCTCCAACCAGATTTTGAGCACTTCGCACGACAGCGGCGTGGGCCTCGCCGTGCCCCACCCCCTGGGCGCTGACCGCGGCCGCGTTTCGCCGGGCCTCATGTACGGCTCCACCATGACCACCCTGCCTCTGCCCTCGGGGGTGAAGACCGGCGTGGTGGGCGCCAGCAGCGTCACCGGCGGCCAACTGTGGCCCACGCCGGACACGCGCGTCAACATCGCGCCGTTCCACAAATACTGGGACGACGTGCAGACCACGGACGACCATTACATCGACCCTGCGACCATGAAGATCACGGGCCAGGCGGTGCTGGACGTGCCCCTGACGGTGGAAGCCTCAGAGGCGCCGGACACCATCACCTGGGATATTCCCTGGACCATTTACCCCGGCTCCGCCAACAGCTACGTCTTCCAGGTCCAGCCCACCCAAACGCCCGCCCTGCACGGCGGCGCCAGCTTCGTAGACCTGGCCAGCCTGCAGCTACGTATCCAGGGCAACGCCGGCCCCGGCCTGCTGCAGAACGTCGATTACTATAAGCTGACGCGCCCCTACGTCTGGCAGTTGCGCGAGGCCGACGGCAAAATCACCCAGGACCCGGGCATGGGCGGCGCCACCAAGCTGGTGCAGGCCGCCGTGCTGCCCCCTGGCGCGCCGCGCCTGCCGGCCACAGCCGCCGGAGCCAAAAGCTGCGCCTGGTCCGGCCAATCGACCAGTTGTCTGGACGTGCGCCTGCATCAATACAACTGGCTCAACGGGGACGGCGATAAAAACGTGCAACCGTGGGAGATGCCCGACGTGCACATCTCAGACAACGTCGGCGCCATGATGCTGGGCGGACCCAACGGGCTGTTCATGTTCAGCGAGGATCACCCCGACAGCCGCGCGCCGCAGGTCTCGCAATCCTTCAGCTTCGATACCTTTGAGGCCACCGTCTCCGTGGACATCGACAAATGTTTTGAAGAAAGCACCGAGAATTCCACCGTCATCCGCGGTCAGGCCTTCATCGGCCTGCCCACCGTGGGCGAGACCGGCGTACCGCCCTCGGTAGAAATCGGCTTCAAGCTGTGTAACACGCAGTTCGCCGAAGCGATGCTCACCCTGGAGATCCCCACCCCGGGCATCGCCGTGGGCAGCACGGGCGTGGGCGTGAACCTCATCGGCGGCAAGGTCACCGTGGGGCCCGAGAGCGTGCAGATCGAGGTCACCGTGGGCTTCCAGACCCTGGACGGAGCCACGCTCAGCGACGGCTTCGGCACCGTGCTCATCGACACCGCCGGCCTCTTCCAGCTCACCGCGGGAGCCAAAATCGTGCAGGCTCTGGACGCCAACCTCAACCTGCAAATCGCCTGGCAGCCGCTGGACATCCTCATCGAGGCCTCCATCACCTGTTGCGGCGGCCTCATCGGCGGCGAGCTGTACATGCACGCCTGGATCGGCCAGGGCTTCCAGAACAAGTACCACTGGCTGCCGGACAACGACGACTTCCACTTCACAGGCTACATCGGGGCCTGGCTGACCCTTGAAGAGGATTACATCATCCAGTGGGTGCCGCCGTTCGATATCACCATCTCGCTCAAGATCTCCTTCGGCGAATTCTGCACCAACGACGCCTGCACCCAGTACGCCTGGGGCATGTCCGCCGTGCTCACCGTCGCCGGCTTCGACATCGGTCTCTACGTAGACGAACACGGCGCGGAGTTCATCTTCGGCAGCGACGACCACGTGCTCATCGACCAGCACGGCGGCGGCAACTGGCCGGTGACGCAGGCCCGGCCCGGCCCGCACATCGCGCCGCGGGCCCCCACGCCGGAAAATCCCATCACGCCGGGACAGATACAGGCAAACCTGAAACCGGTCATCGACAGCCCGGCCAAAGGCTGGACCCCGTCCTCGCCCGGCGACCACGGCTGCAGCGGCAATCCCATGGGCCCCGCGCTGCAGTGCGTGTTTGACGTCGATCCCGGCACGGGGCAGGCGGTGTTCAACGTCGCCTGGCAAAACGGCGACCTGGACGTGGCCCTCATCGCGCCGGACAACACGCCCATCACCCCGGCCAACGCCGTGGATTACGGCGTGACCATCAGCAACACGATGCAACCGGCGAAACAGACCACCTTCGCCGTCAAACCACTACCGAACCAGGAGACGGTGATGGCCGGCGCCTGGACGCTGACGCTGGACAACATCGGCGGCGGCCTGCCCACTTCCCTCAGCAACAACTACCGCATCATGTGGTTCACCGATCCACCGCCGCCCAGCGTCACCTGGACCACACCCAGCCTGCCGGGCACCATGCCCGTGGGCAACACGGTGCAGCTGCAATGGAGCGCGCTGCGCGCGGGCCAGGCGCTGGACGGCTCTGTCGAGGCGGAACTGATCTACGTGCCCGCCGGCCAGAAGCCGCCCGATCCCCAGGATTTCGACGGCACGCTGATCGCTAACCGCGTCAAAGCCGCCGCAGGCAGCTACGCCTGGGACGTCAGCCACCTGGCCTCCGGCGAATACGCCGTGGGCCTGCGCCTGGACGACCGCTTCGCGGGCAACGGCCCCATCGTCTCCTGGGCCCCGGGCACGGTGCTCGTCAACGACACCACGCCCCCACCCGCGCCGCACATCCTGGCCACCACGCCCATCCACGACGCCCTGCTCGTCACCTTCGAAACGCCTAACGCGCCCGACCTCGCCGGCTACCTCATCGAGTACACCATCCCCCAGCCCGACGGCTCCGCCCGTCCCCTGGTGCGCCGCCTCAACCCGCGCGGCAAATGGTACCCCTCCATACAGCAGCAGTTCTGGTTCAACGGCACGGAACGCGTGCGCCTGGGCGGCCTACTCAACAACTTCACCACCGACGTCTGCATCCGCGCCTACGATAACAGCGGCAACGTGGGTCCCTGCCAGAACATCACCGTGCCCCTGCCGCGAGAGCCGCAGGAACCGCTGGGCGCGCCGCGCGATCTGTCCGTCGCCACCACCGGCGGCGGCGATTTCTCAATCTCCTGGAACCCACCGGACCAGGGCGGCCCCGCCGCGGGCTACGTGGTAACCTACGCGCCCGTGGGCTGCGAAATGCCCGAGCTGGTGAGCGTGGCCAGTGAGGGCCCCGCGCCCGTGGACGTGGGCAACGTCAACGCCGCGCCCCTCTCCGGCCTGACTCCGGGCCAGTTCTACACCATCGGCCTCACCGCCTATGACGCCGACGGCTTCGTGGGCCCCATGGCCAGCACCGTCGCCCGCTACGGCGACATGAGCGACAATGACGGCGACGGCCTGCCCGACGCCTGGGCCGACGCCTGGGGCGTCAGCAACGCCGGCGACGATCCCGACCAGGACGGCGTGACCAACGGCGAGGAGTTCGACCAGGGCAGCAACCCCCTGCACGCCGACAGCGACCTGGACGGCTTCTACGACGGCGAAGAGCTGGCCAACGGCAGCGACCTGTGCAGCACAGCCGACAGCCCGCCCTTCCAGACGCAGCCCAAACTGACGATCTACGGCCCGCAGGAGCTCACGCTGCAGGTGGCGGTCAACGAGACCAAGACCTTGAGCAAGACGCTGAACATCTTCAATCTGGGCGCCGGCACGCTGCAGTGGCAGGCCAGCGGCGACCAGCCGTGGATCATCCTGGAGCAATCAGGCGCCAGCCTGGGCGTGGGCGTCAATCCCGCCGAGCTCAGCCCCGGCGTGCACCAGGGCACGGTGCAAATCAGCACCCTGGCCCCGTCCGCCCCCGCCGCCCAGGAGGCTCCCAGCGCCCTCCAGGAAACCTACACCCTGCCCGTCACCGTCCACGTCCTCCGCGCCCAGGAGCACGTGCAACGCCTGCCAACTATTTACCGGTAAAGAAATGGGGACACAGATGACACAGATAAACACGGATTCCGCTATTTTCTTTGCGGCAGGCCACTCGCCCCCGCGACCGGCCTCTCAACAACCACAAACAAAAAGAAGATCTGTGTCAATCTGTGTTAATCTGTGTCCCCTCTCCTTTTTCTTAGCGCTTGACCTGCACCACGTCATACGCTACATCCGGCCCGGGCGTCGTCGTGAACCGCGCGTTCACGGCGTAAAGATACGGTCCGAAACCGGCTACCGTCGTGGGAATGTCAAACGCCTCGTGCGTGATATGGTCCACCACCTCGCCCGACGTCAAAGCAGGGTCCAGTTCCACCACCGCGATCTGGTTCAGGAAATTCTGCACCACGTACAGCGTATGCCCCTGTAACAGGATGCCGTCGCCATTGGCCACGTTCTCGCCGCCCAGGTCAATCGCCGTAGCCTGGCCCGTAACAGGGTCCACGCGGTACAGCGTGCCTGTCGCCGACTGCACGATGATCAACCATTTGCCGTTCGGTGTGGCCTCGATGCCGTTTACGTTAAAGCCCTCCACGAGCTCGAAATCGCCGCCCAGCGCAATCTCCTCGACATCCGCAGGGTCCGGCAGCGATCCGCCCGGGCCCAGCGGCACGCGGTAGATCACGGGCCGGAAGGAATCCGTAAAGTACACCGCGTCGCGCGTGACCACTGCGTCGTTGACGAACGAGGTCTCATCCGTGAAGTTATATTCAGCCACGCTGGCCCCAGTATCCGGGTCATAGACATAAGCCTCGCCCGCCATCTGGCCCGCCGCGAACAACAGGCCGCTGCGCCGGTCAAAGGCCAGCCCCACGGCAATGCGCTCCTCCGGCGCCGTCACCACCACCTGGCCCTGGCCCGTGCGCAAATCCACCTCATAAATGCCTCCTGTGGCCAGCGATCCCACATACAGCGTGTGGCCCCGCCCCGTCACCACGCCTTCCGGCGCCCAGCCGTCGGGCACGGGTATGATTTCGGGGAACGTATTGGGCGCCGCCGCGCTCGACTGCACGATCAGCGCGCCCGCCAGCAACGCCACAAGCACAAACAACACAGCGATTGACCTTCTCATAGAGCACTCTCCTGTATCCTTGTACTACGTTGTGTCCGTCTTCAGAGTCGTCGCGCCCCCTGCGGAAGTAACGTTGCAGGTTTTAGGTTGGTAGATTGCAGGTTTCAGGTTGGCCCCAGGTGTCATGCTGAGCGGGCCAACTGGCCCAGACGAAGCATCTCCGTAGCGGCTCGTCGACTCCGCCCATTGTCTAACATATCCGCGGCGGCGCCGTCAACGGTTCTTGGAATTTACTAATAGTGCTCGCGACACCGCCGCGGTCACCGGCCGCAGGAGCGGCCGCGGCTGGCACGGGCAACAACACTCCGACTACCAGGCCCGCTTCCTGTCCGTCTGGGTGCGCCAGCAAGGCGCCTGGCGCAACGTGGCCTACCAGCCAACCCCCATAAAGTGAGCGGCTCCCTCCCCGGCCTACACGCCGGCCCGGAAGGGAGCCAATGATTCTATTCTATTCAGCGATCGTGCCTGCGGTCCGACCGTGAGAGACCACAATCAAGCCCTCACCTGCAAGACGATCTTGCCGCGCGCGTGCATGCTCTCGCTCAGGGCGTGCGCCTCCTGCACCTTTTGCAGCGGCAACACCGTAGACACAACCGGCGTAATCAGGCCGACCTCAATCAGCGCAACGATTTCCTCCAGCGCCTTCGTATCTGGGTCGGTGGTCACAAAACGCTGTTGCACGCCGTGGGCCTGGGCCAGCTCTTCGGAGGGCGGCTCGACAACGGAGACGAGCATCCCGCCCGGTTTGAGCACCCGCCAGCACCGCGCCAGCGTCTCTCCGCCCAGGGTATCGAGCACGACGTCGATATCGTGTACAACCTCCTCAAAGTTGATGGCCTTGTAATCAATGGCCTCGTCCACGCCCAGCTGGCGCACGAACTCCAGATTCTGAGCGGACGCCGTGCCGATGACGTGCGCGCCACGCCACCGGGCCAACTGCACGGCAAAGGTGCCGACACCGCCGGCCGCCCGGTGGATCAGCACACGCTGTCCGCTCGTCAGCCCCGCCGCCTCTACCAGCGTCTTCCAGGCCGTCAACGCCGCGTGTGGAATGGCCGCGGCCTGCAAGTGGTCCAGAGAGGCCGGTTTGCGCACCAGTTCGGAGGCGCGCACAGCCATATACTCGGCATAAGCGCCATCCCGGTTCAGATCGGTGCGGCCCATCACTTCATCGCCGGCGGCGAAGTCCGTGACCCGCGGACCCCTGGCCTCGACGACGCCCGACACGTCCCAGCCCAGAATCAAAGGCAGGGTATGATTGAACCACTCAGCCACGTATCCTGCCCGCACCACCCAGTCGATGGGATTGACCGCAGCCGCATGCACTCGCACCAGAACGTCATCCTCCCCAACCGTCGGGCACGGCGCATCCTCATAGACAAGGACGTCGCAACCACCATACCCATGAATCCGCACAGCTTTCATCACTACCATTGTCATTCTCCGATTTGGAATACAGGTGATGGGTAAACACTCGCCCAGACCGGCGCCTGGACAGCCGGGACGTCTTATGCGGCGTTTTACGCTAGGGAGATGCGATGACGATAGAGTGTGGCTCGGTTAGAAGGCGATACGATCCCTTTTCGTTTGAGGCGGGCTAGCGCTTTGCAGACAAATAGCTATTGGGAACGCGCCACAGGTAACAACATTATACTACCATTCGGTCAGCGTGCATATACAGTTTTTTGCAACGGGTTGACGAAGCTTCACTTCTGATACCGTGACTATCAAACGTGGTGGCGCGGAATCGTCGTGCTCCAGGTTTTGTTGAACACGCGGGTGTTGCCCTCGTAGGCGTCGACCACGTTGATCACGTGGAATTGCTGCTCGTCGGCCGACATCTCGCTGTAGGTCTCCACGCGCACGTCCCACTCTCCCCGGCGTAGCACCTGATGTTGCTCGCAGACGATGGTGGCGGAGAGGGGATCATCCTCGTAGATGGTGAAGCGTTCTTCGCTCCTGCCCTTCATCTCAAGCTCCCGGTCCAACAAATGGACGTGCCCGTTATCGGCAACGTCCTGAATCTGCTGTTTGCCGGCGCCCACGTCGCGCCTGATATGGCGCTCTCGCGTGGCGGGGCGAATCTGCCTGTAGGGGATCGGCTCAGACTGCTCCGGCCGGGGAAAGTCGGCCAGCGTGGCGTCCGCCGCTTTGGGCTCCCGCAGGGGCAACTGCAGCCGGCTGTGGGTCCCCGTGCGCAGACGTAGCGTGACCGGGCGGGGTGAGGGCCAGGCCATGGGCCAGTAGGTAGGCGAGATGGCCAGCCGCCAGCGGTGGCCGGCCGGCAGCCGGTGCCCGGCCACATCCATCGTCATCGTCACCTCGTAGAATGTTCCCGGCTGCAACGCCTGCGGCTGTTCGTGTGAGTCGCGGTGCGTCAGGTTGAGGAAGCCGCGGCTGACCAGCAACGAATTCCCCGAGGGAGAAACGTCGCACAGGCGCGCCACGACCAGGGCCTCGGGTTGGTCTGCCGCCAGCGTCAGCCTCACCACGGGGTTTCCCAGGAGGACGGTGTCGGCCTCCACCGGGGCGGAGGTGAATAACAGCGAAAGACCGTCCTCTTCCTGCTGGTCGAATGGCAAATCGATCTCCTGCCCGTACGGGCACCAGAGGCCGGCCGCCGAACCGTTGAATTGCGAGCCGCGGATCGTCACTTCCTGCGCGTCAGCCACCTCCTCCACAGCGGCACGCAACGCGCCGCCTTCGTCCAGTCTGTAGGTCGCGGTTTGCACATCGGGCGAAGGCCATTCGCGCTCCGCCACCCAGTAGCCCGGCCTTTCGTCGTAATGGGGCGCGGGCCGCACGCTCTCCTGGATCCAGGCGCGCAATAGCGGCTCGTCCATGATGCCGTTATCCTGCCCTTTGAGCCAGTAGTCCCACCAGCGCAGGCATTCCTGCAGGAAGCCGATCTGCGGGCCGGGGTGGGAGACGTAGGGATAGCCGTGCGACCAGGGCCCGATCAGGCCTTTTTTGGGAGATTGAAGGCCGGCCAGCAGACGGGGGATGGCGTTGGTATAGGCGTCGTTCCAACCACCAATGGCATAAACGGCGCATTCGATATCCGCGTAATTTTCGCAAACCGAGCCGTGCTTCCAAAAGTCGTCGCGGGTCTGGTGCTTCAGCCAGGCCTCCACGTAAGGCGGCGTCTTCTCCAGGCGATTGAACCACATCTCGCGCCAACGCTCGCCCACGATGCGCGGATCGGGAGGCAGCGCGTTGAGCAGGAGCATGCGCGAGGCCCACGGCAGTTGGTCGCTGGCCAGCAAACAGCCGCCGCGGTAGTGCACGTCGTCGGCGTAACGGTCGTCGGTGGAAGCCACGGTGATGATCGCCTTTAACTGCGACGGGCGGCGGGCGGCAATCTGCAGGCCGTTAAAACCGCCCCAGGAAATACCGATGATACCCGCGTCGCCCGTGCACCACGGTTGGGCCGCGATCCAGGCCAGGACTTCCAGGGCATCGTCCTGCTCCTGCGGCAAATACTCGTCGTAGAGGATGCCGTCCGAGTTCCCGGTGCCGCGCATATCGACGCGCACGCAGGCGTAGCCGTGGCCGGCAAAATAGGGCAGGTAGGTTGAATCGCGCACGGCCCGCGAATCGTCTTTGCGATAGGGCAGGTACTCCAGAATGGCGGGCACAGGCGCGCTTTCAGCATCCTCCGGCAGCCACACGCTTGTGGCCAGGCGCGCGCCATCGGCCATCGTAATCCATGTGTTATCTATTTTGCGCACGGCGCAGGGATAGTCGCGGCGGATCATCGTGGTCATCTTTTCCTTTTCTCCATTATGCCAAGCCAACATCATGTTGGCCCAGCATCATGCTGCGCCACGTTGTACCTTTTCCGGGAAGTGGCAGGCGGTCCAGTGCGTGCTCCCGTCGTCCGCAGCCTTGTGCGGCTGCAATAGCGGCCGCTCCTGCTCGCAGCGCGCCTCGGCATACGGACAGCGAGGGTGGAAGGGACAGCCGGCGGGCGGGTTGCGCGGGCTGGGTATTTCGCCCGAGAGGATGATGCGCTCCGCGGCCTCCTTGCGGCGCGGATCGGGCACGGGAATGGCCGAGAGCAGCGCTTCGGTGTAGGGGTGCCGGGGCCGGGCGAACAGCGCTTCCGTGCGCGCCAGCTCGACCACGCGGCCCAGATACATGACCGCCACACGGTCGGAGATGAACCCGATGACGTTGAGGTTGTGGCTGATCACAAGGTAGGTCAGGTTCAGACGTTCGCGCAGGTCCTTGAGCAGATTGAGGATGCCCGCGGCGACTGAGACGTCCAGGCCGGCCGTGGGCTCGTCCGCCAGCAGAATATCCGGCTCCAGGGCCAGGGCGCGGGCGATGCCCAGACGGCGCGCCTGCCCGCCGGATAGCTGGTGTGGGTATTTGTCCGCCTGTTCCGCAGAGAGGCCCACCATGGCCAGCAGCTCGTGCACCTTCTCCTTAGCGTCAACGGGCCGGCCGTGAATGCGAAACGGCTCCAGCAGTAGCGAGGAGGCCTTCATGCGCGGGCTGAGGCTGGACAGGGGATCCTGGAAGATCATCTGCATCTGCGAGCGCAATGGACGCAACTCGCCTTCGGGCAGGCTGCTGATGTCCCTGTCGCCGACCACGATCGCGCCGCGCGTAGGTTCCAGCAGGCGCAGGATGGTGCGCGCCAGCGTCGTCTTTCCCGAGCCTGACTCGCCGACCAGGCCCAGCGTCTCGCCGCGGCGGATGTCGAGGTCCACGCCGGCAACCGCTTTTACCGAGCCCGCACGCTGGCCCAGAAGTTGGCCCAACAGCCCCACGCGATCCTGGAACTCTTTGTGCAGGTCGCGCGTCTGGATGATCAGCTCGCCACCGCTCCAATCGCGGCGCCCGCCGTTTTGGCGCCCGCCGTCCTCGGCGGCGGACGCCGGCGGGGGGGTGCCGGGGACTGCCGGCGTCTCCAGCAGCGAGTGTACCGGGGGGCCGTCCCACTCGGGCGCGTAGGCGTGGCAGAGGACCGTTTGCCGACCCGCGGGCCACAGCGCCGGCTCTTCCTCGTGGCAGATGTCACGGGCCAGGTCGCAGCGCGGGGCGAACTTGCAGCCGGCCGGCATGTCGCGCAAGCTGGGCACCAGGCCCGGAATGGTACGCAGACGCCGCTCGCGCCGGCGGTGCGAAGGGTGCGAGCGCAGCAACGCTTGCGTGTAGGGGTGTTTGGGCCGGTCGAAGAGGCTTAAAACGTCCCCGGTCTCCACGACGTTGCCGGCGTACATCACAATAACGCGGTCGCAGACCTGGGCCACCACGCCAAGGTCATGGGTAATGTAGAGGATGGCCGTGTCCAATTCGTCCCGCAGGCGAGTCACCAGCTCCAGGATCTGGGCTTCGAGCGTCACGTCCAGAGCCGAGGTTGGCTCGTCGGCCACCAGCAGGCTGGGGCTGGAGAGCAGGGCCATGGCGATCATGATGCGCTGGCGCATGCCGCCGGAAAACTGGTGCGGGAACTCTTTAATGCGCGCCGCCGCGTCGGGAATACCCACGCGCTCTAGCATCGCCACCGCCCGCGCGCGCAGCTTTTTTTTCGTCAAGCGCGGGCCACGGGGACGGTGCGCCAGTTGAGCGTCGAGCATCTGTTGCTCGATGCTGAACACCGGGTTGAGGCTGGTCATGGCGTCCTGAAAGATCATGGCCATGTCCTCGCCGCGCCGCCGGTGCAGCTCATTCGCGCGAAGCCGGGTCAGGTCCTGACCGTCGAGCACGATCTGTCCCCGGCTGATTTCGCCGTTTGGGGGCAGCAACCCCATCACGGCCGAGGCCACGGTGCTCTTGCCGCAACCGGACTCGCCGACCACGCCCACGATCTCTCGTCGACGTATGTCGAAACTGGCGCCGCGAATGGCCGTCAGCACGCCCTCACGCGTGTAGTAGCGCACCTCCAGATCGCGCACCTGCAACAGTGGGTCAGCCATTATATCCCCCGCGTGCCTGAGAGACTGGGGTCCAGGACGTCGCGCAAGGTCTCGCCAAACAACGTGAAGCCCAGCGTGGTCACAATCAACGTCAGCCCCGACCAGGTGATGGGCCACGGGGACTGGCGGATGAAGTTGAAGCCGTCGGCCAGGATGACGCCCCAGGAGGGGGTTGGCGGCCGCACGCCCAGCCCCAGAAAGGACAGGCCCGCTTCGAAGGTGATCACCACTGGCAGGTCCATGGCCGCCAGGATCAGCACAGGGGCGATGACGTTGGGCAGGATGTGCAGGCCCAAAATGCGCCCGCGGCTGGCGCCCAGGGAACGCTCAACTTCAACGTACTGGTTTTGCTTGGCCGTCAGCACCTGGGCGCGCACCACGCGCGCGTAGCCCGGCGTCCAGGCCAGGCCGATGACGAGCACCACGTTGACCAATGACGGCCCCAGCAGGGCCAGAATGGTCAGAGCCAGGATCACCGCCGGAAAGGCCTGGATCGAATCCAGCAGCACCAGGGTGATGTTGTCCACGATGCCGCCGGCATAGCCCGCAATGAGGCCCAGGAGGATGCCACCGGCAAGCGCCAGCGACACGGCGGGAAGGGCCACGCCCAGAGCGATGCGCGCCCCGTAAATGATGCGCGAGAGGAGATCCCGGCCCAGGTGATCCGTTCCCAACAGGTGCTCGGCGGACGGCCCCTGCATCATGTTGGGGATGTCCTGCTGCTCGTAGCCGTAGGGCGCCACCACCGGCGCCAGGAGCACCAGGAGCATAAAGATCAGGACGATCAGAAAGCCCAACGCGCCCAGAGGACGGCGCAGGATGTCGCCCAGAACCGGTATACGGTTGAGAAAAAGCCGGTAACGGGTCGGAGATCGCAGTTGGTACTCCATGCTAAGCTCGCCCCTTATCGTACTGGATGCGCGGATCCAGGTACGTATACAAAATGTCCGCCAGCAGGTTTGCGGCAACGAATAAGAAGGCCACGGTCAGCACGCCCGCGCGCACGAGCGGATAGTTGCGCGCCTGGATGGCATTGTAGATCAGCGTGCCCATGCCCGGGCGGGCAAAGATCAGCTCCACGAATACGGCGCCGGCCATGAGGTTGCCCACGCCAAGGCCCAGCACGGCCACCGTGGGAATGATGGCGTTTTTCAGAGCGTATTTGTAGTAGATTTTGCGCATGGGCAGCCCGGCGGCCATTTCGGCCCGGATGTAGGTCTGGTTGAGCACCTCCAGCAGGCTGGCGCGCACCAGCCGTGCCAGGTAACCGATCCAGGGAATGGCCAGGGCGGTGGCGGGCAGGATCAGGTGCCGGATGTAATCCAGCACGTCGCCGCGCTCCCCCAACCCGATGGCCGGCATCAGTTGCAGGCGCACGGCGAAGATCAGGAGCAGAAACAGCCCGGCTACGTAGGAGGGAACGGTGATGAAGGAGATGGAGAAGATGGCCGTAAAGCGATCCAGCCAGGAATCGGGATGCGTGGAAGAATAGACTCCCAGGGGAATGCCGATGAGAACGGCCAGGCTCAGACTGGTCCAGGCCAGGATGAGGGTATGGGGCAACGCGGCGCCGACGAATTGCCTGATAGGCCGGCCGGTGAAAATATCCTGGCCCAGATCCAGGCGCGCCAGGTTCCACAAGGCCAGCCCGATCTGCTCGGGAAGGGTCCTGTCCAGGTACATGGCCGCGCGAACCCGGGCAATCAGGTCCGGGTTTGCCCGCGGCCCCAGCACGCTAATGGCCGGATCGCCGGGGACGATATACACCAGCAGCGTGAGAAAGATCGTGACCACCACCAGCACCACCAGGGTCATGAACAGTCGCTTGATAAGATAAGTGCGCACTCTCAGACACCTCCATTACTACGCGGACCGCGGACAGCAGACGGCAGACCGCGGGTGGCCGTGCCGTCCCCCGCCCTGGGGGTTGCTTCCCGGGGCCCGCGGCAGCGCGCGGGCCCCGGAGATGAATCATGGGTGAGGCCTTAATCGGCCGGTAAGAAAAACTCGACCTGTGGCTTTCCGTTGGGCGTGGTGGCCGGCGCGATGTCTGGGCTGTAGGCATAAATCTTGGCGCCGTGCGTCGTAAAGAGCGATTGCGCCGCTTCATCCCACAGTTGCTGCATCTGAATGTAGAGCTCGGCGCGCTCCTCGGGGTCCAGCGTGGTCATGGCCTGTTCGTGCAGCGCGTCATACTCCTCGTTGCACCAGGCCTGCGCGTTCCACACCCCGATCTGGTCGCACGTGAACCACATGGTGGCCCAGGCCGGGTCGGGCTGCATGGAGTAGCTGCTGACCATCAGCTCGTTGTTTTCCACCGCCTGCTCGCCGAAGCTCGACGTCCAGTAGGTGCTGGAATCCATGGGGTTCAGCTCCACGTTGATGCCCACTTCCGCCAGGTTGGCCTGCACGATCTCGCCAATGATCCGTTCCTCAGACGTATCCTGCAGGTCCAGGCGTAGATCCAGGGAATCCAAACCGGCGGCGGCCAGATGCTCCCGCGCCTTCTCCACGTCACGCTCGTAGCAAGGAGCGTCCTCCCAGAAGCCCACCAGGCCCGGGGGAATCAGGGCGCACTCCCGTTCCACCTGCCCCTGATAGGCCGCCTGCAGGATGCTGTCCACGTCGATGCCATAAATGACAGCCCAGCGCACGTCGGGATCTTCCAGCTTGGGATGCTGGACGTTGAGGGCGATCCAGTGGTAGTTTAGCGACGGGTGCGAGACGACCTCGAAATTGGGGTTGCTTTCAAAGCGCTCTACCGAGGGCAGGCTGATCAGGCTGAAATCCAGGTCGCCGGCCTCCAGCGCCACTTCCGCGGCCTTGTCATCCTCGATGGGAATCAGGCGAATTTCGTCCCAGTAGGGCTCTTCACCCCAGTAGTCGGGGTTCTTCTCAAGCACCACCATCTCTTGCGGCCGCCACTCGGCAAACGTGTAGGGGCCGGTGCCGATGATGCTGGTGCCAAAGGTCTCCACGCCCACCTCTTCGATCCAGGCCCTGGG
This sequence comes from Candidatus Sulfomarinibacteraceae bacterium, assembly GCA_035464315.1. Classification (GTDB taxonomy): domain Bacteria; phylum Chloroflexota; class Anaerolineae; order Promineifilales; family Promineifilaceae; genus JAAYYY01. The sequence continues at coordinate 44,638 of DATHSI010000008.1, forward strand.
CACGATGGTGCCGCTGCCGACGGGCAGCGTGGAGTTCCACAGCGGCGCGAAGGGCTCTGTGAGGTGGATGATGCCGTTGTAGTCGTCGATCACTTCCACGTGGTCCAGCGTGGCCCAATCGTCGGCGTAGGCCGCGTCCAAATCGGGATCGATGAAGCGCTCGAAGGAGTACTTGACGTCCTCCGCGGTCAGTTCCCCATACCCGTCGTGCCACATGACTCCTTCGCGCAACTTGAAGCGGATCTGCAGGCCATCTTCCGATTCCTCGATTTCTTCCGCCAACTGGTCGCAGATGTCATAGGAGTTGGGACAGTAGCGCACCAGCCCTTCCATCACGGCGTTGGCCACGACGGTGTCGTTCTCTGAAATCTGGAAGGCAGGGTCCAGGTTCTGGATATCCCCGTACAGCCGCACGCGCAGGATTCTGGGCTCTGTCGCTTCCGGCTCCTCGCTGGGCGCTTCCTCGGCCTCTTCTCCGGCCGGTTCTTCGGCCGGCTCTTCCCCGGCCACTTCCTCCTGCTGCGGCGGGTCCGCCTGGGGCTGCGACGTACAGGCCGTCACCAACAGGCCCAACAGCAACAACAGACTCAACGTCAGAAAGGCACTCCTCTTCATAACCAACTCTCCTTGCTACTTAACTCGGCCGTGACGGCCGGTCTATACAGCGGTCGAGATAAGTTCCATGGCCACCTCCATTTCGTGACCGGCTGCTGTCAGGCGAGCCGGTCGGCTACTGAGTATGGGTGGTAAGGGTCACCTGTGCCTTTCTGCAAGTGGCACTGCGCTGGTACTAAAGGTTTCTCTGTTTTGTGCTCAATTGGTGCGTGCTGTCACGGAAAAGCGATGCACGAGATAAGTTACTCTTTAATCGTGGCGGACATTATAGCACGTCTCCTACCTCGAGTCACCCCGCCGCCTGGCAACCTGCCAACCTTCAAACCTGCAACCCTGCAACCCTGTAACCTACCCGCAAGGCCCCCACCGTCGAGCGCGGCGTCAGCACCGTCATCCGCTCCCCGCGCGGCAGCGACAGCGGCTCGCCATACCCCGCCGGCGACCAGGGCCACAGCGCCCCCTCCGGAAGCAGATACGCCGTCTCCCCCCGCGCCGGGGTGGCAATGATTTCGCCGTACGGGGTCACGCGGTTTTGCAGTGGCATGAATTGGCCTCCTCCTGCTATGTGGTTGGTCGTGATGTGGGACTATGATCGTGGGAAGTGGGGGATCTGGCAAGAACCGTATCGCGCCCGAAAAACCGCGACCGGCCCGAAGGACTACTCAGGTCGACTCCTCCGTCTGCGCCCGGTCGCCCACCGCCTCCGCCGCATAAAGCGGCGCCTCGCGAATG
>DATHSI010000009.1:0-3454 GCA_035464315.1 Candidatus Sulfomarinibacteraceae bacterium
CGCCTGATATGCGCGGACGACGTCGCGCACGTCGGTGAAGTCGCGTTCTGCAGAAAGATTACCCACAGAGATGGTCGGCGCCTTCTGGCCGAGTTTGATACCTGCCAGCTGACTGGCAAAGTCTGGCACCACGAAACCCAATGACTGCCGTGAGCCGATATGATTGAATGGCCGCGCTTCAATCACCGGCAACTCATAACGATCCCAGTAGAGGGGGACGAGCCGGCCCGCGGCCCACTTGCTGACACCATATGGGTGGTGTGGATCAGGAACGCTCTCTTCCGTAATGGGGAGCTGCTCCGGCTTGACAACACCGTAGATCTCAGCGCTGGTCACGGCTACCACGCGTGGCCGGCCACGGGCCACGGCTGCCTGAAACAAGTTGGCCGTCCCCGCCGTATTCACGTTGATCGTCCGCGCCGGATGTTCCCACGATTGCGCCGTCAGCGCCCAGCCCGCCAGGTGGTAAATAACATCCGGCTGCGCCACCTTCAGAGCTGCGTCGAGCGAGGACAGGTCCAGCAGATCACCGGTGATCGACCTGTAGAGGGGATGGCCCACGTGCCGTTGCGGTTCGTTCTTATCATAGGATAATCCGAAAACTTCGTGCTCCTGGGCCAGCAAATCGTCTACCAGGTGGGAGCCGGCAAATCCGGTCGCCCCTGTTACAAAAATGCGCATGAATTCTCCTCGATGCCTGCAAGTTTGGACTGCCGGCTTATTATACCTGCCTGTCCCCAGACGTGTACCAATTCACCAATTGGCGCGGACCATCTGGCCAAAAAGAACCACGGCGAGCCAGCGTGACGGCTCGCATCCAATCCCCTCCTGCAGGGCAATCGCATTCTACGGAGCGCCGGCATCCTGCCGGCACGTGGTTGCGCTCAATGCCGGCTAGGAAGCCAGCGCTCCATTCCTTGCGATGCACACTTTGCGATTGCCCTGTCGCTCAGGGCAGAATCAGGTGCAAGTCGCCAAACTCATGCCACAGGTACCCCTCCTGCAGGGCCTGTTGGTAGGTACGACGCACGTGCTCGGCGCCGGCCAACGCCTGCAGCATGTCCAGGTGACTGGCGCGGGGCTCGTGAAGGCCCGTCAGGAGACCTTCCACGGCGCGTATCTGACGCCGGGGTTCGATGAGCAGATTGGTCCACCCTTCACCCGGGTGCACCCTACCCGTGCTATCCACGACCGTCTCCAGCGCGCGCACCACTGTGGTGCCCACGGCAATGATACGGCCCGTCGACCGCGCAGCGTTGATGGCCCGCGCCGTTGATGCAGGCACCCGGTAATACTCCTCGTAGGGCGCCTCACCCGCCTCCAGGCTGGCCACCCCGGTATGTAAAATCAGGGGAACAACCTGCACGCCGCGGGCCACCATTCGCGTCAGCAGTTCGGGTGTGAAGGCGCGGCCGGCGGAGGGCATTTCAGCGCTGCCGGGCTCCATGGCGTACACCGTCTGGTAATAGTCGATGGGCCAGGTCTCCCGCACGTAGCTGTAGCGGATCGGCTGCCCGTGGCGGCCCAGATAGACGTCGACCGCCTCTGGTAAGGTCACGGAGGCCACCCACAGGCGCCTGCGCGCCCCATGCGGCCGGTGCAGCGTGGCCCTCCCACCGTCCGGCAGTGACAACGTGTCGTCTACCTCGGCCTCGAAGTAAGGCTGGGAAGCTGCGCGATCCGGACGGCGTAACTCAACCAGCCACAGACCGGCAGGCAGTTGTGTCGATAGATGTAGGCGCAGGGAACGGCCCCGCGGGTCTGTCGCCGGCAGCGCCGCCGGGCGCGTGCCGCTGGTGTTCAGGACCAGCACATCGCCTGCTCGCAGGACGGTGTCAATCTCGCTAAAGCGCGTGTGAATCACGCGCTCGTGGGAACGATAAGACACCATGAGCCGGACATCGTCCCGCGCCAGCCCTCGCGCTTCAGCCGGTTCTCCGGCTTCCAACTCGCGCGGCAGATCAAAGTCAAGCGGGCTCGTAATCTCAAAGGGAGCCATACGCATCTGTTCCTGCCCGTTGGCCACAGCCAGCATCATACCGCCTCCAGCAACAGCTCACGGGCTACATAGCGGCCGCCGGGGACATCTTCATGCAGCAACCAGAGGAAGCCGGGGACGCTCTCGGCGGGCAAAGGCCGGTCGCTGATATCCTCGCCCGGAAACGCCTCTTGCTGCATCTGGGTGCGCATGTCGCCCGGGTCCACCCAGTACACGCGCCACTCCTGATTCTCCGCCGCCAGGATAGCCGAGAGGTGTTCCAACGCTGCCTTACTGGAACCGTAGCCGCCCCACCCAGGGTACGCTTCAACCGCCGCGTCGCTGGTAATGTTGATCACACGCGCCCCCGGCTTTATGGCATGGCGCACAGCCTGCAGGACGCCCAACGGCGCGATGACGTTCACACGATAAATCTCCTCCAGCACCGCCAGCGGGTAGTCGAGCAACGCCGGCTGGGGGCTCGGTCCCAGAATACTGGCATTATTGATCACGGCGTCCAGGCCCCCCGCCGCCCGCGTAGCCACACCCAGAGCCCTGCGGTGTGTGGCGTCGGCGACGTCGCCGGCAACGGCTGTGACCTCCGTCCATTGACCCAGTTCGGCGGCTGCAACCTCCAGAGCCTCCTTGCCGCGCGCGTCGATGACCAGCCGCCAGCCTCGTTGCGCCAGCGTTCGCGCCAGCGCCAGACCCAGGCCGCGGGAAGCGCCGGTGATCAGTACAGTACGATTTTCTGACATCTCCTTCCTCCATCAATCGCCCCGTCGGGGACATTCTTCCCGCGAGGCCGGTAGGGTTTCTTTCTAGTGCACTGCGATCATAGGCCAGCATCGCCCGCCACACACTGCTACAGTGACCAGTCTATCGCTCGAAATAGGGTCAGGTACGTTCCCTGTACAATAGAGCAGGGCTCCGTACTGAAACGCGTCCCCTTTCTTTTTCTGGTAGCCTGTGGGAAATGCGGCTACACTTGTCGCACTCGCCGCCTTTCAGGAGAGGGAGGCCCATCATGCAGGCAATTCTGGTAACACGCGATCACGACGAACGAGAAATCCTCACCTTTGTCTTGCGCCACAGCGGGCTGGCGGTGGCTACTACCCAGGAGTTACAGCGCGTGGCGGCAAACTGGCTCGAACGACCAGCCGACGTGGTCGTCGTTTCTACCGGCGACAGCCGGGGGCTTGAGGATGCGATTTCCGCCCTGCGCGCCGTGACCCAGGCGCCGCTGATCATCATCGCCGAGCAGCCGCAGGAGCGGCAACTGTGCGCCCTGTTGCAGGCCGGCGCAGACCTCGTCCTCTCCCGGCCGGTTTCACCCCGCATCCTGGGGCAATACACGCGCACCGTCTTGCGTCGCGCGGGCAGCGTGCCATCCTTCGTGCTGCCGGAGCTGGATCTGGAGGAAATCAAACTCAATCCGGCCATTCGCACGGTGACAGTTGTTGGACGCGAACCGCA
>DATHSI010000010.1:0-31465 GCA_035464315.1 Candidatus Sulfomarinibacteraceae bacterium
GCCTGCGGAAACGCCTCGCTCAACGCCGCCAGCAACGGCGTGGTCAGCATGGCCTGGCTCAGACAACAAGGCTTCAGAATCAGCGCCTTCCGCGGCGGCGTCGCCCCCCGCCGGCCAAAAAGGCGGAAAGGAACGCTGGCAACGCGGGCGGCGGCGGAGAGGAGAGGAGTGTCGTGCATGGGGGTTAGAGAGTGGAGATTGGTTAATTGGAGATTGGCTGACTGGAGATTGGCTGACTGGAGATTAGAGATTGGTGGATCAGCGTCCATCCAGCCGCGCTTAATCCCCAATCTCCGATCTCCAGTCTCCAATCCCCGATCTCCAATCTCCAATCTCTACTCAACCGTAATCATCTCCTTCATCTGCTCAAATTTCGCCGGGCCGATGCCCGAGACGTCCATGATATCCTCGATGGCCGCAAAGGGCCCATGTTGCTGGCGGTGGTCGATGATGCTCTGGGCGATGGCCGGGCCCACGCCGGGCAGGGTGTCCAGCGCTTCCGGGCCGGCGGTATTGATATTGACCGGAACGCTCTCCGCCGCGCCGTCTGCCGCCAGCGGCTCGCCGACGTCGAACAGCTGCGGCTGGCCCTGCGTTACCTCGTCATGGGCCGGCACGTAGACGTGCATGCCGTCGGCCAGCGGGCGGGCCAGGTTGATCAGCTCCACCGCCGCATCCTCGCCGAAACTGCCCGCGGCGTCTATGGCGTCGGCCACGATGCTATCCGGCGGCAATTCGTACACCGCCGCGCGTTGCACCTCGCCGCTGACGTAGACGCGCAGCGGAGACGGCGTGGCCGTCGGTGGCGGCGTCGCCGTGGGCGGCGGTGGTTCGATCACAATCGGCGCCGGCCGCGTCTGCTGCGCCAGCGTCATGGCCACGATAGCCAGCGCCGCCCCCAGCATCATGGCGACCGCGATCCACAGGTATATAACCCTCTTCCCCGGCACGAGTACCCTCCTGTATGGCTAAGACGGCGGACGGCCGACCGCCGGATACGTCACGGTGACCAAGACATCCGATTTTTTTCCTGCAGCGCTCGTCTCCTCGCCGCCTGGTTGACCGCAGACAGTCCCTCAACCACCAAAACGGTCAAGAAATCGGATGTCTCGCCGACACTAATATACCAGTACACCAATCCACCGGTCTACCCCTTTACCACCGCCAGCGGCGTCAGCCGCGCTACCTTGCGCGCGATGCCCGCGTTGTGCACGACCTCGATGACGCGGTCCACGTCCTTGTAAGCCACGGGCGCTTCCTCGGCCAGGCCGGCCATGCTGCCCGCGCGCACGCGGATGCCACCGCCCTCAAGCTCCTCGCGCAGGTCCTCGCCCCACACCGTGCGCTTGGCCTGGCGGCGGCTCATGGTGCGGCCCGCGCCGTGGCAGGTAGAGCCGAACGTCTGGGCCATGGAGCCCTCCGTGCCCACCAGCACCCAGCTCGCGGTGCCCATGGAACCCGGCACCAGCACCGGCTGGCCGATATTGCGGTAGACGCCGGGCAGTTCCGGCGAGCCGGGGCCGAAGGCGCGCGTGGCGCCCTTGCGGTGCACGCAGACCTGCGCCCGCCGGCCGTTCACGTCGTGCTCCTCGATTTTGGCCATGTTGTGCGCGATGTCGTAAATCTGGAACACCCAGTGGTTGTCCACCTTGCCCGCCAGCACCGCTTCAAAGCTGCGGCGGATGAGGTGCGTCAGCACCTGGCGGTTGCAGAAGGCGTAATTGGCCGCGGCGCGCATGGCGCCCAGGTAATCCTGACCCTCGGGGCTGCTCAGCGGGGCGCAGACGAGCTCGCGGTCCGGCAGCTCAATGCGGTAGTCGTGCACGCTTTTGTGGAAGCGCTTGACGTAATCGGTGCACACCTGGTGGCCAAAGCCGCGGGAGCCGGTGTGAATCTGCACCGTGATGCGCCCGGGCGCCAGACCCATGGCCTGCGCCGCCTGTTCGTCGAACACCTCCTCCACCACGTCCACTTCCAGGAAATGGTTGCCCGCGCCCAGCGTACCTACCTGGTTCCGACCGCGCTCCTTGGCGCGCCCGCTGACCTTCGAGGCGTCTGCGCCCCCAATGCAACCGCCCTCCTCCGTGCGTTCCAGGTCGGCCTCCGTGGCCATGCCCTGCTCCAGAGCCCAGCGCGCCCCCTTCTCCACCAGCCGCTCCACCTCGCTGGCGCTCAGCCGGATCTCGCCGCCCTGGCCCACGCCGCTGGGGCAGTTGGCCTGGATGGCGGAGGCCAGGTTGTCCAGGTGCGGGGCGACTTCTTCCATATCCAGGTGCGTGCCCAGCAGGCGCACGCCGCAGTTGATGTCATAGCCCACCCCGCCGGGCGAAATGACGCCATCGGGCAGTTCGGTGGCAATGACGCCGCCGATGGGGAAGCCATACCCCTGGTGGATGTCGGGCATGGCCAGCGCGTAGCGCACAATGCCGGGCATCGTCGCCGTGTTCACCAGCTGCTGCAAACTCTTGTCATCCAGCGCGCCCTCCATCAGCTCGTCGTCGGCGTAGAAGCGGGCCGGCACGCGCATGTCCGGCCGGTAGGAGCGCGGCACTTCGAATATGTAATCGTTGATACGCTTAAAATCTGAGCGTTTCACCATCGCAGTCACATCCTTTGGCGGAAGCCGCCAGTCCAGGGTGCGGGGTGCAACTCGGGCGTCCGTGACACGAGCATCCCGGATACCGGCTGCCGCCATTCCTATACGTCAAATACAATTGTCGCTTCCAACCCATCCGGCGTTTCCACGACCTCCAGATTATGGTAGGTGACAGCCTTGATATGCTTCAACAGTTCCGCCGGGCGACCGCCGCGCAGGTGGGCGCGGACCAGCTCCGGGCCTGCTTCCTCCAGTTCAATCTCGGGAAACACCAGCCCGTCGCGCTCGGCGAGATAGGCCAGTTCGCCCAGCCATTCCACCAGCATGCTCTCGCGGTCGAAGGCCTCCACCCGCACCGTGCGCGCTTCCTGGCGGGGCACTGCCTGCAACTCATCGACCAGCAGGCTGGCCATGCCCACCGCAGCGTTGTGCAGCAGCTGGGCAAAATCAGGCGCGCGCACACGGATGGCCCAGTCGGCCGTGTGCTCCACGACTTCGAAGAGCCGCTGGCTCGCGCCGGAATCGGAATCGCCGCAAGGATCGTGTGTTGCTCGTTCTTTCATAATTTGATTTTAACATGGATGGCCTATTCTTTCAGTGAAAACCGTTTGCTATTAAGATGGGCTATACTTACAGGCAGGCAAGGGACGCCTGAACGACGAAAAGGCAACAGTAGATGGAAGGAGTCGCAATATGACGAACGAGGCCAACGCCGCCGGCAAAGGCAACGCTAAGAATAAGAAGAAGAAGATCGCCATTGAAGTGCCCAAGGACCTGGAATCGGCGTACGCCAACCTGGCCTTCATCACGCACACCCCGGCGGAAATTGTGATAGACTTCGCGCAGTATTTGCCGCGCATGCCCAAAGGCACCATCGTATCGCGCATTATCATGTCCCCCATCCATGCCAAGATGTTGCAGGCGGCTCTGGCGCAGAACATCAGCAATTACGAGCGCCAGTTCGGGGAAATCCGCATGCCGCAGCGCACGTCGCTGGCCGACGAGCTGTTCCGCTTTCGCCCCGGCGAAGAGGGAGAAGACGACAACACAGAGGACGACGAGGAGTAAGTCATGGAGCGATTGGAACAGATTGCAGACGAAATCCGCAATCACATGGAGGAAATCAACGCCGCCCGCGACACAGCCTACCAGCGCTCGCGGCAACTGACCCGCGTCTGCGCGCGCACCATCCGCGCCATCCACCGCGAGGAGTGGGATCTGGCCGGCGAGCTGATGGACGAGGCCCGCGCCGCCGCCCAGGCCATGGTGCGCGATGTAGAGCCGTACCCCGAGCTATACTACGCCGGCTACACACAAGACGCGCTGAAGGAGTACGTCGAGGCCAACCTGACCTACGTGCTGGTGCGCGACGAGCCCCTGCGCGGGCCGCAGGAACTGGGCGTGGAGATGAACACCTGGCTCAACGGCCTGGCCGAAGCGGGTACGGAGCTGCGCCGGCGCATCCTGGACATCATTCGGCATGGCTACAATGAGGAAGTGGAGCGCCTGCTGGACATCATGGACGAGATTTACAGCGTGCTGGTCACCTTCGACTTTTCCGACAGCATCACCGGCGGTCTGCGCCGGCGCACCGACGTCCTGCGCTCCGTGCTGGAACGCACCCGCGGCGACGTCACCACCAGCCTGCGCCAGACGGAGCTGGAGACGGCGCTGGAGGCGTTGGAACGGCGGTTGGGGGAGTAGGTTGGAAGGTTGCAGGTTACAGGTTGGCAGGTTGGAGCGCGGTTCGTGGTAACTACTATGGAGCGCCGGCCCAGCCGAGACACCTTCGGCCCCTGCCGGCCGGTGGTCGATACCGGCAGGGATGCCGGCGCTCCCTTAAATGCGCCCAAGCGCCTCCCCCAACCGCGCTGCCAGTTCATTCATCTCCTCCTCGCGCACCCGCTCCTCGGGCGGCACGCCCAAGTAGTGGAAGATGCCCGTGCTGCGGTACGCTTCGGGCTGACCAGGCATGCGGGGCACGACGTGAAAGTGCACGTGCGGATGCTGCGGATCTTCGGCGAATTGCATCACGTACGTTTTGGCGCAACCGGTCACCGCTTGCAGACCCAGCGACGCCCGGCGCAGCAGGCTCCCTAATTCCAGCGCTTCCGCCTCGTGCATCTCAGCCACCGCCGCCATGTGCCGCCGCGAAACGAGCACCAGCCAGCCGGGCAGCGACGTATTGTAGCTGTGCACCAGATCCCAATGCGCTGTCCGCAGTATACAATCCCAGGCCTCCACTACCCCCGCATCCCGCCGCGCCACCAGTTCGCACGTATAGCAACCATTCGCGACATCGTTCTCAGCCATGAACACCTCCTGTTGAGTTGGTTGCAGGTTTACACGTTGCAGGTTAAAAGGTTGGCAACCTGCTAACCTGCAACTTTCCAACCTGAAACCCGTTATCGTTTCCCCGCCGCCGCCGCCACCAACCCGATCCCCACCCCCGCCAGCAACCCCGCCGTCGTCCACCAGGGGAGCTGGGAGAAGACCCAGTCGATTTGTTGCGAGCTGAACTCCGGGCCGTGGGCATGCAGGCCGGTTTTCATGGCCATGAACAGCAAGGTGAGCACGGTGCTGGAGAAACCAACCAGCGTACCCAGCGCGCCGCTCAGCGCCAGCCAGGCGGGCAGCGCAAACGTCCGTCCGCCAAGCCAGCGTTGGGCCACAACCCCCGCGCCCACCAGCGCCGTCCCCGTCCCCAGCAACGCCACCCGCCACAACATGCCCTCCAACGCGATCCACACCACGGCATACGCCGCCACGAGGATGGTGAGGAAGCGCAGCCCGGGTATTCTCTGTGGCACAATCATGCCCTGGATTATAGACCAACAGACCTGTGCGGGCAGGACCGGCATTGGTCGGGGGAGTACGAAAATGTTGTGATCGGGCCGGTCTCCTGACCGTAGCCCGCATGGTGGCTCGGTGGGGACACCGGCCACAGCAACTCACAAACTTTTAGTGCTCCCATTGGTCGGCGACGGCGCTCTGCTCACAACCAGGCGACAATCCGCGTCCATCTGCGCAAATCAGCGGCCAATCCCCGATCTCTGATCTCCAATCTCCAATCCCCAATCTCTCCTCCTCCGTGGTCCTCCGTTATCTCCGTGCCCCTCCGTGTTCCTCAGTTCCCCCAAACCCGACTCCAGTCCGCATTTGACGCCCCCTTAAGATATTGGATAATGAAGCAGGCAACGCTATCAAACCCACAAAACGGAGGTAACTTATGACAGATAAGGTAAAAGACGCATTGCGCATGATGCCCTATGGCTTCTACAGCATCACCTCCTGCACGGAGGACGACGCCAACGCCATGGTCGCCAACTGGGTCACGCAGGCCTCGTTTGAGCCGCAACTGATCGCCGTGGGCCTACAGAAAACGTGCTACACGCACGGCCTGATCGAGAAAGGCGGCTCCTTCGCCGTGAACATGTTCAAGGCGGAAGACTCCGAGGCGCTAATGCCCTTTACCAAAGGACGCAGCAAGAATCCGGACAAAATGGACGAGGCCGAATATGAAGAAGCGCCGGAAACCGGCTGCCCCGTCCTGGAAGGCGCCGCGGCCTACGTCGAGTGCCGCGTGGTACAACTGATCGACGTCGGCGGCGACCACGACATTCTGGTCGGCGAAGTGATCGGCGGCGACGTGATGAAACCCGCCGAGGCCGCTGAGATGCTGACCCTGCCCGACCTGGGCTGGAGCTACGCCGGCTGATGTAGATTGGGGGCCTGGCGGCCCCCACTTGGACTGACGATGACACAAGTTCAACCCGCGCCGCCACAATCATATAGCCGCACCACCTGGCGTCTGCTGGACACCGGCTGGCTGGACGGCGCCAGCAACATGGCCATCGACGAAGCGATCATGCAGGGCATCGCCGCCGGCGAGAGCCCGCCCACGCTGCGCTTCTACGGCTGGCAGCCGCCCTGTCTCTCCCTGGGCTACGCCCAGCCGTGGGACGTGGTGGACGAAGCTGCCTGTCGCCGCCGCGGCTGGGACGTCGTGCGCCGGCCCACAGGCGGGCGGGCTATTCTGCACATCGACGAACTGACGTACAGCATTTGCGCCCCGGAGGACGAAGAACGGGTGCGCGGGGGCATCTTGCACAGCTACCGGCAACTGTCCGATGGGCTGGCCGAAGGGCTCAAGCTGCTGGGCCTGCGTCCCTCCCGCGCCCAACCCCCAGACGGCGCGGCGGCGGGCGGCGCCGGCAAGGGCGCGGCCTGTTTCGACCGCCCCTCCAACTACGAAATCACGGTCAACGGGCGCAAACTGGTGGGCAGCGCCCAGGCGCGCAAGGAGGGCGTCGTGCTGCAGCACGGCGCGCTGCCGCTGCACGGCGACATCACGCGCATCGCTCTCGCGCTGGCTGCCGAAGACGAGGAACAACGGGCCGCCATCGCCGCCGGCCTGTTGGAGGATGCAATTACGCTGGAAGAAAGCCTGGGCCGCCGCGCCGGCTATGAAGAAGTGGCCGATGGCCTGGCGCGCGGCTTCGCCGCCGCGCTCAACCTGGCGCTGGAGGAAGGAGGGCTGAGCGACGCGGAACAGGCCCGCGCCGCAACCATCCGCGCCGAAAAGTACGCGCACAAGGCGTGGACGCGGCGCCTGTAGGGGAATGGTTTCGGCGGGACGAGCGTTCGGCGCGAGATTCTTGGGCCGCAGCGGCGGTCTGGTCAGAATGACACGAGCGGCTAAGAAGTGGCGCCGCGAAAGGTGTCACCCTGAGCGGGCCATCTGGCCAGGGCTAAGGGTCTCCATCCGTGGCCCCCGGGCGCAACCGCGACGCCAGATCGCGCAACTGGTTAAAGCTCACCGGTTTCAGCAACACCAGATCGGCCAATTCCTGTACCTCGCGGGCCAGATGTGGTTCCGCCGTCACCAGGATCACGCGCATAGCGTCCAACCGGTCGTCCCCGCGCAGGCGGCGCAACACGTCACCGCCGGAGACCAGAGGGAGTTGCAGGTCCAGAGCAATCACGTCGGGGACCACAGTCTCCAGTCGCGCCAACGCCTGCCAGCCGTCCTTGGCTACCTCTGTCTCATAACCGGCCTCCCGGAAGGCCATCTGGAAAACGTCGGCCAGCTCGCCATGATCTTCGACGATGAGCGCCAGCGGCTGTTGCCCACTCATCGGCCGGCTTCTCCTCTCTTCATGTAACCTGTTCTCCCGTCAGCGCTTGCCATGTACCCCATAGCGTAGGCGCCCAGCCGTGTGGCGTCAATAGTAAGAATGGGCCGCATCAAGCGTTGTGCAGAGGACGCCAACTACCTCACTGGCGCTACGTAAAGCAACATCACCAGATAGTGACACAGACTGCCTCCTATCACGAACAGGTGCCAGATCTCGTGGTGCCCAAACACGCCGGGCCAGGGATCAGGGCGCTCCCAGTAATAGACGACAAACCCCACTGTGAAGATCAGACCGCCCAGCAACAGCAGGCCCAGCGCCGGCGTGGGAATCAGCGCTCGCAGCGACGGGCTCAACGTGACGGGCAGCGCGCCGCCCCAACCCAGCGCCAGGTAGATGGCCACGCTGAAGAAACCATGAATGCTCACGCTGACCAGTTTGTGCGCCACGCCCATCGCCGCCACGGTCCACACCAGCAGCAGCAGCGGCGCGCGCCAGGGCGCGGGAAAAAGATGAGCCACGATAGGCGTGTACGTGCCGGCAATCAGCACGAAAATCGCCGCGTGGTCCAGCCGGTTCAGCCAGTCGCGCACGCGCGCCGGCGCCCTCAGCCCATGCAGCAGACTGCTCGCGGCAAAGAGCGCCACCAGGCTCACGCCGTAAACCAGCAGCGAAACCACACGCGCCGGATCGTGGCGCGCCAGCCACAGGAGCCACAGCGTGCCCGGCAGCGCCAACAGACCGGCAATGAGGTGTAGTACGGTGCTTAATGGCTCCAGGAAAATGCGTTGCACAGCCACTTCTCCTTTTTCCTTATTTTCAGCGCTCATTTCTGACACGCTTTCTTACAGTAGTGCCAACGTACCACGCGCGCCAGTTGACATATAGAGGCCCCGTGCTACACTGAAAAATCATGCGTAAGCTTGTGCTGCGCCTGCTCTCGTTGCCAGTACAGCTGATTCTGTGGCCTACGCGCAAATTGTGGCGTGGTCTGGGGCTGCTAGGTCTGGCCTTGCGGCGACTGCTGGCGCGAATCTTCCGTCCGATCGGGGCGTTTTTGGGGCGTGTGGGGCTTGCCCTGCGCGATCTGCTCCTCTGGCCCGTGCGCCGCCTGCTGCTTCTTCTGGGCATGCTGTGGCGCGGAACGGGCCGGGTCGGACTCGCCCTGCGGCGCTTTTTGGCGCGGATCTTCGGCCCCATCTGGGCCTTCTGGGGCCGTCTGGGCCTGGCTCTGCACGGTCTCCTCACCCTCTTTATCTGGCGTCCCCTCCTGTTCCTGACAGCCCCCTGGCGTATGATCTACCGTCGCTGGCTACACCACCGGCTGATGGCCATCCTGCGCCGCCTGGGGCGCGGGCTTTTCTGGGTCTGGACGCAACTGGCGCGCTTCGTAGGCTGGCTCCTGATGCGTCACCTGCGCGCGCTGGGACGTCGCCTGACCCGCCGCTGGCAATACTCGCCGCTGAACAGACGGCGCTTGCGCCGCCAGTGGCGCTCGCGCCTGCTGGTGTGGCGCGCCCGCCTGCAGGTCACGTTAATGCAACCGCGACCGCCGCGCCGCGCCATCGTAGCCCCCGTCGTGCCCCGGCCCGCTAAACCCAGCCTGCGCCGCCGCGCCACGCGCTGGGCCACCACCGGCGTGGCCCTCGGCCTCGTCGTAGCCGCCAGCCTCTTTGCCGGCCAACAGGCGCCGGAGATCAACCGCGTCGTGGCCCAGAACGACTACCAGTTGCGCTCCAGCAAATTCGCCGAGGACAGTCCCACGGCGACCGCTGCAGCGCCCACGGCGACAGCCACACCCAACGCCTCGCCCACACCGTGGCCCACCCCCGATCCGCTCGACGGCGGGGGCAGCGTAGCTTTTACCCTGCGCCAGAATGGCAACAGCGACATTTATGCCCTCTCCATTGGTCAGTCGCAACCGATGCGACTGACGAACCATCCCGCCGACGACCGCGACCCCGCGTGGAGCCCGGATGGGAAGAGATTGGCCTTTTCCTCGCGGCGCGACGGCAACTGGGACCTTTACGTGCTCGATCTGGAGGATGGCGAGCTGAGACGGCTCACACACGACCCCGCTTTCGACGGCGGGCCAAGCTGGTCGCCCGATGGCCAATGGCTGGTCTTCGAATCGTATCGCCACGACAACCTGGACCTGTACCTGATCAGCGCCGACGGCGAACAGGGCCCGCTGCGCCTGACGCAGCACCCCGCGCCCGATTTTTCGCCGGCGTGGTCGCCCGGCGGGCGCCACGTGGCCTTCACAAGCTGGCGCAGCGGCAACAAGGACATCCACATTCTCTCGCTGGACGCCGCAGCCGACGACGCCGCGCGCAACGTGACCAACACGCCGGACGGGCAGGAAGATCATCCCGCCTTTGACCACGACGGCAGCGCTCTGGCCTACTCCGACGACAGCTCCGGCTTCGAACTGGTCTATGTGCTGCCGCTGCAGGATTACGCCCCTGCCGGCGCGCCGGTTACACGGGGCCAGGGCCGCCATCCGACGTGGTCGCCGGACGGGCAGGCGCTGAGCTACGTGCACGTGCGCGACGCCCAGAGCCACCTCATTGCCAGCAGCCTGGACGCCTGGAGTGTGGCCCCGCAGGCCTTCACCACCAACCAGCAAATGAACAGTCCGACCTGGTCGCCGCTCACGCTGCCGCGAGAACTACCCGAGCGGCTGCAGGCGATCAACGAAACGGTAAACGAGCCTTTCTTTGTGGAAACCGTCTTCCCCCCACAGGACGAAGGCGCGCCCTATTTCCTGCAGGAAGTGGCCGTCAACGCCCCCGCACCATATCTCAACGACCGCGTAGATCAATCGTTCCTGGCCCTGCGCCGGCGCGTGGTTGAAGTCGCGGGCTGGGATTTACTGGGAGAGGTAGACAACCTCTACGAGCCGCTGGACGCGCAGCCCCTGCCCGGGCTAACGGAACGCACCTGGAACAAAGCAGGGCGCGCTTTTGACTACAATTCTGATTATGCGCTAGAACAGGGCAACCTGGAAGTGGTGCGCGAGGACCGCGGTTACGAGATTTACTGGCGCACCTACCTGCGCGCGGCGGAGCAAGATGGCACCCAGGGCGAACCGCTACGCGATCTACCCTGGGACTTCGCCGCCCGCTATGGGCCAGAGCCGCAATATTACGACCAGGGCGGCAAGTGGAAAGACACTATTCCCGGCGGCTACTATGTGGATTTCACGACGCTGGCGGCCGATTACGGCTGGCGGCGCGTGCCCGCCGCGGATAACTGGCGCACCTTTTTCCCCGGCATCCTCTTCTGGCACTACGAGAAGCGCCAGGACCTGACCTGGGAACAGGCCATGCTAGAGCTGTACACCGTGGAGGAGCTGCAACAGGCGTTCAGCCGGCGCTAGCCTATGACCCACACACCCCGCACCCCACCACCCACCGCAGACCGGGGGAGCAAGCTAACACCCACGGCTGTTAGACACTGGTACTGGCTCGGCGCCCTCCTGTTGCTGGCGCTCAGCGCCTGCAGCGGCAACGCCGCGCCGCCCACCCTCATCGCCCCCGCAGACACGCCCGTCCTGGCTAATATGGAAGAACGGCAGCAGGCAGAAGCTGCACCCGCCGCCCAGGCGGTCACCCGGCAGCCGCCTGTGTCACAATTGGCCCTGGCGACGGGACCAACGGCCACAGCCACCGGCAACGCGCTGCCCGGGCAGCCGGCGGAAGCGCTGCACGATCGCGCCGGCGTCCGCCCGCAACAGGCGCAGCTTTACCGCATGCCCAGCATCGGCCCACAGGCTACGCTGCAGTGGCGACCGCCGCCGATGAGCGTGCCGCTCTCCATCCATCCCGACGACCACTACTGGCTCAGCCGCCCCTTGCCCTCGGACAGCCGCAACTATGATCTGGAGTACTATCCCTACGGCAACGACGTGCTCATCGCCGAATACGCGCCCTATCGCATCCACCGCGGCCTGGACTTTCCCAACCCGCCGGGCACGCCGGTGCTGGCTGCCGGCAGCGGCACCGTGGTGCACGCCGGGGTCAAGACCAACCCCCTGGACGGCATCAGCTACTACGGCAACACGGTGATTATCAAGCACGACTGGCAATGGCAGGGCCGCGACGTGTACACGCTGTACGCCCACACCATGGAGCTGTTCGTGGAGGTCGGCGATTACGTGGAGCGGGGCCAGCTGTTGGCCGGCGTGGGCGCCAGCGGGCTGGTCAGCGGCCCCCACCTGCACCTGGAAGTGCGCCTGGACGAGAATCTGCACGACAACACCTATAATCCCATGCTGTGGATCGCGCCCTATGAGGGATGGGGCACCCTGGCCGGCCGCGTCGTGGACCGCGAGGGTAAATTCATCACCGGCGCCATCGTCTCCGTGCGTCCCCTGAACGTACAGGCCGAACCGCGAGAGCAGCACACCTACCTGTCCTGGGAAGTGAAGTCGGACCCCGTGTGGCAGGAAAACTTCGTCGTGGGCGACCTGCCCGCCGGGCGCTACGAGGTGACGATCAAAGCGGGCCAGACGTTCCGCCACGTCGTAGAAATCCTGCCCGGGCGCACCAACTTCCTGGAGGTGAGGACCGGCTACCTCTTCGCCCCACCCACCGCCACGCCCACGCCGGAACTCACGGACGGCGAGACGATCACCGAAACGCAGATTATCGAATAACGAACGGAGCGCCGGCATCCCTGCCGGCATTTTCGTTCCGTAAGCCCTAGATTGCTCGGGCCGGTGTCCCCACCGCGCCCGCTCCTATCGGGCTAGGATGGCGCCGTGGGAACACCGCTCACAGCCAGGCGTTGATGCCGGCAAGGGCGCCGGCGCTCCATAGACTTGCCCAACAACCCCTGACGTGAGGTACAATCGCACCAGAAACCATTTACTTTTCGGGAGGTCAAAAGGCGCATGACCTTACGCGAGCAGACAGACGTCGTCATCGTCGGTTCCGGGCCCGGCGGGGCCACCGTGGCCCGCGAGCTGGCGCGCGGCGGGCGGCGCGTGTTGCTGCTGGAGCGCGGGCGCGACTGGCGCGGGCACCCGCTCTACGCCACCTATCCCGGCGCCATGCTGTACACCGACCGCCACGCCCTGCTCTTCACCCGCGAAGGGCTGAACATCATCCGCCCCCTGATGCTGGGCGGCGCCACCAGCATGTACTGCGGCTCCGCGGCGCGCCCGGAACCATGGTGGCTAGAACGCTACGGCATCGACCTGCAGCCCTACGCCGCAGACACAGCGCGCGAACTGCGCGTGGCGCCCCTGCCGCCCGAGCAGCGCGGCGTGGCCTCCACGCGGCTGGCGGAAGCCGCCGCCGGCCTGGGCATGGCCTGGCAACCACAGGAAAAGTTCATGCAGCCGGCGCGCGCGCCTGAGTTCGACTGCAACGCCACCTGCATGCTGGGCTGCCACTGCGGCGCAAAGTGGAACGCGGCGGAATATGTGGACCAGGCCGTGGCTGCCGGCGCCCGCGTGTGGACCGCGGCCCTGGTGGAGCAGGTGAACTTAGAGGACGGGCAGGCCACCGGCGTACGCGGGCGGCGCGGCGGGACGCCGTTCGAAATCACAGCGGAGACCGTGGTCGTCGCCGCCGGCGGCATCGGCAGCGCCGTGCTCCTGCGGCGCAGCGGCCTCTTTGCCGCGGGCCAGGGCATGACCATGGATACCACCGTCCTGGTCTACGGTCACGCGCCATACCGCGGCATTGGCGAGGAGCCGCCCATGACCTGGAGCTATGCGGACGACGACCTGGGCGTGCTCTACTCCACCCTCATCGACCCCTGGCTCATGTATCCCATTATCCTGCTGCTGAAAGGGCCAGCCTACGCCCTCACTTGGCGGCGCTGGGGCCACACGCTGGGCGTGATGATCAAGCTCAAGGATGAGGTGAGCGGCGGCGTGGATATCCGCGGGCGCGTGAGCAAAGGAATGACCCCACGCGACCAGAGCCGCCTGCTGCGCGCCGAAGCGGTGGCGCGCCAGATCCTGGAGAAAGCCGGTTGTGACGCGGACACCATCTTTAGCACGCCCATGCGCGGCACCCACCCCTCGGGCACCGCGCGCGTGGGCCACGTGGTGGACGCCAACCTGCAAACCGAATACGAGAACCTCTACGTCTGCGACGCCAGCGTGTTCCCCGAGGCGCTGGCCCGGCCCACGGTACTGACCATCATCAGCCTGGGCAAGCGGCTGGCGGCGCACCTGCTGGCCCACGGGCGACAATGACGCCTGACGAGCTGCGGCTGGCCCTGGCCCGCTACCCGCGCCTGTCCTACGGTCACACCCCCACCCCGCTGCAACCATTGGAGCGCCTTAGCAAACGCCAGGCCCGCTGGCCTCAGTTGTGGATCAAACGTGACGACGGCATCGGTCCCGGCGGCGGCGGGAACAAGGGGCGCAAGCTAGAATTCCTGATGGCCGACGTCTCGGCCCAGGGCCGGCGCAAAGTAATCACCTACGGCGGCCTGCAGTCAAACCACGCGCGCATGACGGCTGCCGCCTGCGCCCGGCTGGGCCTGCAGGCGCACCTTTTCTTCTTCGCCCCGCGACCGGCGCTGCTGCAGGGCAACCTGTTGCTGGACCACCTCTGCGGCGCGCGGCTACACTTCATCCCCTTTAGCGGCGGCGGCGACGGCAGCATGACGCTGGCGATGACCAACCGCCTCGTGCGCCTCCTCTCCTTTTGCCTGTTGGGGCCCGGCGCTTACTTCATTCCCGTGGGCGGGCATAGTCTCACCGGCTGCCTGGGCTACGTAGACGCGGCGCTGGAGCTGCACCAACAGGTACAGGAACTGGGGCTGCCACCTGCGCGCACGACCATCGTCACCGCCGCGGGCACCGGCGGCACCTTCGCCGGTTTACTGGCGGGGCTGGCGCTGCTGGAATCTCCCCTGCGCGTGCTGGGGCTGGACGTCGGCAAACTGTGGAAGGCGTTCCCCGCCAGCGTAGCGTGGCTGACCCAGGCGCTGTGCCGCGAACTGGGCGGCTCTCAGACGTTTACTGCCGGCGGCCTGCCCCTGGTTGAGCACACCTACGCCGGTCCAGGCTATGCGAAACTGACGCCGCAAACGACGCGCGCCATACGCCTCCTGGCGCGCAGCGAAGGCATTGTTCTGGATCCGGTCTACACGGGAAAGGCGTTCGCCGGCCTCTGGGACCTGATACAGCAGGGCGCGTTTGGGCCGGACGAGCACGTCATATTCCTGCACACGGGGGGATTGCCCGGCCTGTGGGCGTATGCGGAAGCGCTGTCCGCGGCGTGGGAGGAGTAAGCGACATTTCGCGGAATGGATTCCGCGGCTACTGGTGGCAGATGGAGCAGTCGGTCAGGATCTCGTGCCGGATGCCGTACGTCTGCGCGAGTTCCGCACCGCGCGCAGCCTGATCGGGCGGCGCTTCCCAGGCTAGATTAAACAGTTCCTGCGGCGGTCGCAGCCGTTCCTGCGGCTGGCGGTGGCACTCCAGGCACCAGCTCATGCTCATCGTGACCACCGGCTCCACCGCCTCCATCTGATCCACCCGGCCGTGGCACTCGTCGCAGCCCACGCCGTTGTTGACGTGCGCCGCGTGGTGAAAGCGCACAAATTCGGGCAGCGGCTGCACGCGCACCCAGGCCAGCGGCGCGCCCGTCTCCCAGCTCTCGCGCACCGGCTGCAACAACGGGGACTCCGTCCACACCTGCGAGTGGCACGTCATGCAGGTGTGGGTAGAGGGCATGCCGGCGACGGCCGATTGTGTAACCGCGTCGTGGCAGTAACGGCAATCGAGCCCCACGTCGGCGACGTGCAGACGGTGGCTGAAGGGCGCCGGTTGCTCCCCTGTCTGCGCCACACCCACCACCGCGCCCTCACCCAGCGTATATAGGTAAGCCGCCATGTGCCGCGCATCGGCCTCCGTCACGCCCAGGTCAGGCATCAGGGTACCGGGCTCGATCTCCTGGGGATCCATAATCCAGCGCACCAGGTTGCTGGGCGTGTTGGGCAGCGAACCGGCGATGTAGTGGCGTTCGGACCAGGCCGTCAGCGGCGCGCCCACCAGGGCGTCCGCGCCCTTGATGCCGGGAATGGTGTGACAGGACCCACAACCATAGCGATCCAGAGCCTCCGCGCCCAACTCGGGGTCGCCCAGAAACTGGTTGGACAGGCCCGGCTCATCCCCCGCTTCTTCGGCGCGACAGGCAGCAAGCGCCAGCAGACCCGCCGCCAGCAAATACAGGCAGATGGTTGGCAACGCGCGCACTCTCACTGGCTCCTCCTCGATCTACGACGACCTTTCCTCTCGTACTGCGTCACGGGACAGATCGGCCAACCTGCCCACATGCTCAATTGTCGCACATTATGAATGCGCCGTATAATCATTTTGTAAGAAGCAGCCCTCCGCGCCAGAACGCACTCGCAAAGGAACGCGCATGAACAGAAAAACCGGCCCTCGTTACCTCCTTCTGCTCCTCGTCCTTCTCCTGCCCACACTGCTCTTTTCCGGCGTGACTCCCTGGCCCTCGGGCGTCTTGCGCGGCAAGGCGGCGGCGCTGCCGCTGCCGGCGCAAAACAGCCCCGAGCAGGCGCTGGCGCAGGAGCTGGCGCTCTCCGACGCCCGCGTCCAGGCCCACGTGGGCGGCAGCCGCGCCGAGGTGTTTGGCGTACGCCGGCTCACCGCCGGGCAGCACACCGCCGCCAGCCGCGCCTGCGCCACGCGTGAGTGCCGCCAGGTAGAGATCTATCTCTTTGAGGCCAATGCCGCCGTCGTCGCCATCGTCGATCTGCAGGCCGAAGCCGTGCTCGACGTGCTCTACCAGCGCGGCGTGCAGCCGGGCATCAACCAACGCCTGGCGCAGCGGGCCGAGGAGATCGCGCTCAATGCGCCGGAGGTAATCGAGGCCCTGGGCTTCCGGCCGCTGCAGCTGGACATGCCCCCGGTGCCCGGCGACCTGCTGGGCACGGTGTGCGACCACGACCGCCTCTGCGCCGCGCCCAACTTCCAGCTGGGCGACCGCATTCTGTGGGCCGTGGTGGACCTGCACGACGAGGAGCTCGCCGGGCTGATCTGGACGGACACCGAACCGGAACCGTCGGGCAACGCCATGCCCCGCGGCGACCAGGAGTGCCCCGCGCCCGGCAGCGTGTCCCGCGACGGCTGGACGCTGTCCTACGCCACCACGCCCACCGATGGCCTGCGCGTCTACGACGTGAGTTACGAGGGTATGAGCGTGCTGACCAGCGTCAAGCACCCGGAGTGGCACGCCGATTATGGCCAGACCGGCTTCCGCGACTCCACCGGCTGCGAGGCTAGCAGCGGCTTCCACATCCCTCCTTACGGCGAAACAGAGGTGCTGACCCTCTACGACGAGCAGGAGCAGGAAACCGGCTTTGAGGTCGTGCAAGATTTCCGCACCAACCAATGGGGCGCGACGTGCGACTACCGCTATGAAGCGCGCATGCAGTTCTACGACGACGGCCGCTTCCGCGTGGCCAGCGCCGTCTACGGTCGCGGCTGTTCTCCGGACGTCATGTACCGGCCCGTGGTGCGCATCCATCTGGCCATCGACGGCAATGAGGGCGACTATCTGAGTTACTGGGACGGAGACCAGTGGGCCACGGCCGAAACCGAGTTGTATCGCGTGCCCTACGAGGAGAGCGGCGATGGCCGCGACACGGGCAGCGGCGGCCCGCACCGCACCACAGACCAGGGCTACGCCTGGCGCGCCAACGACCACGGCGGCGCGGGCTACTTCATCGTCGCCGATGAGGGCCAGTACGAGCACAGCCGCGGCGACGATCCCTTCCTCTATTTCACCCGGCACCACGAAGAAGAGGGCGACACGGACATGGGCGGCATCGGCTCCTGCTGCAACGACGATCACCGCCAGGGACCCGACCGCTACGTGGACGGCGAGGCCATTGACGGGGCCAACGTCGTGCTGTGGTACGTGCCCCAGATGCAGACGGTGGCTGACGAGGAAGCGGGCGACTACTACTGCTGGACGGTCAGCGGCGAGCCCGACCCGGAAACGCACCCCTGCATCACCGGCCCCCTGTTCGTACCCTCAGACCCGCAGGAGGCGACGCGCGCCGCCTTCGCCACAGACCAGCCGGTCATGCCCGGCCTGCCCCTGGCCTTCCACAATCAGAGCAGCGGCGTGCCGCCCCTCTCCTACACCTGGGACTTCGGCGACGGCAGCCCCCCATCGCACGACCGCAACCCGTCGCACACCTATCAGGCCAGCGGAACCTACACCGTCACGCTCACCGCCGGCAACAACCTCGGCTCGCACACGACAACGGCAGTGGTGGAAATCCCGCCCCCGCCGGAGCAGCGTTGGTTCCCGTTTGTGGCGGGTGAGTAACCGCCGCCCGCAAACGGCCGAGCGCGGCAAATCTCTCCAATCAAACTCTCCGGCGCTCCTCGCGCCCCTCTCCATGGTCCTCCGTGTCACGTCCTTTCCGCAGTCCGCTCACCTCCACCAGCGTAATTTCCGGCGGCGCCAGGAAGCGCACGCGAGGCGCGCTGAGCCCTTCCAGGCCCACGCCGCGGCTGACGTAAAGCTGTGTGCTTCCCTCGCGGTAGTGGCCCATCACGTAGCGGCGGCCCAGCTGCGAGCTGGTCAGAATCGGCCCCAACAGCGGCAGCCGCACCTGCCCCCCGTGCGTGTGCCCGCAGAGGTAAAGGTCCAGCCCGTGCGCCGCCGCCTGGGGCATCAGTTCCGGCGAGTGGTAAAGCAGCAGCCGGGGCACGCCGTTGGGTGCGGCGCTGACGACCTCGTGTAAGCGCTGCCCATCCTCGTCCAGGTGGTGCGTGCAATCCACGCCCAGGATGACCAGTCGCCGCCCCTGGCCCAGGTCCAGCGCGGCCCAACCGTCGCGTAACAGGCAGACGGGCAGGTCCTCAAATAAGGGCGCGACCGTCTGCCGCAGATCCACGGGCGGGCTGCCCAGCGTGGCGTAGACGCCGTGCGGCGCGCGCAGGCGCTGCAACAGGCCCCGCACCTGGGACAGCGTCTTTTCGTCGCGGTTATAGGAGAGATTGACATAATCGCCCGTAATCACAATAGCATCTGGCTCGGCCGAGGCTGCCAGCGCCAGCAACGCCTCCTCACGCGCCGTGATCCGCTCCAGGTGAATGTCGCTGATGTGCAACAGGCGCACGGGCGGCGCATCAGCGGGCAGGCCCGGCAGCGTCACCTCCAGCCGAGTCAGGGACAGCCGCTGCGGCTCCACCACGGCGCCCCACCACAGAAGGGCGAGCCCCAACAGTTGCAGGGCGAGAAGAGCCAGGAGCGCCGCCGCCCACCCGGCCCAGGCTCCCACCAGCGCCAGCGCCGCGCCGGTCGCCGCGCGCGGCAGCAACAGGACGATGGCCTGCGCCTTCCACGGCCCAAATGAAATGCGCCGCCGGGGCAGGTAGCGCAACAACAGCGAATCCGCGGCGAAAAACAGCAGTAGCAGCGCGCCGGCAGCGAAGGCCACAACCACCGGCGCCGACGCCGCGCGCCAGGCCAGTCCCATACCGCCCGCCAGCAACATAGCCAGCAACGCCACGCGCCACACGGCCCACGACTGCGGCTGCTCAAAGAACTCCATCGCCCGGTGCAACAGGCTCAGTTCCAGAATATTCTTTTCCCCGTCCTTCCGCCTATCATCGCTCAACACATTCCTCCAGCTGAAAGTAACCAACGCCTAATTATACCCCAATCCCTCCAAGGCCCACGGGCACTCTCTACCCACAAATTCCGCATCACCCCAAGTCTCCAATCAGCCAATCTCCAATCTCCAGATATGGCAAACTCCGCCCCTCCCGGATAAACTAGCAAAGCGCCGAGCTGACCCGCGGCGCGACGATTGAGCCACGAAAGGAGTTGCGGATGATCGACGCCCATGAAGTACAGAGCTTCGTTGACTATTTTGTGCAGGACGCCGATCCTGTATGGACCGCCCTGGCCCGCGCCCGCTGGAAGCTGGCTACCACCGGCGAAGAGCAGTACAAGGATGAGGTCGTCGCGCAACGGCAGCGGGAGCACGAGTTGTACGAAGACAGCAACGACTGGCAGCGCGTACAGGATTATTACGCCGCGCGTCACGAGCTGCAGCAGCCGCTACGCCGCGAGGTAGAGGTGCTTTACCGCTATTTCCTCAGCAATCAGAGCACGCCGGAAGAAAACGAGGCCATCGCTCGCCTGGAAGCGGACGTCAACGATATCTTCATCAACCACCGCGCCACCGTCAACGGACGGCCGGTCAGCGACAACGAAATCGCCGAGCTCCTGAAGGAATCCACCGACGAAGGGCAGCGACGGCAGGCGTGGGAGGGCAGCAAAGAGGTGGGCGCGGCAGCCGCGCCTCTCATTCGCGAGCTGGCCCACCGGCGCAACGAAGTGGCGCAACGGCTGGGATTTCGCGACCACTATGCCTTTGCGCTGCACCGGCAGGAAATCGACGAAGAAGAGCTATTCGACCTTTTCGCGCGCCTGGACTCGCTCACCGATGAACCATTCCGCCAGGCCAAGGCCGACATAGATGAGCGGCTGCGCCACCGGCTGGGATTATCGGGTAGACAGCCACTGCAGCCCTGGCACTACGCCGACGTCTTTTTCCAGGACGTCCCGCCCGTGTATGAGGCGCAACTCGACGACTTCTTTTCTGACGTGGACGTCGCCGCGCTGAGCGTGCGCGCCTACGACGGCATGGGCCTGGAAGTGCGCGATATCCTGGAGCGCTCCGACCTCTACGAGCGGGAGGGCAAGGACCAGCACGCCTTCTGCACGCGCATCGGGCGCGAGGGGGACACGCGCATTCTGTGCAACCTGCGCCCTAACGGGCGCTGGATGACGACGCAGATGCACGAGTTGGGCCACGCCGTCTACAACAAGTACCTGCCGCTGAGCCTGCCCTACCTGCTGCGCACCCCCGCCCACACCAATTCCACTGAAGCCATTGCCATGCTCATGGGCCGCCTGCCGCGCAACCCGCGCTGGTTGGTAGACGTTGCGGGACAAGACGCCGCGGCAGTAAGCGCCGTTGAGGAGGAACTGGCGCGAGAAATGGCGGCGTCACAGCTTATCTTCGTGCGCTGGACGCTGGTCATGTTGCACTTCGAGCGCGCGCTATACGCCGACCCCGACCGCGACGACCTGAACGATCTGTGGTGGGAATTGGTGGAACGTTACCAGCAGCTGGAGCGGCCCGAAGGGCGAGATGCGCCCGATTGGGCGGCGAAGTATCATATGGCCCTGGCGCCGGTGTACTATCACAATTACGTATTGGGTGAGCTGATTACCAGCCAGTTGGAACGGTGGATTGAGCAGCAGGTGGGTGCGCTGGTGGAGCAGCCGGCTGCCGGCCAGCTTCTGATAGATCATTTTTTCACCTATGGCGCCCGTTACCACTGGGATGAACTGGTAAAGGTAGCCACCGGCGAGCCATTACAGCCCAACTATTTTGTCGAGCAATACGTCAGCGATGGCGCTGCGCCTTCCCACGCGCAACACGTTTAACCACATACGAGGAACAGATGCAACTATATAACGCCCTGACCCGCGAGAAAGAACAGTTCGAGCCCGCCGGCGAGGCCGTCACCATTTACGTTTGCGGCATCACGCCGTACGATACGACTCATCTGGGTCACCTTTTTACGTATGCGTCTTTCGACGCGCTCATCCGCTATCTGGAGCTCAAGGGCCACACGGTGCGGTACGTACAGAACGTGACCGACATCGACGACGATATTCTGCGCAAGGCGGCTGAAGTCGGCGACAACTGGAGGGAAGTTGGCGACCGCTGGACCGCGCACTTCATCCGCGACATGAAAGCGCTCAACATGCGCCCACCGGATTACTTTCCACGGGCCACCGACGTCATCGAGGAGATGATCGAGGTTGTGCAGGAACTGCTGGCGGGCGGCTATGCTTACGAGAAAAACGGCAACGTCTACTTTCACATCGACAGCTGGGAAGCGTTCGGCCGGCTGAGCCAGCTGCCCCGCGGCGAGATGCTGGCTATCGCCAACGAGCGCGGCAACCATCCCGACGACCCCAACAAGAAGGATCCGCTGGACTTCGTGCTGTGGCAGGCGCAGGCGCCGGGCGAGCCGGCATGGGACAGTCCCTGGGGGCCGGGACGACCCGGCTGGCACATCGAATGTTCCACGATGGCCTGCCACTATCTGGGGAACACCATCGACATCCATGGCGGCGGCGCGGACCTGATGTTCCCCCACCACGACTGCGAGATTGCGCAAACGGTATGCGCCACGGGGAAAGAGCCTTTTGTACGCTACTGGATGCACACGGCGATGGTGCGCCACGAGGGCGAAAAGATGAGCAAGTCGCTGGGCAACCTGATCATGGTGCGCGATTTGCTGGATGAAGGCTGGTCGCCCGACGCCCTGCGCCTCTACATGCACCAGTTCCACTACCGCCAGGCGTGGGAGTTTGACGAAAGCCGCCTGGAGTGGGCCGAGGACACAGCGCGCCTGCTTCGCAGCGCGGTCACCGCCGCCGGCGGCAAGGGCAAACCGGACAGCATCCGTGGGCCGGTCAACACTTTCAAGACGGCCATGGAAGACGACCTGGACACCCCCACAGCCATCGCCGGCCTGGAACAATTCGCCCACGAGATCCTGGCTGCTGCCGAGCGCGGGGCCAGGATCAAAGACGCGCAACAGGCCCTGCGGCGCATGGGCAAGGTACTGGGCCTCTGCCTGGACAACGACCCCCCCGAAGAGCGCGTGGTGGCGGGGTGGAGTGAGATTTTGAAGGAGTTTGCGTAGGAGATTGGAGATTAGAGATTGGAGATCAGGGATTGGCCGCAGATGGCGCTGTAGCGCTGGGCAGATGAACGCTGATTCTATCTATTTTTATCTGTATTACTCCGCGTCCATCTGCGGCTAGATCAATCTCCAATCTCAACTCTCAAATCAACCATTCTCCAATTAACCAGTCTCCGATCTCTAATCTCCAATCCCCAACTCCGGCGCCTCCACCTGCGGGCGGCAGGGGTCGTAATTCCAGCCCAGGACCACGCGATAGTTGGCCGCTGCATCGGGTGGGGGATCGGCTAATTGGACGGCGTCGGTGCGCACGTCGAAGACCCAGCTCAGCAGCCAGTCGAAGGAGCCCTTGAGGCTGCTGCCATAGTACGTGATTTCCGTGCGGCCGGGTCGTTCGCCCTCCAGGTGTCCGCGCAGGGGAACGAAGCCATGATGGCGCAGATTATCTGCAGCCAGCAGGTAGAGGATGTCGTCTTGCGTGACCACCTCCACGGCTATCGGCGCCCGTGTGGTGCGGTTGAGCACCGGCGGCTGCATGAACTGCGCCAGAACCGGCGCGGCGCCCTCCCACTGCAACAGTTGCACCGCAGCCCCGCCCGACGTCAGCCAGCCCCGGCGCGCCGCCGGGGGCAAGAACAGGTGCTGAATGCCGTTTTCGCGAACGGCAGGGGCCAGCGACGCCAGCCGCACCATCTCCGCCAGCGGCATGTCCGTCTCCACCGTGTCGCGGTACGTCTCCCACAACTGCGGCAGCTGCAACAGCATCTCCGCCTCCAGGCCGCGGTTCAGAATGGCGCGCAGCACCTGTTGCTGGCGGCGGCCCCGTTCGAAGTCGTTACTCGTGCGTCGCGAGCGCACGTACCATAGCGCCAGGTCGCCGTCCAGGTGCCAGACGCCCGTGCCCAGCTCATACATCTCCCAGTTATCTTCGTCATACGGGTCCAGATCCGGTTCCTTCAAGCGCCAGTCCTCCAGCGAACAGCTTACGGCCACCTCGACGCCGCCCACCAGGTCCACCACCTGCTTGAAGCCATCGAATCCGATGCGTGCGTAGTAATCAACGGGAATGCCGAAGTTGTAGAGAACGGTGTCTTTGACCAGCGCGCCGCCCCCGCCGGGATAATCTGACCCGTGCCCGTGCGGCAGGGCCAGATTGATGCGCGTCATTTTCCAGCCGGGAATCACCACGTACAGATCGCGCGGCAAGGAAAGCATCGTCGCCGTCCGCGTCTGTTCGTTAATCGAAACCAGGATCATGCTGTCGGTGCGCCCGCCCTCGCGCCCACCGACATCGTTGCCCAGCAGCAAGACATTGGTCACACCCGGAGGTCGTTCAAAAGGCGGTACCGGCGTGGGCACCGTGGCTTCCTCCGCCAGCAGCTCCGGCTCCAGCGTGGCAAAGGGCGTGTTAGACGGCGTCGGAGTGATGCTGGGGGTCGGCGTCTGGCTGGGCGTGGGCGTTATGGTGGGAGTGGGGGTTGCCGTTGGCGTCTGGGTCCACGTCGGCGGCACGGTGTTCGTCGCCGTGGGCGGTTCCGCAGTAGCCGAGGGCGTCGTCGTCGCCTCGACCGTAGCTTCCGCCGTTGGCGATGGCGCGGCGGCAACCACGCCGGGCGCGCCCGCTGACGGGGAGGAGGCGCGAACGTACTGCCAGATGCGGGCGGTCCCCACTGAGCCGACCAGAAAAAGGACAAGCAACAAAAGCACGGCCCAATTTGTCGATCGTGCTTCCCGCCTCATTATGCGTCTCTCAGAGCTCACGTTACCATCACTTCCTGCTGGCTCTCCAGCGTGTAGTTACGCCACCGAGGATACCGCCAGGCTATCCATACCGTCAATAGTACGGTAGCCAAACCGCGATGTCCCAGTTGATGGCGATGAGCTGCATGTTGGAGCCCAGCGAAGACATCAGGCGTCCGAACCATAAGAGGCGGAAGTCACGATGTTGGAGGGCAAAGAAGCGCAGCTGGGATGACAAAGGTAGAATGCTGGCGCAGGAACCTGCCGCGCCTCACCGGCGACTGCTCCAATCTCAGTAGCGATTGAAGAAGTCGATCACTCTCTGGATAAACAATTGGTCCCCGGCGTCGCGGAAGGTATGCGGTTGCTCTGGATAACTGTAGCATTCCACCGTCTTGTTCAGAGACTGCAAGCGCTGGCAGAGATCCGTGGACCATTCCGGGGGCACCGTGTCGTCCAGATCGCCGTGGTGGATGGTCACCGCCGCCTGGATGCGCTCCAGATGGTAGATGGGCGAAATACGCTGCAGATCTTCCGGGGGCGTGGCCAGCTCCTCCGCACCGCTCTGGCCATTGGACCACATCATCACGCGCTCGTAATTCTGGCGCTCGTCTCCGCTCATCGAGCCGTAAAGAGCGATGGCGTTCACCTCGGGCCAGACGGTGCTTACGCGCAGAGCAATGCCGCCGCCCATGCTGTGCCCCAGCAAGTACATCCGTTGGGCGTCGGCCTGCGCCAGCGGCCCCGGCTGCCCCGCCATTTGCTCGATGAGGGCCATCAGGTTCATCACATCCACCGCATAGTCGACGCGGAAATCCGGCCCTTCCTGTGCTTCCACGAGCGCTGCTTCGCTCTCCAGCGGCGGATGGCTGCGGTAGTTGGGATGGAATACAACGTACCCGGCGCGCGCGAGCCAGTCGGCGTAGCGTGTGGTGTAGCCGATGGTGCCGTAATTTTCCGGCGGGATGTAGCCGTGGAGCACCAGGGCCACCGGGAACGGCCCTTCGCCAAAGGGCACGTTCAGAAAGCCGGAAACGGTGAACCCCTCGCTGGGATAGCTGACCAGCGTGCGCGTGAAGGCGTCGGTGACGTGGATCGTCTCCTGCACCTGCAACGCCCCCTGCCCATACTCTCGGGCTGCCAGGTCGGCAATGGTCAGCCCGGCGTAGGCATCGGGCGTGGGCGTCAGCGTGGCAGTGGGGATCGGCGTGGCGCTGGGCGGCGCGGCTGTGGCGCTGGCAGCTGGCGTCGGCCTGGGCGGCAATGCAGTGTTGGTCGCCGTCGCCTGGGTCTGGGCCACCGCGGACGGCGCAGCCTCACTGCTCGCCGTCGCCGCCAGCGTGGGCGCCACGGGTGGAGAATCGGCCAGCAGGCCGCCGCCACAGGCCGCCAGCAGTGAGGCCGCAACCAACATCAGGATCCAGCTCCGCCTATTCATGCCTTCCTACCGGTCGCGCTCGCTCGCCCCGGTGCCAGGCGGTCCACTGCACGGCAATCCCGACCACCAGCAAGATTAAAAAGAGCAAGGAATCACCCACCCGGGCCATCTCTACGCTGCCTGTGATCACGTCCGACAGCAGCGCTGCACCCAGGGCCGAAGAGAGGAAAATGAGAGCGGGGTCTAACAGCAGTGAAATCAGGACCGCGCCCACAATGCCGCCCACAATAAACAGCACCGTAGCCAGCGACCCCTCATCCGCCACACCCAACAGACCGCTGACGTACAACAGGATGTAGCCGCCGGCGAAAAAGCCGCCGATGGCCACCGCCAGGCGCTGCGCAAACACCGCCAGCAACGCGCCGAACACGCCCACCAACAGCCCCACTAACAGCAACAACCAGCCCGCAACGTCTCCAAGAAAGCGACCGGCCAGGTTAAAGCCGGTCACAAACCCCGCGGCAGCCACAAACAACCAGAAAAGCTGGCGTCCGAGGAACAACGAAAGGATTCCAATAAGAGCCCGAACCGCTGTTGACATGGGAACAATGATAGATTAGATGGAGGGAATCTGCCAAATCCCTAATCCCCAATCTCCCCCACCACCTCCCGATTTCGCGCCACCCACTCATATAGCTCCGCAATCCCCTCGCGCGGCGAAATCGTGGGGCGCCAGCCGAGGCGGGACTCGGCCTTGCGCACGTCGGCGACGAAGACGCGCTGGTCACCGGGACGCCAGGGGCCGTAAGTCACCGGTACTTCTTCGCCCTTCAGCTCTGCCAGCAAGGGACCGAACTCCGTCCAGATGGACAGCGTGTTTTCAGGGCCGCCGCCCACATTGAACGCCTCGCCGCTGACCTCGTCGATGCGCTCGATGGCCCGCTCGTAGGCGCGTAGCAGGTCGGCCACGTGCAACACGTCGCGCACCTGGCGACCGTCGCCATAGATCGTAATCGGCCGCCCGCACACCGCGGCGATGACGAAGTGCGCCACCCAACCCTGGTCCTCCACGCCAAACTGTCGCGGGCCGTAAATGCACGACTGGCGAAAGGAAACGGTCTTCAGGCCGTAGATGCGACTGTAATCAATTGTGTACTGATCCCCCGCGCCTTTGGAGCAGCCATACGGGGAGTGAAAGTCCAACGGATACGTCTCGGGAATGCCTTGGGGGTAATCGGCGTAGGCGTAGCGCTTGCCCTGCTCAACGATGCGCACCGGCGCCATGCCGCCGTAAACCTTGTTCGTAGATGCGTAGAGAAAGATGGCCTCCGGGGCTTCGTTGCGCACCGCTTCCAGAGCGTTAAACGTCCCCAGAGCGTTGATCTCGAAGTCCTCACGCGGGGCCTCCACCGACGTGGTCACCGCTACCTGGCTGGCCAGATGCAGCACGACGTCCGCGCCGCGCGTGGCCCGCGCCAGCGCCTCGTAGTCGCGCACGTCGCCGCGCACGAAGCTAAGTCCATCCTCATGGCGCGTCTGCAACCAACGCAAATTGGCCGGCGCGCCCAGTCGCGAAAGGTTGTCAAAGACCACAACCTCGTGGCCCTGCTGCAAAAAGTGGTCGGCGCTGTTACACCCGATAAAGCCCGCGCCTCCTGTAATCAGAAATCTCATAGTGCCGCTTGCCTTTCTTTACGTAATCCAGTCCGTTCTATCCTAAGCACCCGCGAGGAGCAAAAGAATCGGGACATAGATGAACACACATTTGACAGATTTGCTCCCTTATCGCAATCCATATACACGCCGATGGAGAGAATGACTCAGCCGACCCAACTGGCGTATAGCACGTCAGAAATCTCGCAGCAAATAACCAGATCTGTGTCCTCTGTGTTAATCTGTGTCCCCCCATACTTCCCCCTCCAACCGCCGCCACAGCGCCCGCCGCAAGGCGTCCAGTCGCTGGCGCGCGTCCTCTCCGCTCAGGTCCAGGTCCATGAGCAGAGCGTCTTCGCCCGTGTCGCGGTAATAGCGCCGCCGGCGGCCAACCTGGCGGAAGCCGAAACGGGCGTAGAGCGCGTGGGCCGGTTCGTTGCTCTCGCGTACCTCCAGGCTGACAACCGCAGCGTCATGGGTCAGGGCGTGGTGCACCATCTGGTGCAGCAACAGCGCGCCCAGCCCGCGCCCGCGCCAGTCGGGGTCCACGGCGATGGTGCTCACGTGAGCCTCGTCGGCCACAATCCACTGCCCGGCGTAGCCCAGGATATGCTCCTCGCCGTGCTCGTCAAGGCGCGCCAGCACCACGTAGAAAGCGTGCTTGTTGTTCGCCAGCTCGTGGCGGTAGCCGCGGGCGGGCCACGGCGTGGGAAAAGAGCGGCGCTCGATGGCCGCCACGCGGTCCACGTCGTCCAGTTGCATGGCGCGCAGGCGGTAAGGAAAAGGAGGTCTTAAGAACATAGAAAACGCACCAATCGTGCGCCCATCATTGTTATTCTGAGCGGGCCGCTGTCATTCTGAGCGGAGTGAAGAATCTCAGCGCACACAGGAGATACTTCGTTTCACTCACCATGACACCATACGCCATGCGCGTCTCGCTCCGCCATGTCACTCTGAGCGGCATGAGGAATCGCTCGGTGCATGCCCCGGCAGCGTTGCTACGGCTCTCGCAGATAAAGCGGCGTCAGCGCCGCCGCGTCGTCCACCTCATCGCGGCGCAGGCGCTCCCAGCCGATTTCCGCCAGATAGCCGGCGCGGCGCGCGCGCGCCGCGGGCCGCACCACCTGAAACCCTTTGCCGGCTGCGCGAATCTGGCGCAGCGCTGCCGCTGAAATTTCGCCGCTAAACACGACGGGCGGCTCCAGCTCTGCCAGCAACTCCTCCCACGTCGTATTGTCCGGCAATTGGTCCGAGCGCCAGCCGCGTTTCTGCTGCCACTCGTAACGCCCGGCCGTGATACGCCGTCGCCCGGCCTCCGCCACGACCACCAGCGCGCCCGCCGTCTGGCCCGCCGCCGCAGCCACAATATCCAGCGTGGGCACGCCAATGAGGGGCACCTGGTGCGCCAGGGCCATGCCCTTCGCCGCGCCCAGACCGATGCGCAGGCCGGTATAGGAACCGGGACCCAGGGCCACGGCGATCCCCTTCAGCTGTCCCACGCCGATGTCCGCCCGTTGCAGCATCTGGCTGATGGCCGGGACCAGTTCTACCGTCTGCGTATTCACCGAGCGCCAGCCATGTTCGGCGACGACCGACGCGCCATCGTGCAGAGCCAGCGCGGTCCACTGTGTTGCTGTGTCGATAGCCAGGATCATATGTTGTGATTTCAACGCTTATGAAACGCCAAAGGCGCTACGTTTGAAGGCAATCAGCAATTCCGCCGAGCGCTCGCCGGAAGCGGTGATGCGCATCCCGCGCCGCGTCTCGTTCATGTGCCGCAACGCGATCCACAAACGGTCCTCCGGCAGCCAGGCTTCCAGCCGCTCGGGCCACTCAATCATGATTGCTCCGTCGTCGTCAAGCACATCCTCCAGCCCGGCCGTGACCACATCCCCCTCACCGGAGAGGCGATAGCAATCCACGTGGTACAATGTGCGACCGTCGCCGAGGCGCGGATATTCGTTGACCAGCGTGAAAGTAGGGCTGGTCACGCGCAGCGCCGTGCCCCAGCCGCGTCCCACACCGCGAGCAAGCGTCGTCTTGCCCGCGCCGAGCTCGCCGGAGAGACAGACCACGTCGCCCGGTTCCAACAACTGGCCCAGGCGCACGCCCAGCCGCTCCGTCTGCTCAGCGCTGGTGCTCACAAAGTCAACCGTCCACTCGTCCAGAATTGCCATGGTCTGGCCTCTATTATACCTTCTCTACGCGATCATGGTATCATTGGCCCGTTCCGAATCTGGGAGAGCAAGATGCGAATTCTGGTTATTTCTGACATTCACGCCAATCTGGCCGCCTTCGAAGCCGTGCTGGAGGACGCCGGTGGGAATTGGGACCTGATCTGGTGCCTGGGCGACGTTGTGGGCTACGGGCCTTCGCCCAACGAGTGCGCAGACCTGTTGCGCCAGCACGAGCACGTCAGCCTGACGGGCAACCACGACTGGGCCGTGCTGGGCAAGCTGGACGTGAATAGTTTTAACCGCGAAGCGCGGGCGGCGATTCTGTGGACGCGTGAGGCCCTGAGCGAGGACACGCGCCAGTATTTGCTGGCGCTGCCTGCGACGACGGTGGAGAAGCGCTTTACGCTGGCCCACGGCAGCCCGCGCCAGCCGATCTGGGAGTACATTCTGGACGAGCCAACGGCGTCGGTCAATTTTGCTCACTTCGACACAGCCCATTGCCTGGTGGGCCACACGCACATGCCGGTCATTTTCGAGGAGGTAGAGGAGTTCCACAGCCGCGCCCATGCGCCGGTCTACGACGAGCCGCTGGCGCTGCAAGGGCGCCGTCTGATCATCAATCCCGGCAGCGTAGGCCAGCCCCGAGATTCCGACCCCCGCGCAGCGTATGGCATTCTGGACACCGAGGCCATGACCTGGCAACACTGCCGCGTGCCCTACCCCATCGAGGTCACGCAGGATCGCATGCGCGAGCACCGCCTGCCCCACCGGCTCATCGCCCGCCTGGAAATGGGCTGGTAGTATAAAACGAATGTGACGCAGAGCGTCACGGAGACAAAAGAGAGAACCACGGAGATTTGACCGAGACCTTGAGGACACCCGGGCCTTTCAGTTAAGCTCTAAAATGCCCTCCGTGGCCCTCCCTTGCCCGGCACGGGCATTTCTCCGTGCTCCTCCGTGTAACGTTCGCTCCTTTCTAACCACGGAACATTTGTAGCAGCAACAACGTCTATAACATAGAAGCAATGGCAACGAACAAGGAGGAGAAGATGTTACACAACAAACCGTGGGCTCTGCTACTGGTGTTGGCCCTGATCATCGCCGGCTGTGCCAATGCGCAGGAAGCCGGCGAGCCGGCGTTCTCAGTGTCCAGCGCGGACATGGAAGCGCCGATGGAGGCGGAGGGAGAACGGGCATTTAGCGAAGAGGTTCTCGAGGGCGCCGGGCAGCGCTCGTCTGCCAATGCTGCGCAGCCCGGAGAGACGCAGGAACGGCTGATCATCCGCACCGGCGAAATCAGCATTGTGGTCGAGCATACCGAGGAGACCATAGACGCCATCACTGATCTGGCCAACAGCAGCGGCGGTTGGGTCGTCAGCAGCAACGTTTACCAGAGGAACCAGGCCAAGGCCGGCGACATCACCATCCGCGTACCGGTCGAACAGTTTGAGGTTATCAAAAATCAGATTGAAGCAATGGCCCTGGAAGTGACCGGCAGCTCCAGCAGCGGCGATGACGTCACCGAGGAGTACTTTGATCTGAGCGCCCGCCTGGAGAATCTAGAAGCGACCGCCGACCGCGTGCGCACCTTTCTGGATGAAGCGCAGGACGTAGAAGAAGCGCTGGCGGTCAATGCGGAACTCAGCCGCCTGGAAGGCGACATCGAATCGCTCAAAGGACGCATTCAGTATCTGGAACAGTCGGCGGCATACTCCACCCTCACCGTGCGCATCACGCCTGATGAACTGTCCCAACCGCTGGAAGTAGGCGGCTGGCGTCCCACCGGCGTGGTCCGCGACGCCGTGCAAGCGCTCGTTTCCGCGCTACAAGGTCTGGCTTCTCTCGCCATCTGGTTGGTCATCGTGGCTCTGCCTCTGGCTCTGATCGTCATCCTGCCCATCTGGCTGGTGGTCACCCTCTTCCGCCGCTGGCGGCGCGGCAGGCGCGAAGCAGTGGAACCGACGCCGGAGACGTAGGGGGTGCGGGTTGGCGGGTTGCAGGTTGCAGGTTGCGGGTTGCGGGTTGCGGGTTGCAGGT
>DATHSI010000011.1:0-8054 GCA_035464315.1 Candidatus Sulfomarinibacteraceae bacterium
ATCCCCGACGACATCGTAGGCAACCGCATCAAGGCAGTTGTAGTCCCCGTACAGAACGGCGCGTTGACCGCCAACGACATTAAGCAGCATTGCAGCCGCCTTCTGCCAAATTATATGGTTCCCGAGCTCATCGATTTCAAGCCTGAATTGCCCAAGACATCAACGGGAAAGCTCAACCGCCCCCGGTTAGCCGAGCTCTAAACAGAGCGCCAACGAGTCCGCCGCTGGACCAGTAGACGATGCGCCTACTGCTGCCGGCGGAAATACAGAAAGGAAAACTGTAAACTGCAGCATTTACTGTTGCATGGTAACTATTCGCTTCCATTACACCCTGTAAAGGAACCTTTCCACAACCAGTACAAGAAAAAAGACAGGAGAATGAGCAGATGAGCTCTAATGTACGACCGACTCTTGAGCGATTCATTGTTGACGAAATCATGTTAGGCGACCGGCAGACGAGCATAGATCCCGATGCTTCACTTATCAGCAGCGGCGTGATCGATTCGCTGGCCCTGCTGCGCCTGATCAATTTTGTCGAAGAGCAGTTTGGCGTCACCGTAGGCGACGACGAAGTAGTTCCTGATAATTTCGAGACGCTGAGTGCGGCCGAGGAGTTCGTCCAGCGCAAGCTCCAGTAGTGCGCCTGTCTGTGCAAAATCGAAAAGACGGACCGAGGGAACACCTGTGACCAAGCGACTGTTGCTTCTGAACGGCCTGGCCGTCCTGGGCGTTGTATTACACCACGCCAGCGGGTATGGGTTCCGGGCCATGTTCTTCTGGACGGACGTCTACCGTCCAGTCACAGTGCCGAATTACGATCAGGTCGGCACCGCAACCTTTTACGCCATTGTGCTGTTGCAGCAAATCGACGCCTTCACGCTGCCCGCGTTCATGTTCGTCTCCGGCTTCTTCGCTGCCTTCATGCTGAGCGGAAAGAAACGATACAGTGTCGCCACGACCCGCGTAAAGAATCTCCTGATCCCCTTTGCCATCTGGACGCTTATCTACTACCTCCTGCTCAACCGGCGCCTACCTGGATCGTTGGACGATATCCTCAGCCGCTACTATTACATTCCGCTCCTCTGCCAATACTATCTTCTGGCGCCGCTCATCATCCCCGCGGTAAAGACGAGGTGGAAGTTGCTCCTGGGCGTGACCGCGGTGCTGGAAATTATCGAAAACAGCCTGCAGTATCTCGGCGTCATGAACATCGATCCCGCCAGCGTGGCCCTGATCACGCGGCTAACGCCGAAGTGGCTGACCCCCAACCTCTTGTTCTGGTTCGTGCTCGGCGCTGTAGCCAGTGTGCACCGCCAGCAGTTTGTGGCCTGGCTTAGCCGCATTCGGCACCGCTTACCCACGACGGCCCTGATTCTGATTGTGCTGTCCATGGTGGAATACGTCGTGATCGCGCACCTGACCGACAACCAGTGGCTGGGTCCCTACTTCGGCGGTCTGTCCCGCAGTGTGTACGCCCTCGTCTTCATCCTGGCCTTCCTGGCCTATGATGAAGTCGACCTCCCCTTCCAGAAGGAAATGTCCAGCCTGGGCAGCAAATCACTGGGCGTCTATCTGGCGCACAGCGTGGTGATGTACATTGGCGCCGTTGCCATGTATCGCGCGGCCCCCTGGATGTTAGGGAACCAGATCCTGTATCAAGGAACCCTCATCGTTGTCGGCCTTGCCGTCCCTATCTTGCTTATGACCCTCGTAGCGCGCACGCCGATGCGCAGAGGATATCGTTACCTCTTTGGATAATGGGAGAGCTCGCAGGCATCTCCGGGGGAAAGCCATCGCCTTCGCTTGAAAGGTGAAGCGTTAACTATTAACGCTATCCTCACAGGGAATACGACGTTGGTCGTGGACCGCTCACGCGACACGAGCGCATATCACTTTATCAGTCGAGAAACGGATCAGTATGGGACAGATTGAACAGGCAATTGAAACCCAGCGCGAGGTGCAGCGCGAGGACGGATCCCCTAAAGAGAGGGAGAATCAACCCGTCACCATCATCAAACCCTCCCACGGCTGGGTGCCCATCGATTTCCGCGAATTGTGGGAATATCGCGATCTACTCTACTTCTTCGTCTGGCGCGACATCAAGGTACGCTACAAGCAGACGATCCTGGGCGTGTCCTGGGCCATCATCCAGCCCTTCTTCACTATGGTCATATTCAGCATCTTCTTCGGCAGGCTGGCACAGGTGCCCTCCGACGACTTGCCCTATCCGCTCTTCAGCTACGCGGCCCTCGTACCGTGGACCTTTTTTGCCAATGCCCTGACCCAGGCCTCGAACAGCCTGGTAATGAAC
This sequence comes from Candidatus Sulfomarinibacteraceae bacterium, assembly GCA_035464315.1. Lineage (GTDB taxonomy): Bacteria > Chloroflexota > Anaerolineae > Promineifilales > Promineifilaceae > JAAYYY01. The sequence continues at coordinate 2,312 of DATHSI010000011.1, forward strand.
GCCAGCATGGTCAAGAAGATCTACTTTCCGCGCCTGCTGATGCCTTCGGCAACCATCTTCGCCGGCGTGGTCGATTTTTTCCTGGCCTTCCTCGTCCTCCTGGGCATGATGGTCGCCTTCGGCTACGCGCCCACCGCGAACACCGTCTGGTTGCCGCTATTTCTGTTACTGGCGCTGGTCACATCCCTGGGCGTGGGCATCTGGCTTACCGCTCTTAACGTACAGTTTCGTGACGTTCGCTACACCGTCCCCTTCCTCACGCAGGCCTGGCTATTCGCAACACCCATCGCCTACCCCAGCAGCCTTCTGGAAGAACCGTGGCGCACGCTTTACGGCATCAATCCCATGGCTGGCGTGGTCGAAGGATTCCGCTGGGCGCTTCTGGGCACCGACACAGCCCCGGGCCCCATCATCATCGTCTCCGCCATCGTAGCCACAATTATTATGGTCAGCGGCGTCTACTACTTCCGCCGCATGGAAAAACGTTTCGCAGACATTGTCTAAGACGGTTCAGACACCTGGTCTGACCCGATGAGGTTCGATAGCAGATGAGCGCTCTCGCAATACAGGCAACGGGCCTGAGCAAAGAATATCATATCGGCGGAGTCGCACAGGACTTTGACCGGCTGAGCGACCAGCTACTGCATATGGTCATGGCCCCGGCGCGACGGGCAGGCAAAATGTTGCGTGGGCAATCTGCGTCCGCGGCCGAGCTGGACGAGACGATTTGGGCCCTTAAAGATATCTCCTTCGAGATAAACCACGGCGAGGTAGTGGGAGTGATCGGCCGCAACGGAGCCGGCAAGAGCACGCTACTCAAGGTGCTTTCACGTATCACCGATCCCACAAAGGGTGAAGCCCACCTTTATGGGCGCGTGGGGGCGCTGCTTGAAGTCGGCACCGGCTTCCACCCTGAGCTGACCGGGCGCGAGAACGTATTTCTGAATGGCGCCATCCTCGGCATGCGCAAGTATGAAATCGAACAGCGCTTCGACGAAATCGTAGCCTTTGCCGAACTTGACAAATTCATCGACACGCCGGTCAAACATTACTCCAGCGGTATGTACGTGCGCCTGGCCTTTTCCGTCGCGGCCCACCTGGAGCCGGAAATACTGCTCGTGGACGAGGTGTTGGCGGTGGGCGATATCGCCTTCCAGCGCAAGTGCCTGGGCAAGATGGACGACGTGGCCCAGGAAGGGCGCACCGTGATATTCGTCAGCCATAACATGAGCCTGGTCCAGAACCTGTGCGAGCGCGGCCTCTTTTTGGAAGACGGCGGCATCGTCACCGACGGCCCCATCGACGACGCCATCGACGCCTACCTGCAATCCATGGAACAGGCGCAACTGGAGAGCCTCGTCACGCGCACCGACCGCAAAGGGGAAGGAAAAGCGCACGTCATCAACATCGAGTTCTCCGACGACCAGGCGCGCAAAACAAGTGTGCTGAAGACAGGCAGCCCCGCCCAATTCCATTTCGAAGTTGACGAAACCCTGCCGGACCTCATGCTTGCCTTTTCCATCTACGATCACCTGGGCCACCCCGTCGCCCATTTCAAGAGCAAGCACCGCGGCGCGCGGGACACGGTCGATGCGCAGCGGCGGCGGCACTTTACCTGCGAATTTGACGAACTTCTACTACTGCCGGGTCACTACCATCTCAACGTGTCGCTGATCGGCGACAATCGCCTGCAGGACTTTGTGGAAGGAGCCATTTCCTTCGATGTAGCCGACGGTTACATCGACGGGCGTCCGGCGGTGCAGGACAAGAAAAACCGCACGCGCATCAGTTTGCCGCACCGCTGGATCGTGCCTACGGACACGTAGCCACAGCCGGCTACCGGTGAGGCGCAGACCACGAGTTATGAACCGATCTCCAGATAACAGTGGAAAGAAAATGCATCCACGAATTTTTATTGGCGGCACAGGCAGAAGCGGAACCAGCATCGTCTACAAGGCGCTGGGCTGCCATGAAAAAATCCACTCATTCCCCAGGGAAATGCGCTTCCTGGTCGATCCCGACGGCCTCGTCACCCTCGTCGATTCGTTATCCACACGCTATTCGCCCATCATCGCCCGCGAGGCTCTGTTCCGCTTCGAGCGGCTCATGCGCATCTATCTCACCGATCCCCGGCACACTCCCTATCGCGGTTTCGACCTGCCCGCCTGGTTGGGTCACGACAACTACTGGCAGCGGCTGGACGACTTCTGCGAGAGCGTGGCAGAAGTAGAGTATCGCGGCGTGGCCTGGCAGGTAGAGCGCAATGGAGACGGGCGCCTCGTGGAATGGGCCAGGACTTTACAAGGAATGCGGCGACGCCTGCAGGGGCGCCCATCGCCATCCGCCACATCGGCCGGGGAACAATTAGACAGAGAGCGACTTAAATCAGCCCGCTACTTCCGCGGCCGCGCCCCCCTAGTGCAGGCGACAGCTCGCTTCGTAGACGATCTCTTTTTCCACGCAGCGCAGCTACACGGGAAAGAAACGTGGTGCGAGAAAACACCACAAAACATCTTCCACCTCAAGTTTCTCACAGAGCTGTTTCCTGACAGCGCCATCATTCACATCAAGCGCGATCCGCGCGCCGTCGTGCACTCCATGACCAAGCAGTCCTGGAATCGCTCGCCCAACGACGTCCACGACGTCTGTCTCATGTTGCGCAATCTATATCGCCGCTGGCTTGATCTGCGCGACGAACTGGACACCGAGCAAACGCCCTACTTTGAGCTGAAGATAGAGGAAATCGCCGCCGCGCCCGAAGAACAACTGGGGCAGCTCGTCTCCGCGATCGGCATCGAGGGGGCGTTCCACGATCTGCCGGCGATCACCTTAGAACGAGTCAATTATTGGCGGGACACAATGCCGCAAGAAGCACAGAACGTTGCCAACGAACTCCTGGGGCCTTACATCGAGGCCATGGGGTACGAGCGCTAACCGCCCGAGGAACAAAATGAACCGATTGAAATCAAAGGTCGCCACTGGGGCAACACTGGTTAAACAAGGAGAATGGTCCCAGGTAGGGCGCAAGGTCGAGAAAAACATATCTGCGCTGACCGAGCCCTTCCGCGAAGGACTGGGCCTGCTGCGCGATGCCTATGTTTACAGGCGCTGGCAAAATCATACCAACTCGCGGGGCCACGCCGGGTCACCCGTCCAGCAGCTGCAACAGGCCGCCGCCCCGGGCGGCAGCGCGCGGCAGAAGAACGTCATCTGGATCATGCTGGACGCCTTGCGCGCCGACATCTTTGACGACTATGTGCAACGCGGCGGCATGAAATCGCTGACAGAAAACGGTGTCTACTTCACACAGGCCTTCGCCCAGGGCAGCTGGACCTACCCCTCGGTCTTCTCCTTCCTGACCGGTCGCTACCCCTTCAATTGCGGTGTGACCCAACTGGCCAGAGAAGACGGGCTCTACGTCTCCGTCTGCGCCGACTTTGACGAGTCGTGTCCCACCATTTTCAGCCTGCTGCGCCGGGAAGGCTACCAGATTGGAAGCATACTGGATGGCTGGGGATTCACCATTCGCAACACGGCCGGTCAGGAACATCGCGAAGACCGCTACTTTGAGGAAAATTGGGGCTGGCGCTACGGGCAAAACCGCCGCTTCATGACCCTGAAAGAACAACGAGACGCCACCCTCGACTTCATTTCCCAGGTCAAGACAGACGCCCCGTTTATGCTGTTCATGCGCAGCCTTTACACCCACTCACCCTACCGCGGCATCTTCAAGAGCCCCGAGTACGTCACAGCCTTGAGCCGCCGGCGCTGGCGCTTCCGCATTGTGGAAGGGTTCATCCGCGGCCTGGCGCAGTTCGAAGAGGTCTATCTTCAGCCGCTTTTGGCCCAACTGCAACAGCTCGGCCAGCTCGAAAATACCATGATCATTCTCTGTTCCGACCACGGCGATATGTTCTGGAACGTGGAAAATGATTTGCGCGCCGACGCTGCGGCGCTCAGCGACGAGGAAGTGTGGCGACACCAGTTGGAGCCTTACAACGCTCTGGTCAAAGTGCCGCTGCTGGTCGCCGGCGCCGGCCTGCAGGGCGTCTATAACGAGCGCTTCCGGCTTCTCGACCTGCTGCCCACCATCCTGGACGAGCTGCAAATCCCCTACGACGCCGGCGCGTTTGACGGTGTGTCGCTAAAGCAGCGCGCCAAACGCCCCCTGTATGCCGATTCCGCCGGCTACGGAAATGGCGGCATCGCTTTCCAGGATAGAGGACCCAAGCTATTGATGTCGCACCGTCTCGGGGCCGCGGCCTATGAGCTCAGCGCCGATGACTACGAAACAGCCGACGGACGACGGGACGGGCATGACACGGTGCCCGAATTCGCCGCCTTTCTGCAACAACACAGCCGCCACCCGCAAACGACCATCATCGAACCCGGCGGGGATGGCGCGGATCCGCCCACCGAAGAGGCCCTGTTACGACGGTTGAAAGCGCTGGGATATATCTGATGATCGCTCGTGAAAGCGGTAACGACCACCAAAAAATGCGCGTCGCCTATCTGTTCCAGGCGCCGGGCCTGCGCTTTTCCGATCCACAGGCGGCGCAACTACACATTTATTACACGCTGCGCGGCCTACAGAAACGAGGGCACGATGCGGCGCTTCTGGCCCTGCAAGGCCAGAACGTTCTATACAGCGACGACATCGTCGTCTTCAGAGAAGAAAACGCCGCCCGCCGCCACCTGCGCCCACCCCGCATCAGCAATTCGCGCCCGTTCCTGACCGCGGAACGCGCCGCGCGCCGCCTGCAAAAAACCGCCCGTCTGCCTTATCTGGCCCTCTTCGACAGCTTTCGCCTGTACCAGGCCGGACGCCAGTTTCTGTCCGGCTACGATCTGCTCCACGAGCGCTTCAACCTGCTGGCGACCGGTGGCGCCTGGGCCAGCCGCAGGCTGGGCATTCCCTACGTGCTGGAAGTGAACGCCGATCTACTGCAACAGCGCAAAGTGAAAGGCGACCCGCTGCGCGGCCTGCGCCGCTGGGTGGCGCAGTGGAGCACGCGCTTCTGTTTCAACAGCGCGGCGATCATCATCAGCGTTTCACCGCAACTCACCCGGCATCTGGAACGAGGCTGGGGCGTTTCCCCTTCGCAATTGGCCACGCTGCCCTGCGCCGCGGACACCGAGCTATTTGGAGCCAACGGACAGCCTGACCAGGTACGACAGCAATTGGGACTAAACGGCGAACCGATCGTCATGTGGGTTGGCGGCTTCTATCCCTGGCACAGCCTGGACCTGCTCATCGACAGTTTCAGCCACGTCGCCGCCCAGGTGCCGGGCGCCAAACTGGTGCTCGTGGGAGACGGAGAAACGCGCCCCCAGATCGAGCAGCGGGTCCAGGAACTAGGATTGCGCAACGCGCTGGTCATGGTTGGCGCGGTGCCCCACAGACAGGTGCCAGACCTCATGTCCATTGCCGACGTCGTCGTGGCCCCCGCTCCTGCGCTCGGTGCAGAAGACGGCGGCACCGGCACACCCCTCAAGCTATTCGAGTACATGGCAGCTGGAAAGGCCATTGTGGCCACTGCCGTCAACCAGGCGGAGACGATCATCGAAGACGGGCGCACGGGCATACTCGTTGCACCAGGCAACGACAACGCCTTTGCCGCGGCGATTACGCACTTGCTGAACGATCCACAAAAACGGCAACAGTTAGGCCAGAACGCGCGGCGACAGGCAGAGGAAAGATACTCCTGGGATGCTTATGTCATGCAGCTTGAGAAAATTTACG
>DATHSI010000012.1:0-2504 GCA_035464315.1 Candidatus Sulfomarinibacteraceae bacterium
CACGAAATCGCGCGCCACCCGCGCCTCCCACGACTTCACAAACACCCGCGTCTGCCCTTCATAGGCGCGCACCACATTGGTCACCAGAAAGTGCGTCTCGTCGCTGCTCATCGTGCTCTCCGTCTCAATGCGCACGTCCCACGCCTCTCCAGGCAGGGCGTAAGACAGTTCCTGGCGCACGCGCTGTTGCGCTGACAATGGATCGCCGTCATAGATCCGGTACCACTTCTCGCTACACGAAGCCGTTTCCAGGCCGCTCCCTTTGAGGCGCACCCGCCCGCCATCCTCCCACAGGCGGTACGTCGTACTGCTCTTGACCTCATCCCGCGTCACCGTCTTCTGGCGCTCGCCGCCGCGCAACTGCTCCACCGCCAGCGGCGCGGATACTTCTGCCGGCCCAAATGGTGGTAATTCGGCGTCTGCCGCCCGCGGCGGGCGCAGCGGCAGGCGCAGGCGGCTGCCCGCCCCGCCGTAAACCGTCAGCGTCACCGGCTGCGGCGAGGGCCAGGCGTGATAGCTGTAGGTGGGCGACACGCTCACACGCCAGCGGTGGCCCGCGGGCAGGCTATAGGCCATCACATTCAGGGAAACAGTCACCTGATAACGCCGGCCCACTTCCAGCAGCGACGGCGCTTCGTGGCTTTCGCGGTGGGTCAGGTTCAGCAGGCCCCAGCTGATCAGCGTTGATTCTCCCGAGGGCGCCACGTCGCATAGACGCACGGCGACGAGAGCCAGCGGGCGGTCGGCGGACAGCGTCAGATCCACCTGCGGGCGGCCCAGAATCTCCATGCGTTCCGTCAGCGGCGCGGAGGTGAAGGATAGCGCCTCGCCGTCCGGGCCGCGCTGGTCGCCGGCAGGCTCACCGGGCACGCCGTAGCCACCCCACTCGCCGCTGTGGAAGCCGTGCCGCAGCAGGCCCTTGAAGGGCAGGGTCTGTTCCTGCGCCGGCTCTGCATCCAGCGTCTGCGCCGCGCCGTCGCCGTTCAGGTAATACGTTTCGGTTTCTATGCGCGGCGAGGGCCAGCGCTCCTCCGCCACCCAGCGACCGGGCCGTTCTGTGTAGAACGTTGCCGGGCGCACGCTTTCGGGCATCCAGGCGCGGAACATGGGCTCCTCCATAATGCCCGTGTCGATGCCTTTGAGCCAATAGTCCCACCAGCGCAACATCTCCTGTAGAAAGCCCACAGCCGGCCCCGGCACGCCGGTCTCTGGAAAGTTGTGCGACCAGGGGCCAATGAGCGCCTTGCGCGGGCCGGAGAGCCCGGCCATCAGCCGCGGGATGGAGTTATTGTAGGCATCGGCCCAGCCGCCCACGGCGTAGACCGGAATCTCAATGGCTTCGTACTCTTCACACACCGAGCCATGCTTCCAGTAGTCGTCGCGCCGCTGGTGGCGCAGCCAGGCCTCGATGTACGGCGGCGTCTGCTCCAATCGCTCCAGCCACATCTCGCGCCAGCGGTCGCCCACGAAGCGCGGATCCGGCGGCGCGGCGTTGTAAGCCAGCATCACGCTGGCCCAGGATAACATTTCCGAGGCCAGCACGCAGCCGCCCATATAGTGCACGTCGTCGGCGTAACGGTCGTCCGTGAAGTGCATGGGCACGATGGCCTTCAACTGCGGCGGGCGCCGCGCCGCAATCTGCAGGCTGTTGAAGCCACCCCACGATTTGCCAAACATGCCCACGTCGCCCGTACACCAGGGCTGCGCCGCAATCCAGGCCAGCACCTCCAGAGCGTCGTCCTGCTCCTGCTTCAAATACTCGTCGTACAAAATGCCGTCCGAGTCCCCACTCCCTCGCATGTCCACACGCACCGCGGCGTACCCGTGCCCCGCAAAATAAGGGTGTCGCAGAGCATCCCGTTGCGCCGTGCCGTCGTTCTTGCGATACGGCAAATACTCTAGCAACGCCGGCTGCGGATTGTCCTCCGCATCCGCCGGCAACCAGATGCGCGCCGCCAGGCGCGTCCCATCGCTCAGCGGAATCCACGTATTTTCGATTTCTCGTATCTCATGGGGAAAGTCACGCCGGATTTGCACGAATCCTCCTTGGGGTGGAACGACCGCGGACCACCGACCGCGGCTTAGCCCTACGGGCACGCGGCTTAGTCCTACGGGCACGCGGCTTAGTCCTACGGACACGCTGGACAAACCTGCCAACCTGAAACTTGCAACCAGTAACCTGCGACCTGCCGCGGTCAGCCGTCCGCGGTCTGTTTAATCTTCATAAACTTCTTCGCCGTCTCCACGGCCACCGCGGCGTCGCGGCAGTAAGCGTCGGCCTCAATATCCTCGGCGAAGGCGTCGTTCAGCGGCGCGCCGCCCACCAGCACCACGATGTCGCGGCGGATGCCTTCGTCCTTCAGCGCCTGGATCACCTCGCGCATGTAGGGCATCGTCGTCGTCAGCAGCGCGCTCATGCCCAGGATGTCCGGCTGGTGCGCCTCGATGGCCGCCAGGTAATCCTCCACAGAGTTGTTGATGCCGATGTTGACCACCTCGAAGCC
>DATHSI010000013.1:0-13498 GCA_035464315.1 Candidatus Sulfomarinibacteraceae bacterium
TGAGTTCGCCTTCCCGGTGGCCCGAGCCCTCACCCATAAGAAAAGCACCTGCGCAACAGGTGCTCAAATAAAGAACCCTCAACTGTAGTCAGAAGCTTCAGGTTACTCGAAAATCCAATCGTCGGTATCTCGTTGCCAGCTGACCAGTTCATCCTCGTCAAAAAACAGCGCTACTTCTGTAGCCGCGTTATCTGCACCATCTGAACCATGCACCAAATTACGGCCAATCTCCAGGCCAAAATCACCCCGGATGGTGCCCGGCGTTGCTTCCACAGGATTCGTGCCGCCCATCGTTGCCCGCGCAGCGGCGATAGCGTCCGTTCCCTCCCACACCATAGCCACGACCGGACCGGATGTTATATAGCTCAGCAACTTTTCGTAAAACGGCCTGCCCATGTGAACAGCATAGTGCTGCTCCGCCAGCTCACGGGACATCTGCATAAATTTCATCCCTACCAGCAGCAGCCCCCGCCGTTCGAAACGGGCCACTATTTCACCTACGAGACCGCGCTGTACGCCGTCAGGTTTGACCAAGATAAGTGTGCGTTCCATATACTTCTCCAGATAGAAACTGCTAGACGTAAGATCTTAGTTGACGTGGAAAGAGGCAGCAGAGACGCTGCCTCTCGTCTTCCATCTATTATGCTACTAAGCGAGCCCGAGCACAAACGCTAGAGTTGATCTAACGCCTGCCGGTAAGCGTCGAGCGCCTTTTGTAACTGCCCATTTTGCATGTAGGCGTCGCCCAGAAGCTGCCACAGCTGCGGTTGGTCACTGCTACGCGAGGTCACTGTCTCCAGATCGTCAACAACCACGCCCAGGCCTTCGTTGGCCTCCAGCAACTGCCGGTAAACAGGCAACGCTGTCTCGAAGTCGCCCATTTCCAGCGCCCGGCGACCCGCTCCTAACTGTTCAGTGTCCATGCCCTCGACCGCAGACGCCCACTGCGGCGTCCCAGTCTCTGGCGCTTCAGCATCTGTGATTTCGGGGGTCTCCGCAACAGGTTCGGGCTGAACTCGCTCTTCCTCAACCGGGGCCTCAACGTCGCCCGCCTCCAGTTCATCCGTCTGCGGTATAGAGGGCACCTCCATCTCGTACTGCGTCGCTTCCTCTTCGGCCTGGAGCCAGCTGGAGATATCGGTGTCTGCCGTCTCCCAATCCAGATCGTCGGCCTCTTCACCTTCAAGAACCAGCCACGAGGGCAAATCTTCCTCAAGCTCCTCATCTACCAATTCCGACATCAGAGCCCGTTCAACTTCGGACTCTACATCTTCGGTGCTGTCTTCCTCAACGTCGACGTCGTCTACCTCAGGCGTCGCTGACAGGGTAAGCTCCTCCTGGGCCTCATCCAAATCGACTCCCTCAGCCTCCTCTTCTCTATCGGGCGCCTCGACGTCCTCAGCAGGCGCCTGCGCATCCACATCAACAGCCAATGCTTCTTCATCGACACCAAGCGCTTCAACTTCATCGTCATCAGCCACTGCTTCCTCGACAGGGTCGGACAGCATCTCTTCCTGAGTCTCAGCCTCGGAAGCTTCCCGCGCGATCCACTCAGGCGTCTCAACGTCGTCTTCAGCAGATGTCACGGACGGAAGCTCATCGAGGGGCGCTCCCTGACGCGCTGCCAGCCGCTCCAGCCAGGCCATCGCCTCATCAGGATCCTCTGGCATTTCTTCAAACAGCTCGCCAGCGCCCTCATGCTCTCCCTCGTCTTCATCATGTAAGAGAATGGCCTCCGCCTCGGCGCGTGCCGCAACCACATCTTGTGGCGCTGTGGGAGTCGGTGGTTCTTCAACGACGTCACCGTCATCTTCAGCAGCTTCTTCCCCTTCAGCCAGCGCCTCTAGCCAGGCCAGCGCCGCCTCAGGATCTTCCGGTATGTCATCCAGATCGGCCATCGAATGTGCGTCGACCTCGCTCTCGCCGAACTCGTCAAAAGAAGGCAACTCATCAACAGGCGCTCCCTGGCGCGCTGCCAGTTGCTCCAACCAGGCCATGGCCTCGTCCGCATCGTCGGGAACGTCGCCAGCCGTCTCACTTTCATCGTCTAAGGGTTCCGCCGATTCAAGAGCTGATTCGCTTTCTTCTGTTGCCGCCAGCTCGTCCAGCCAGGCTTCGTCCACCTCCACATCATCACCGAGCTCTTCCAGCCAGTCCGGCTCCTCCTGCGGCTCTTCCTCATCCGCCTCAGTCGTCGCTCCTTCCATCACAGCCTCGCTATCCTCGGCCGCTTCATCCGGAGTCTCGTCTATATCCTGCGCCGGCGCTTCGGCCAACTCCCCAAGCCAATCCTGCTCAAACGCCTCACCCATTTCCGGAAGTTCCATCTCCGGCTCTTCATACTCAGGCTCCTGAGCATCAGCAGGCGCCTCCGAAACAGTATCGCCCCCTGCGGCTTCATCTGTCGTCGCCGGTGGTACTACCAGAGGATCCTCAGCTTCTGGCGATAGGACATTCTCTTCTGTCGCTTCTTCAGACAGATCGTCCAACCAGGCCATCGCATCGTCAATATCGTCAGGCATCGCGCCCAGGAGCGCATCCTCATCCGCTTCGTCCCATTCGGAAAGCGAAGGAAGCTCTTCTACCGGGGCGCCCTGCTGCGCGGCCAGCTGCTCCAACCAGGCCATGGCATCTTCCAGATCTTCCGGAACCTCATCCAGCGCTTCAGCGTCGTCCACCGAACCTGGCTGCGCCGGGTCAATAATGGGGCCCGCTTCGTCCGCCGCTTGCGACACCTCGGAGCCCTCAGCCTGCATCACATCCTCGTCAGGCTCAGCATCAACGGCGTCCCCGGCGAGTGCCTCAGGCTGTTGTTCCTCGGGCTGTTGGGCCTCATCTTCAGGCCAACTCAGCGTCGGTGGTTCCTCAATGGCTGCCCCCTGCCCGGCCGCAATCTGATCCAGCCAGCCCAGATTCTCTTCACCACCGGCTTCCGAAGCCGCCGCTTCTTCCCGCAGCCAATCCGGTAGCTCGCTGTCGGGAAGATCATCATCTACTTCATCGCTGAAACCCTCGGCGTCCTCGATCCCCTCTAACCATTGCAGAGAGTCATCGTCTTCGCCCTCCGGCATACTATCCTCGGCCAGCCAGTCCGGGAGTTCACCGCCATCAACCTCATCAGGCAAACTTTCACCCTCGTTGTCTTCAGCATCGCCAAGCTCTTGCAGCCAATCAAAGGAGTCGTCGCCAGCGTCGCCTCTCTGTTCATTTTCCATTTCTGGCATCTCATCCTCAGGCATATCTTCCTGGCCCTTTCCAAACTCTTCTGCGGCGCCCATAGCTACCTCCTCAGAATCCGAACTTTCTTGTGCGCCAGTGGACAAAAGCGGCTCACTACCCGACTCCTGCTGCAACCACTGCTCCCAATCGGCGTCTTCCGGCGCATCGCCCAGACCCGTCAGTTCATCCGCCGGCTCTAGCCAGCGCGTCTCTGTACTCTCTGGTTCCGCCGTTGCATCATCACGTGCTTCGGGCGGCTCGGTGGTTACACCTTCCGCCGCCTGTCTACCCTCATCAAGATTCGCTATCGCAGGATCCGCCGTTTCAGTGTCTGAGACATCGAGCTCTGAGTCCTCAGCTCCTGAGACGTCGTCAGACCACCCGAACGATTCGCTATCAACTTCTCCGGCTCTCGCAGCAGCATCCTCACTCTGTAGAACTTCGAGCCATTCTGGTTCTGTCTGCTCTAACAGCTGATCATCAGATAGCTCCAGGTCCTGGACCCAGTCATCGTCGTCAACTGCCATGCCCAGCGCGGCGCTTTCCTGAAGGCGCTCTACAAAGACCTGCTCCTGCAACTCCAGAGCGCCGTCCGTCCTAAACAGCCGGCTTACAGGACTGTCATCATCTAATACATCGTGGGCCGGCAGCGTCAGAGCATAGACGCGTTGCATATAGGGAGGGGCCTCGTCATGGCGGCCGGTCACCAACCATATCTCACCCAGAATAGCATTAGCCTTTATGCAATCGGGAAGCTCCTCCAGCACAGCCTGGCATACCTCCACAGCGTCAACCCGCTGACCATCGCGCCACAACGCCTCAGCCAGCAACACCTTCAGGTCGACACGACCAGCCTCTTGCTCGACCAGTTCGCCAAGCTCAGCAATGGCCTGTGCGTACATTTCGCCCTTGACGTAGAGGCGGGACAGCGCTCCTCGCGTCAGCGGCAGCTGTCCAGGCGGCAATCCATCACGGCGTCCATAGAGATCCTTCAACGCCTCCTGTATGGCGGCGTTATAAGGATCCACCTCAAAGGCGCGCTCCATATGCCACACGGCCTGCTTATATTGGTCCTCTTGTTTATAGATGATGGCCATGCCCGCGTGGGCAATGAAATCTTCAGGATCGGCGCTCAGCACCCGCCGGAAGACATCCGCAGCCGCCTGCAATTCTCCCCGCTCCAGAAAGGCCTTTCCCAGAAGCCGGTATGTATCAACATGGCGAGGATATTGCTGAAGAATGAAGCGGCAGTGGCGCACTGCCTCTCCCAGACGACTCTCGTCGATCAGGTTACTTATCTCTTCTAAGTAATCTTGCAGAAGGACGTCAGGCATTTAGCATTACTTACCACTGGATTTTTGTCCGGCAGGATCAAAAGGCACGATCCAGAAAATCCTGGATTGGTCAGACCGCCATATTTATGAAAAGTATTATCCGTGCTTAGGATCAATTAAGCAAGTGAAGCTCCCGCAGCTTCCTTAGCAAATTTGTCACATCCTCTTCGACGTCAGCCAGAGGTCCAAGGGGATCCATGATCTGATCTCGCTTCAGAAGCGCGTTTATCACATTGAGCAGGCCATAATGCAAGGCAGGGACGTGATAACCACCTTCCAGAACGAACAAGATTCGCCCCTGACACAGCTCATCCGCCAATGCCACCAGGTTCTGGGTCATCTGAGCGTAACCGGTCAGGGATAATCCCGCGCTGGCTAATGGATCCTTCCAGTGCGCATCAAATCCCGCCGATACCAAGATCATTTCTGGCCCGAACTGACGCGCTCGCGGCAGAATTAACTCCTGCATGGCCTGCCCATAACCACGATCACCCACGTGCGGCGGAAACGGAACGTTCAGCGTCAGTCCGCGTCCGGCGCCTGTGCCAATTTCGTCAAGCGCACCCGATCCTGGATAAAAAAACGGATGGTACAGATGCAGGGACACAAACAAAACAGTGTCATCATCGTAGAAGATGTCCTGCGTTCCATTCCCGTGGTGCACGTCGAAGTCTACGATTAAGATCTGGCGCACACCGTGTGCCACCTGCGCCTGCCGCGCAGCCACAGCCACGTTGTTGAAGAGACAAAAACCACCGACGCGCTCGCGTTCCGCATGGTGCCCAGGCGGGCGCACAAGCGCGATGCCGTTCCCGGCGTCACCGTCCAAGATGTGCTCGACGGCTACGCAGCAGGCGCCTGCGGCTCTTTGCGCCAATGCAAAGCTTTTCCCCGTAACATAGGTGTCGGCATCCATTATCCGCTGTCCAGAGGCCACGGCCTGCCGCACACCTTTCACCAATCGTTCGCTATGCACGCGTAACAATTGCTCCATAGAAGCCGGCTGGCCTTCCCCCCTTACCAGGTCTCCAAGCACGCCCCGTTCCTCCAGGAAAGGCAATATTCCCGATAGTCGCCTTTTGTTCTCGGGATGATGATTTCGCGTATGCGCCAACGCCGGTTCGTAAAACAACGTGGTACTCATTCAGACCCTCATCCTTTATGATCGGTCAGATCTGGCCAATTATATGAGAAATAAGAAAAGGGCACGACCGAAACGGCCGTGCCCTGACCTATCAAACTTTGGGCGAGCCGGAAGCTACCTTATCCTCCGGCAAGCATGTATACGAGACCCTGGCCCGAGCCAATGGCCACGATAAGGCCAGCGAATACAACCGACACCATGGACATAAGCTTGATCAGAATGTTCAGCGAGGGCCCAGAAGTATCCTTGAAGGGATCGCCAACGGTGTCGCCAACGACAGCTGCTTTGTGAGCGGCAGACCCCTTGCCGCCATGAAAACCTTCTTCGATATACTTCTTGGCATTGTCCCACGCACCACCGGCGTTGGCCATCATAATAGCCAGAGCGAACCCGGAAGCCAGGCCGCCAGCCAGCAGTCCCAGAACGCCGGCAACGCCAAATAAAACGCCGACGAGAACGGGAATCGCAATGGCTACCAGCGACGGTGCGATCATTTCGCGCTGCGCCGCTGCCGTACTGATGTCCACGCAGCGGGCGTAATCAGGGCGTGACTTGCCTTCCAGAATATCTGGATCTTCACGGAACTGGCGGCGCACCTCTTCAACCATACCGCCCGCTGCCCGTCCCACGGCGCGCATGGTCATCGATGAGAAGTAGAAGGCGGTTCCCGCGCCGGCAAAGATGCCGATCAGTACGGCTGGGTTAAGCAAAGTCACATTATAGAACGACATGAAATCCTGAATTGTCATCTGCGTGACAGGCACGGCCATGCCTTCGAGCGTGTCGATGCCCTGCAGCTCGTGTAAAACCAGACGCACCTCTTCAAGATAGGCAGCCAACAGGGCCAGAGACGTCAGCGCCGCTGAGCCAATGGCAAATCCCTTACCGATGGCAGCAGTGGTGTTGCCCACAGCATCCAACTGGTCGGTACGGTCACGCACATGAGGCGGTAGTCCGGACATTTCCGCGTTACCGCCGGCATTGTCAGCAATCGGCCCATAGGCATCCGTCGCCAGCGTAAAACCAAGCGTAGAAAGCATGGCCACAGCAGCAAGGCCCACACCGTAAAGGCCCATAAGCACGTTGGCCGCTCCACCCGCCACGTAGTAGCTAACGGAGATGCCCGCCACGACAGCCAGTACCGGAAAACCGCTAGACTCCATGCCCACAGCCAGCCCTTCGATGAGCGTCGTTGCGGAACTCGTTTCGGCCTGGGCGGCAATGTTACGCGTCGGGCCGAACGCGTGCGACGTATAGTATTCGGTTGCTTTACCTACGACGATACCCACCACGAGGCCTACCAGAACCGCTATCCAGATGTTGATCCAGTTGGGAAGCTCAAGCAGATAGAAAAGCGGCGCGGCGAGCACTGCGATGCCGATCGAACTGCCATAAAGACCCCGGCTAAGAGCGTTAATCAACTGGCCCTGCGTGGCTGTATCATCAGCGCGCACAAGGTAGATGGCGATGATGGACAAGACAACGCCAACCGCAGCCAATACCACAGGAGCAGCGATGAAGCGCAACTGCATCTCCATCACGTTGATGCCCTCCAAAAAAGCGGTCCCGGCCGTGGCCACCGCAGCAACACCTAATGCCGACGTCGCCAGAATTGAACCGGCATAAGATTCATACAGGTCAGCGCCCATACCGGCTACGTCTCCAACGTTGTCGCCCACGTTATCAGCAATCGTCGCCGGGTTGCGCGGGTCATCTTCAGGGATGCCGGCCTCAATCTTGCCCACGAGGTCGGCGCCCACATCGGCTGCTTTGGTATAGATGCCACCGCCGACGCGCGCAAACAGCGCCTGGGTCGAGGCGCCCATGCCGAAGCTGAGCATGGTCGCTGTAATTTGTGGCAAAGGATTGGCCGCCACACTGATAAAGCTTTCAGGAAAAACGAGTGGGAACAGATAATACAGAATTACAAACCAGGCCGTAATGTCCAACAGGACAAAACCAACGACAACGAAGCCCATTACCGCGCCGGCGCGCAGAGCGACCTGCAGGCCACCGTTCAGACTTTCGGAGGCGGCGTGTGCCGCGCGCGCCGAGGCGTTTGTCGCCGCTTTCATGCCAAAGAAACCGCATAAACCGGAGAATAAACCGCCGGTCAAGAAGGCGAAGGGCACGACTGGATTCTGGAGATTGAGAAACGACATCACCAGGAACAAAACAAATAGAACAGCAAAGACGATGGCCACAACACGATATTGTCGGACCAGATAGGCGGAAGCGCCGTCGCGCACGGCCTGCGCAATCTCGATCATGCGCTCTGTGCCTTCGCTCCTTGTCATTACCTGGCGATAAAAATAGTACGCGTAAAACAGGGCCAGCAATGCCCCAATGGGGCCGAGCCACCACATAAGGGGAATCGCCGCCCGCGTTGAAGCAGCCTGCGCTAAGAATAGTGATTGCATATGGATTTACCCTAGCCTCCTAGACATAGTCAGTCTTCTGTGTAATTGAAACGTCGAATACGCTCTTGTCAGGGAAAAAGAAAGCGGTGTCATACCGCTGATGCCGTAAGTGCGCCACTCCCGCACGAGGCAAAGTCACGGGATTGTACCGAAATGCACAAATGATGTCAACGATTTCTGGCGGACCCTTTTGCGACCCCGCAAACCTGTTATAATATGGGAGTTAGAAACCACTTGTTTTTTCAAGCGCTTGAGGGGGCTATTCGCACCGATTCGGTCGACCAAATATGATCCAGACAAGCGTAACAGGAAGGAGTTTCCATGTCTATACACCTCTACCTTTCACTAATTCCTGAGGCGCTGATTGCCTCCATGCTCCCCCCGGAGGAATTCGGCAGTTATTACGCCGTTGGAACCACCAAGAAACAGCATGGTGAAGCTATCTTCATCGAGCTAGATTCAGATTTTCGCCATGATTTCTTTCCCATCGAAGAAGGTCTGAAACAGTGCGTGCCCCACCGCGATGGCTCGCCGAAAAAGTCAGTGTACATTGCTACCTATCGCGTCCTGGAGCATGTGCCGTTGGACGTCATGAAACAGTTATTCCTGGTCACAGCATACGGTCAGAGCCTGGCGCTCGCTCCATCCGAAGATATTCCAGAAGCGGATGACAGTCTACACCTATACCAGGAAATTGCGCCGGTGACACCGCTGGTCGTCAGCGCCTCTGGCCCGCGAGCGTTCTATGAGTTCCTGATCCAGGATCCGGAGAGCATGGTCCGCTTGCCGGCTATCGCCTTTGTTGAACTGCGCCTGGGCGAGTTGGCTGAGGATCCAGAGTTCGGTGCCGTACGAGATCTACCTTACGATTCTATACACCATCTGCGCGAGTGTTTGATGGAAATCAAGGACAAGCGCATCGATACCAAGATGGTCAATCGCCTGCAGGCCCCCCGGTTTCCCTATCGCATGATCAAGAATGGGTTGTTCGTAGGTAAGCGCGAAGGCCTGCTCTATTTCCCGCTGCCGCCACGTGAAGAGTTGCGCAGCACGTACTATCGTTGGTGGCGCTCGGCCAACGTCGGCTTCTAACCACATCCTGCGTTCAGGCAGAACCCGAGGCGCCCGGCAGGACTAAGTCGCGCCGTCTGAGTACAGTTATCTCCACATAACGTTTAACAGAGTAAGCCAGTGCAGAACTCACCAACTGCATCTTCCCTCGCAGCCATTCCTGGCCGGGCACTTCGTGGCCCGGCCATTTTTGTGATGCAAGGAGGTCGTTCCATATGGATCCGCTCGGTTTAACACCGTTTAAGACAGCTGCCGTATGGGCAGTTCTTGTCATCGCCATCGTGGCTGCTCTACGCTCTGTTCCTGCGCAGGTAGATTCTGCGCGAAGAGAAGGGAATCGCAGAGATGCTGCTCGCTATTGGCCGGCACCAGCTCCGGTGGCCGCCGACTAAATAGAAAGCGCCTCCTGAGTACGGGCCTGCACTCAGGAGGCGCATTAAAACGATTCGCTGAAGCGATCAGTCGGCCAGTGTGGAAAGGTCGCCCACGTCCTGTCCCAGGGCCCTGGCGCGCAAGACACGGCGCATGATCTTGCCGGAGCGCGTCTTAGGCAGGTTGTCTACGAAGTCGATAGTCGCCGGTTTGGCGATGGGCCCCATCTCGTGCCCCACATGATCCTTAAGCTCAATCTCCAGCTTTTCGCTGCCTTCCCAGCCTTGCTTTAAGATGCAGTAAGCCCTGATCACGTTCCCCTTCAACTGATCGGGAACGCCGATGACGGCAGCCTCGGCCACGGCCGGATGGCTGACCAGAGCGCTCTCAACTTCTGCAGTGCCCAATCGATAACCCGAGACTTTGATTACATCGTCAATACGGCCAATGACCCAGATGTAACCATCCTCGTCCTTGCGCGCACTGTCGCCGGGCAGATACCAGCCCTGCTCTTCGTATCGTCGCCAGTACTGGTCTACGTAGCGATCAGGATCACCGTATACGGTACGCAACATGCTGGGCCAGGGATTCTTGATCACCAGGTACCCTTCCTCGTTGGCTGGTACCGGATTTCCTTCCTCGTCGACGACGTCGACCTCCACGCCAGGGAAAGGCAACGTGGCTGAGCCGGGCTTGAGCGGCATACTGGGCAACGGAGTGATCATGAAGCCACCGGTCTCCGTCTGCCACCAGGTGTCCATAATCGGGCACCGTTCGTTGCCGATTACGCGATAGTACCAACGCCATGCCTCTGGGTTAATCGGTTCGCCCACCGAACCAAGCAAGCGCAGGCTGGACAGATCGTGGCGGCTCGGCCAGCTCTCCCCGTAGCGCATCAGACCGCGGATAGCCGTTGGCGCTGTATAGAGTATGGTAATGCCATACTTCTCCACGAGCTCCCACCAGCGATCAGGATAGGGATACGTCGGCGCACCCTCGTACATGAAACTCGTCGCGCCCAACACCAGCGGCGCGTAGACAATGTAACTGTGGCCCGTAATCCAACCAGGATCGGCCGCACACCACCACACGTCGTCCGGCTTAATATCGAAGACCCACTTCAGCGTCGTCGCCGTGCCCACCATGTAACCACCGTGGGTGTGCAAAATGGCCTTGGGCTTACCCGTGGTCCCTGATGTGTAGAGAAGGAAAAGTGGATCTTCGGCGTCCATTACCTCTGTAGAAGCGTCGGCATCGGCGATTGGTTGGGACATCAGGTCATGGTACCAGTAATCACGACCAGGAATCATCTCTACATCGTGGCCCGTACGCTTCACCGTAATCACCGACTGGATCGTGCCTGCGCGCTCCAGGGCTTCGTTGGCGATCTCCTTCAGCTCCACGATGTTTCCGCGCAGCCAGGCACCGTCACAGGTGATGAGCATCTTGGATTCGCTGTCTTCGATACGATCCAAAAGGGCTTCGGTGGAAAAACCACCGTAGACCACGGAGTGCATGGCCCCGATCTTTGCGCAGGCCAGCATGGCAATTGCCAACTCTGGAATGCGGCCCATATAAATGGTGATGCGGTCCCCTTTGCCGGCGCCCATAGCGCGCAAAACACTGGCAAATTTGCACACTTCATGGTACAGCATCTGGTAGGTGTAGACGCGCTGGTCGCCTTGCTCACCCTCGAAAATAAGCGCCGCTTTGTTGCGGGTGGCTGTGTGCATGTGTCGATCCAGGGCATTGTGTACGATGTTGACTTTGGCGCCCACGAACCACTTGTAAAAGGGGGCATTCTCATCGTCCAGAACGTGCTCCCAGGGCTCGTACCACTCAAAGTTCTCCGCCGCGATGCGCCCCCAGAATTCTTCCAGATCTTCCTGCGCCTCTTCCTGAACTTTTTTATAGTCAGAAATATGAGCCGCTTCTACAATTTCAGGCGATGGATAATACACTTCACCGTTCAGCTCCTCGCCTGTTTTTTCCGCTGTGGTGACCTTCTCTACCATCGAAACCTCCTTAAATTGTTTAACCCTCGCCTACCTGACTTTCCCTCTTGCCCTCGATCAGATTCCAATTGAAAAAGGACAGTGGATGATGCCGGAACGAGCCGTAAACCAGCCAAAGAACACGTTCTGTCACCACAGTAAGCAGGAAGATTGAAGACTGGATAAGCGGCGCCGCCCACTGTAGCGACGCTTGACACTCTTTATTATATTAGATAGATTTATTATGCCAAAGTGCCCAATATAGCTCAATATACAATTGTGCTTATTGCATAGTCAGCCCAAGATATAGCGGCTCATGCCCCACCAATTGCGTCTCCCACAAAGAAATGGAGCAACCGTGCGCGGGAGCGTTGCTACATTGGGGCATGCTTTGGCGAATTTCATATTACCCTACACAGATTATCCAGTAGCGGACAGCCGAGGCCAGGCTGACCCATACTCATTTGCACAACCGAATTAATTAACTCCGGCAACGATCGGCCGGCGATCATGCGCATGGTCACGGCCGGTTAATCAACTAACTGCTTTAAGAGGAGAGTGACCGTGAAGCTTGAAGGACGTTACACGTTCGATGCCCCCCGCGAGGTTGTCTGGGAAGCGTTCCTGGATCCCGAAATTCTGGCAAACACCATGCCCGGTTGTGAGAAGCTGGAGCGGGTGGGAGATAACGAATTTGAGGGAGAGATGCAGGTGCGCGTCGGCCCGGTACAGGGTGTGTTCCAAGGCACCGTGAAGCTCTCAAATCTTCAGGCCCCAGAGAGCTACCGCATGAAAGTGTCGGGGAAGGGACCGTCCGGCTTTCTGAACGGCGAGGGCGACGTGCGATTGGAGGAGAGCGAAGAGGGCACAGTCATGCACTACAGTGGAAATGCCCAGGTCGGCGGACGAATTGCCCAGGTGGGCCAGCGGCTAATGGACAGTTCAGCCCGGGCGATTACCAAGCAGAGCCTGGACAACCTGGCACAACAAATCGCCGCGCGCCAGGCAAGTAAGGCCAACGGCGCGGACCAGCAAGCGGCGGCTGCGCCCCAGGCCCCCAGCCAGACAGAGTTCGCCGTGGGGGTGGCCCGCGAGATGGTGGACGATCTCGTGCCCGCCGAACAGCGCTCCCAACTCCTGATTGGCGGCGCCCTCGTCCTCGGCTCGTATCTCGTACTACGCAGCCTGGTCAGTTGGTGGACAGATATGCTGGCACAAAGAGTCGCAGAATACTTACAAGAGTAGGGAGGTGTAACACTGCAGCAATAAAAAGGGAAGAAGTAATCTTAGTAGAGTAATCAGGATACGTCATTTTTGCCGGAGTAAGTCGTATCACTAGAAGAGGAGCGTCTACTATGGAAGTCTCGATGACCGTAAATGGCAAGAGGTATACCCAAGACGTCGAGCCACGGGTGTTGTTGGTCCACTTTCTGCGCGATGAGTTGGGATTGACGGGGACCAACATTGGTTGTGACACCAGCCAGTGCGGCGCCTGCACCGTGCACCTGGATGGCAAGGCAGTCAAATCGTGCACCGTGCTTGCAGCGCAGGCCGATGGCGCTGACGTGACCACCATCGAAGGGTTGGCGCAAAACGGGCAGTTGCATCCCATGCAGCAGGCATTCTGGGATGAACATGCGCTGCAGTGTGGTTACTGCACGCCGGGCATGATTATGGCTGCGGTCAAGCTCGTCGAATCCAATTCCGAGCTGGATGAAAAGGAAATTCGTGAGGGATTGGAGGGAAACGTTTGTCGCTGCACTGGCTATCAGAACATTGTCAATGCCGTTCAGTCAGCCGCCGAATCGATGGCGGCAGGAGGTGACTACTGGCCACGTATGTAGGTAAACCTGTCAAGCGCGTCGAGGATCCCCGCCTGATTACGGGACGCGCCCGCTACCTGGAGGACATCCAGCTTACGGGCATGTTACACGCTGCAGTGTT
>DATHSI010000014.1:0-16379 GCA_035464315.1 Candidatus Sulfomarinibacteraceae bacterium
CTGGTCGATGGCGATGACCACGATGCCTTCGTCAACCGCTTCTTCCAGCACGCTGTTGAGGCCGTCCTGGGAGTTGGGGTTGACGATGATGGCGTCCACGCCGCGGTTCATCAGGTTCTGGATCTGCTGGATCTGCCCCTGTACGTCCGTATCGGCGCTTTCGATGATCAGGTCCGTGGTGAGACCCTGCTCCATGAACTCGGCGTTTACTTCCTCCAGATCCTGGATCATCTGGGTGCGCCACTCGCTGCCCACGAAGCCGTTGGAGATGCCGATGGTGAAGGTTTCTTGTGGGGCAGGCTCTTCACCCTCTTCTGTCTCTTCGACTTCCGGTTCTTCAACCTCAGCCTCGGTAGTCGGTTCCTCAGGCTCTGGGGTGTCTTCTGCTCCACCGCCACAGGCCACAAGGCCCAGGGCCAGGATGAGGAGCAGGAGTAGGGCTAATGTTTTCTTATTCATATTTCTCCTCCAGTTTGCTTTACAGAATAAAATACGACTCGTGTTGTTCGAAAACGGTTGTCGCCGCTGCTGCGGCATGGCGTAAGCTGATTTCTTAGCGGGAATCTAGCAGGAATAAAACACCTCCTTTGCAGGGTAATCAGCCATCTACAACGAAGACATGTTCAAGGGCCAGAGTCATGGCGCCGACCACACCGCTGTCAGCGCCCAGGCTGGCGTACTCGATGCGTAAGTCTCGGGTGGACAGGGGATTGGCGCGGCGCAGGGTGGCCTGGCGGATGGACGAGAGCAGAAGGTGGCCGATGTTGGCCACGCCGCCGCCGATGAGAATGGCGCGTGGGTTGTAGAAGTTGACTAGACCGGCGAGCACGCCGCCAATGCGCCGCCCGCTCTCGCGAACGATCTGGCTGGCGTGGCGGTCACCGGCGGCGACGGCGTCGCCCACATCCACTGCGGTGAGCGCGCCGTCGTTTTCTTGCAGCCGGCGCGCCAGGAAGGGGCTTTCGCCGCTCTGGCCCAGTTCTAGGCCGCGGGCGGCGATAGCGGGTCCGGCGGCCATAATCTCCAGGCAACCCTGGTTGCCACAGCGACAGACGGGGCCGTTGTAGTCGACGCAGATGTGGCCCACGTCGCCGGCGCAGCCGTCGCTGCCGCGGTAGACCTTGCCCTTACAGATGATGCCGCAGCCGATGCCGGTGCCGATTTTGATGAAGAGGAAGTTGTCAATGCCCTGACCTCCCCCGGCCTCCCGCTCGCCCAGGGCCATGATGTTGACGTCGTTGTCCACGACGACGGTGGCTCTGGGAAAGTGGGAGCGCACAAAGGCTTTGATGGGATACCCCTCCCAGGTGGGCATCAGGGGTGGGGCGATGAGCACGCCGCGCGAGAACTCGACCGGGCCGGGCACGCCGATGCCGGCGGCGACCAGCCACTCGCCGGAGGCGTCCTGGCGCGCCAGCATGTCGTCGATGATCTGGCCGGCGCGGCCCAGGAGCGGTTCGGCGCCCAGGCGCACGTCGGCCTCTTCGGCGTGGCGTTCCAGAATGACGCCGCGGAAGTTGGCCAGCGCGATGTCCAGGCTGGTGGCGCCGATGTCCACGCCGGCGACATATCCCAGACGGCCGTTGATGCCCAGCAGGGCCGGAGGCCGGCCCCCGGCCGATTTGCCCTGGCCAACCTCGATTAAGATTTCGGTGGCGCGCAGGCGGTTGACGATGGACGTCATGCTGGCGCGCGAGGTGCCCAAACGGCGCGCCAGATCGGTGCGCGACAGGGGGCCATCGGCGCGAATGGCGTCGATGACGGCAGCTTCGGCGCTGTCCAGTTGGAACGGCGTGGTGCTTAGAGGTGGTTGTGATCCATTGGCGCGAGGCATCAGAAGCAACCCCCGGTTGTCAGCTTCGGCAACCCTTGTTTTAAAAACCCCACTGCTTATTTCAGAAAAAGAACAACTTATTTTAAAAGATGACGAAAGTTACAGGCACGATAGCATAACGTTGGGTGGTTGTCAACGCTTCTTCACCGGGTTTTTGTGGGTGGTGCGTGTGGGTCAGCGCCGGGCGGCGGCAGCGCCGGCGAGGCGGTCGAAGCTCGCGTCGTCGATGGTCAGGCTGAAGATGTAGCCCAGGGCTGTGGCCCAGCGCGTGAGGAAGTAGGCCCAGCCGTCGGCTACCTGTAAGCCGCGCTCCGCGGCCTGGGTGCGAGCCTGTCGTAGGAACTCCAGATCGTCGCGGAAGTTCAGATCCCAGGCCACGCCGTGGAGGGGAAAGGGGGCGCCGCCGCCCAGCGGCGAGCGGTCGGTGGGCGTGGCATTGACGATCAGGGAACGTGGGGGCAGGTCGGCCAACAGGCGGTCGTTGGCGACCGCGTCCACGTTGTGGATAAGCTGCACGGCCATTTCCGCCGTGGACAGGCGGCGCAGCATACGTTCTACTTGTTGCAGGCGGCCCAGGTCGGGGTCTACCAGCAGGAACTGGCGGGGCCGGTCGTCAATCATGGCCCGCGCGGCGAAGTGTACCAGCAGCGCTACAGCCGCGCTGCCGGCGCCCAGACAGAGCAGGTCGGCGCGGTGGCGGCGCCAGTAGCCGTGACCGAGCAGACGGACCATGACCTGGGCGGAGACCTCGGGCTCGATGGCATGACCCAGCAGATGCCCTTCGTACTTATAGAGACAGGAGATCTGGTCGCACAGGCCAGCTTCGCTGGTGAGATCGTCGAAAAGGGGGCCGGCGGCGTGCAGCAGCCTTTCCCCATGAGCGGCGACCAGAGCGCCCTGGCAGTGCGCGTCCTCCTTCATCTTGGTCACCAGGTCGCAGTAGGCTTCATCCGGCGCGTCCGGGGGAAGGTCAACGTTCACCAGTTGGGCCTGGCCCAGGTTCAAAATCGGCGCCCAGCTGGAGAAGATGTGCCGGGGTGCGGGGTGGGCGCTATTGGCGCCGATGAGGGACATCGTGGGATGTGCCGGTGGAGTTGCTTCGCTCATGGCTGCTTTGCCCTCTTTTGGTTGCTGACTGCGGGAGTGTGACACGAGTGATTGCTCCGTAGTCTAAGCAGCGTAAATGGGGCTGTCAAGTTGCTCCGGTTCTCGAGAGTGCGAAAATGTGATCGGGCCGGTCTCCCGACCGCAGCCCGTGTCCGCTGATATAGGGTGGCTCGGTGGGGACACCGGCCACAGCAACTCACAAACTTTTAGTGTTCCCAAGTTATCGGGGGTGAGGCGTCAGGCCTCCTGCAGCTCGAGCGAATGGATTGCCGGGCGCGGAAGCTGTCCCTCATCCATCAGCCGGGGCACGATGCTTTCCCAGTGCACGGCCATGATGTGCATGCCGTCGATGCCCGGCGTCTGGCGCAGCTTTTCGATAAGCTCCAGGGCAATGGCCACGCCGGTTTCCTGTTGTGCTTCCTTGTCGTCGCCGGCGTCGTCCATGCGCTTCACCAGATGGGGTGGGATGACCACGCCGGGTACTTCGTCGGCCATGAAGTGCGCGGCGCGTGCGCTCTTCAGCGGAATGAGCCCGGCGAGGATGTAGACTTTATCCAGAAGGTTACGGCGGTCGAGCGCTTCCAGCCACTCCAGGAAACGGTCGTAGTCATAGACTGGTTGTGTCTGGATGAACTGCGCGCCGGCGTTAATCTTTTTCTCCGCGCGTATGGCTTCGTAGGCCGGCGGCGCGCCGAAGGGGGAAGCCGCCGCGCCCAGGAACAGCTGCGGGCGGGTCTTTATTTTGCGCCCGTCCAAATAGATGCCTTCGTCGCGCATGCGGCGCAACATCCACAGCAGTTGCACGGCGTCCATATCAAACTGATCCGGCTTGACTATGGGGCCCGGCCCAAAGCTCTGGTGATCGCCGCTGAGGCAAAGGACGTTGCGAATGCCCAGGCCCGCCGCGCCCATGGCGTCAGCTTCCAGGATCACACGGCTGCGATCTCGGGCCTGAAGCTGCATGACCGGTTCCAGGCCGGCGTCCAGGCAGAGCTTACTGGAGGCCATGCTGTTCATGCGCGCCGACGCCGAGGCGTTGTCGGTGAAGTTGGCAGCGGCGACGTAATCTTCCAGCCAGCCTACCTTCTTGTAAATGAGGGCCGGGGAGGCATCCAATGGAGGCGCAATTTCAGCCGTGGTGACGAAGTTGCCCGTACGTAAATTGGCTTCCAGAAGGGAAAGCGGCTCGTCGTATTGGGGTGGATGATACTCGGCGTCACCCTGCCACCAGTCGGGCTGCCGCAGGTTGTAAAACATCTGGTCCCACGCTTCGTCGAACGTTTCACGGTTGCCGATGAAGTCGCGAAAGCGCGGGGCGTCTTCATCCTTGAGCCAGGTGCGCACCACTTCCAGCCACGTTTCGCCGCCCGCGCGCGCGCCATCGATGGGCGCGTTGATTTCCAGCAGTCTATCCAGCCGCCCCAGGCGCTCGGCGCGCTCATAGATCTTGTACCAGGTGCAGGGGCGAGAGGGATCCACTTCGCAATGGTCGGGCGACGCGCCGCCGCAAAGCCCGTTGCGCAATCCCTTGGGGCAGGTCATGGGACAGATGAAGGCCGTCTCCTGCAAAATGCAGTTGCCACACATGCGACATCCGAACAGCGTCCCTTTAATGGTCCGCTCGAACGCGGTAAACATGCGCAGAGGAATAGACGTCTCTTTCTGCACCGGATGGAACGGTGGTTGGTACCTTCTGGGCGAGAAAACAGGCATAGTGTTGCTCCTCATTGGTCATTACCACTACTATATGGTAAATTTTTGAGGGAAGAGGAGTGACTTCTGTCCCAGATTAACCATGAGTTTCTGCACCCAATACATGTGACAAAACAAGGCCTTTTTTTTTTCACGTCTTTGATATATCATAAATATACTAGCTAGTTTGTGGGGTCAAGGAGGTGATAGACACTGCTCAATTTTGGTGCTTGTTCAGGAACATTCAAACGGTTAGTGTGTTGATTTCCACCTGATTTCGAGATGGAGGAGGAAAAGTGAACGCTAGACGATTTACCCTGTTATTAGTTATGGCCCTGCTGGCAGCCTTTGCTGTAGCCTGTACGGCAGAGCCTGTCGACGAGCCGCCTGCGGGCGACACCGGTGAAACGACCGAGACGGAGGAGACGACGGACCCTTCTGATACGGCTGAGGAGCCAGAAGAGGATGACGACGGCGACCGCGTTTTCACCATCGGCGTCTTAGGCCCCTTCACCGGGCCCAGCGCGCGCACTGGTCAGGAGTTCCAGACCTCGGCGGAAATGGCTCTAGAGAATATTGACTATACCATCGGCGACTACACGCTTGAAGTGGTGTGG
Source organism: Candidatus Sulfomarinibacteraceae bacterium (assembly GCA_035464315.1). GTDB lineage: Bacteria > Chloroflexota > Anaerolineae > Promineifilales > Promineifilaceae > JAAYYY01. The sequence continues at coordinate 5,251 of DATHSI010000014.1, forward strand.
ATCGACTCGCAGTCGGATCCGGAAGCCGCCACCCGGGCGTATGAAGAAGCGATCGTGCAGGACGGCGTGGAGGCTGGAGCGATCAACTGGCACAGCTCGGTGTCGGTTGCGGTCATGGAAGTGACTGCCAACCATCAGGTGCCGCACTTCTTCGGCTTTGGCGCGACCGAGGTGGTCAATGAGAAGTTCCACGGCGATCAGGAAACGTATGGGTACTGGACAACAAAGGGTTGGCCCACGCCGGACAAGCTTTCCCAGAACTACGTGACGGCGATTGAAGACGCGATTGCCGCCGGCGAGTTCGATCCCGGCGACGAAAAGCGCGTGGCCATCTATGGTGAGGACACGGACTGGGGTCGTAGCTTCGGCGACGGCATCGCCGCGCAGCTGGAAGAGGTCGGCTGGGAAGTGGTTGACTACCAGTACTTCCCCATCGAGCAGACTGAGTTCTATCCGCTGCTGAACCGCTTTGCGGACCAGGACCTGGACCTCATCGCCGGCACGAGCACCGCGCCGCCGTCTCTATCCGCTTTCATTAAGCAGGCTGACGAGGTTGGCCTGACGGCCCTGATCATCGCCGATGGTCTTGGTTGGGTAGGCGAGTGGTACGAGCTGACGGGTGAGTCCTCCAACTACGTGCTGGACCAGATCCCCGGTTGGACCACGGAAGCGTCCCTGGCGTTTGCAGAGGCGTTTGAAGAGAAGGCGGGCATCGTGCCCAGCCCCTCTTCTGGTGGCCTGTCCTACGATGGCATGAATTTCTTCATCAAGGTGCTGCAGGATACGTATGACACGTATGGCGAACTGAGCAAGGAAACCGTGTATCAGACCGTGCAGAACAAGGTCTGGACCGGTGAACTGACCTACACGGCCGAGGACGGCGCCATCGTGATGAACGAGTACGACTTCAGCGAGCCGCCCGATCCCATCGTCGGCGCCGGCTACTACACCTTCCCTGTCCTGCAGTACATGGACGGTGCAGGCCAGACGATCTGGCCGCCGGAGTTCAAGGAAACCGAAATGCAGATGAAGCCATAGCCGTTCGCCAGGTTTGAGGATGGCCGGCCGTGCCGCCGGCCATCCTCTTTCAGGCGTGCAAGGGAAATTGCATCTATGAAAACGGTTCTGGAAACAAACAGGTTGTTAAAGACGTTTGGCGGCCTCACAGCTGTGGACCGCGTGACATTGTCGGTTCAGGAAGGGGAAATTTTCGGCATCATTGGGCCCAACGGCGCGGGCAAAACGACGTTTCTCAACTCGATCTCCGGCGCGTTGAAGCCGGACGGAGGCAAGGTTGTCTTCATGGGCGAGGAAACGACGGGCGCCAGCGCCTTCGCTATGTGCCAGCGGGGAATGGCGCGCACGTTTCAAATCTCGCAACCATTTCCCAAGATGACGGCGTTGGAGAACGTTATGGTATCGGCCACCTTTGGGCACCCGGGAGGCTCGCACGGCGATCCAGAGGAGATTGCGCGCGAGATGCTGGAGTACGTTGAATTCCCTCTGCCTGTGTACACGCCGGCGCGAAATCTGAACACCGTGCAGTTAAAACGGCTGGATCTGGCACGCGCCCTGGCCAGCAAGCCGCAGCTCTTACTGCTTGACGAGCTGGCTGCGGGGCTGGCGACCGGCGAGTTGGGTGACCTGATGGACATCATTCGCAAGATACGGGACAACGGCGTGACTATCATCATGATTGAGCACATCATGCGCGTGATCATGGGCTTATGCGACCGGCTTGCCGTCATCTACTATGGGGCCAAGATTGCCGAAGGTCCCACCAAAGAGGTGGCGCAGGATCCCAAAGTGGCCGAGGCGTATCTGGGCGAAGAATTCGATCTGTAAAACGAAACGCCTTTAGAGGGAACGTCTCTAAAGCGCCAACTCACAAGACGCTCACGAAATTGTAGGAGGGACAGCATTGCTGGAAATAAAAAACCTGGATGCCGGCTATGGCTTTCTTCAGGTGTTGTGGGATGTGTCGTTGCACGTTGATGAGGGGGAGTTTGTGGCGCTGATCGGCCCCAATGGGGCGGGCAAATCTACGACGCTGAAGACAGTTGCGGGCATGCTGCAGCCCAAGAAAGGCGAAGTCTTTTTCCGCGATCAGCCGTTGAGCAAAGTTCCGGCATACGAGATTTGCCACATGGGCGTCAGTTTTGTCTCCGAGAGCCTCAATTTGTTCACGGACATGTCTATCTACGAGAACTTGCTGTTGGGCGCTTATACCGTGGAGAGCGAGGCGCAAAAACAGGAGAATCTGGAGTTCGTCTTCGGCCTGTTTCCTCGTCTGGAGGCGCGGCGCAGCCAGCTGGCAGGCACTCTCAGCGGCGGCGAGCGCAAGATGCTGGCCATCGCGCGCGGCATTATGTCTGGCCCGTCCATGTTGCTGGTGGACGAGCCTTCATTGGGGCTGGCGCCGAAATTGACGCTAGACGTTTTCCACGCTCTGCAGTCATTGCGCGAAAGCGGGGTGACGATCCTGCTCGTGGAGCAGAACGTGAACACCACTCTGCGCATGACGGACCGCGCCTACGTTCTGGAACAGGGCGAAATCGTCCTGGAAGGGCGCAGCGAAGAGCTGCTGCAGAACGAGCACGTGCGCAAAGCGTTTCTAGGTGTCTAGACCGCGCCGGCCTTGTTTGCAGTTGAAAAGTCACTTTTCGCAGGCAGCGCGCCAACACCTCCTCGTGGCGACGTTGCCGGAACCCGATTGTCAGATAAGACAGCTTCTGAGAGGGAATCCAGTCTATGAGCGAAGTAGCCGCCAAAGAAAGCATAAGAGAGCCCCTGCCGATGGTCTTATGGCGCTGGCTTACATCGGCCGCGGGCATCACCATTGTATTGAGTATCGTCGCAGCCATCTGGGCCGCCATCGACGCCGGCCCGTTTATCCTCGTGAACACGGTCGTGACCGGTGGTATGTGGGCCCTGCTCTCCATGGGCCTCTCGCTGGTGTTTGGCGTGATGAACATCCCCAATTTCGCCCACGGAGAATTCTTCCTGGCGGGGTCGCTGACGGCTTACTTTGTATTTACGCCGTTGCGACGGGCGCTGGCGGAGAACCCTAATACGACGCTGAGTCTGCTTGCGCCCCTGTTGGGTATCCTGGCGGCCATTGTCGTGGGTCTGATTCTGGGCGCCATTCTGGAGAAGCTGGTGTTTTACCAGTTGCGGAAGCGGAGTCGAGAACAGTGGGTGATGAATTCCTTCTTGCTGACGGTCGGCATTTCGGTCGTCATCATTAACCTGGTGCAGTTGCGCTGGGGCGCCGATTTCCGGGGTATTCCGCGTTACTGGGATCTGCCGGCGCTCAGGCTATTCGGGGTGAACGTGTCTGTGGATCGCATTGGCGCGTTTCTGCTGGCAGTGATTGCCCTGATCGTCTTTTGGTACTTCATGCGCCATACGCAGACGGGACGCGCCATTCGCGCCGTGGCTCAGGATGAGATGGGCGCCCTGATGGTGGGCATCAATCTGAACCGCATCCTGTTGTTGACGATGTCCCTCAGCGCGGGACTGGCGGCCATGGCTGGCGCCAGTCTCCTGTTCATATTTCCCGCCTATCCGACGGCGGGCCTGCGACCGTTGTACGTGGCATGGTACGTCGTCATTCTGGTAGGACTGGGCAACGTTTCTGCAGCCGTCATCGGCGGCTTTATTGTGGCTTTGCTGCAGACGTTGACCTCCTTCTACATTGGCGTTGGCTGGGAGGACGTCATACCGACGGCGATCATCATTATTATTCTCATCGTGAAACCCTCGGGCCTGTTCGGCAGCGAAGTCAAGGGTATCCAGGAGCAATAAGGAGCAGAGTGATGCAACCAAGCGTTGACGCAGTTGTGCAAGAGAGGCCTGAGTCGAGAAATCGCCTGTGGGCGGCCCTGGATCGCATTGGCGTGACGCCGGCGGGCGTCCTGGTTATCGCCGCTCTGCTGCTCTTGCCTCTTATTCCTCCATTCAACCAGGAACATATCTTGCGCTGGCTGGTGAGCGCGGCGCTTCTGGGCGCGCGGGCCATCGCCTTCGACTTTACCACCGGCTACATTAACGTGGTGAACTTTGGCTTTGCCGCCTTCTTCGGCGTGGGCGCCTATACCTCCGGGTTGCTGGCGGTCAATTTGGGTGTGTCTCCGTGGGCCGGTATCTTTCTGGCCGCGATTCCGGCGGGCATCATCGGGTTCTTTCTGGGCCTGCTCACGTTGCGCCTGCGCGGCATCTTTGCGGCGGTGATGGCCTGGTTCGTGGGGTTGGCCCTGCTCGGTATTACGCGAAACCTCGTGGATCTGACCCGCGGTCCGATGGGTCTGAGCACGCCGCGCTTGCTTGATACCTCTTCAAACCTGCCTTATTTCTACATCATCGTGGGTATGATGCTTGTGACCTACTTCGTCCTCAAGCTGATTGTCAACTCCCACTTTGGGCTTGCGTTTCGGGCCATCGGGCAGAATTTTGAAGCGGCCGAGGCCTCCGGTATCAATCCAACCTTCTATCGTGTATTCAACTTTACTGTGCAATGTCTGTTTGCCGGCTGGCTGGGCGGGTTCTATGCTCATTACTTTGGCATTCTTACGCCGGCGATCATGCTCACCTCGCACACGGTGGAGGTGCTGGCTATCGCCTATATTGGCGGGCGCGGCAGCCTGTGGGGCGGTGCGTTGATAGCTTTCCCCTTCATCTTCTTCATCGAAAGCCTGCGCTCGAACCTGACAGGATTGCCCGGCCTGCACCTGGTGATCTATGGCATGCTGTTGATCGTGGTCATGATCTTCTATCCGGGCGGCTTTGCCCAGTTCTATAATGACGTGGCCGACCGCCTGTGGCGCAACCGAGGAAATAATAACGCTGCCGCAACCAGCAGTTAAGGGCGCTTCAGGAGGAACTTCCCGGCGCACTGCGGTAGCGCGTACTCTATGAGGAGAACACCATGTTAGTTCGCAACCGAATGACCCCTAACCCCATCACTATCACGCCTGACCTGTCGATTGCCGAGGCCATGGAGTGGATGAAGCGTGAGGATGTGCGCCGGTTCCCGGTGGTCGATAAGGACAGGAAGCTGGTGGGTATCGTGACCCATACCGATCTGCTCTACGCGTCGCCGTCCTCAGCCACGTCGTTGAGTATGTGGGAAATTAGCTATCTGCTGGCTCAGGTCACGGTGAAAGAAGTGATGACCAAAGATGTGATTACGGTTACTGAAGACACTGTTCTGGAAGACGCGGCGCGGTTGATGGCCGACAATAAGGTAGGGAGCCTGCCCGTTATGCGCAATGGCGTCATCTCCGGCATCATCACCGAGTCAGATATTTTTCGCGTATTCCTGGAGATGATGGGGGCGCGGGAGAAGGGCATCCGTGTGAGCCTGCTCGCGCCGTATGTAAAGGGGTCTATGGCCAAAATCACCTCTGAAATTACCAGTGCAGGCGGCCTGATCCTTTCCTTCGACACTTTACTGGGCGAGAACTCGTCAAATTGGGGCTGCACGATCAAAGTGACGGACATTACTCAAGAGGCGTTGCTGGCGGCTATCGAAGACCACGTTGTGGAGATCGTCGATATCCGCGAAACGTGAGCGTCGTGAAACGCTACGGTCGCGTGTCGTGACCGTAGCGTTTCCTGACCACACGCCCGCGCGTGAAACGGCGCCGGTGGGAGGTCAAGTAGGAAAAAAGGGGGAGGGACTTGCAAAAGAGCTAATATATTAGTAATATATCATTAGAAACCAGCCGGGGTGCGGGCCGCCTGGGGGAAACTCATTGGAGCTGTTCCAAATCCTTTAAGGGATCCAGCTTTTTTTAACTATTGCTGATATATCAGTAATATATCAAAGGAATAAGGATATGAGTGATGCATTGAGAACGACGGTGTGTTCGGCGTCGCAGGAGGTGGTGATCAGCCGCGAATTGCCCACGGTGATCATCGGCGAGCGTATCAACCCCACCGGGCGCAAAAAGGTGCTGGCGGCGCTGAAAGAAGGCAATTTTGACATTGTGCGTCAGGATGCCATCGACCAGGTACAGGCCGGCGCGGACATTCTGGATGTGAACGCCGGGGTGCCCGGCGCCGACGAGACGGCGCTGCTGAAAGAGATGATGCAGATTGTGATGGAGGTGACCGACGCGCCGCTGTGCATTGACACGGCGGACACGGAGGCGCTGGAAGCGGCGCTCTCTGTTTACGGCGGAAAGGCGCTGGTCAACTCTGTCAACGGCGAGGAGCGGGCGCTCTCTACCGTGCTGCCGCTGGTCCGGGAGTATGGCGCGGCGGTGATCGGGTTGTGCATGGACGACGACGGCATCCCGGAGAGCGCGGAAGAGCGCCTGCGCGTGGCGGAGAAGATCGTGGACCGGGCGGCGCAGCTGGGGATTCCGGCCGAAGACGTGATCGTCGACCCCCTGGCGCTGACGATGGGCGCAGACAGCAACGCCGGGCGCATTGCGCTGGAAACGATGCGCCTGATCGTGAAGGAGCTTGGCAACAACGTGACCATGGGCGCCAGCAATATTTCTTATGGTATGCCCGACCGCAAGTATATCAACGCCACCTTTATCGCCATGGCCATCCACGCCGGCCTGACCTGTCCCATCACCAATCCTCTGGTGCCGGAAATCCAGACGACGCTTCTGGCGGCGGATCTGGCCATGGGGCGCGACGACTATGGTATGAACTGGATCAAGGCGTATCGCCAACGCCAGGCGATGGCTGAGCCGGGTGGTTGAGCCTGTGGCGTCTTTATAGGGCAAGCAGATTGCTGGCCTATTTAAAAGGAGAAAATTCGTATGAGCGAGATTCTTTCTGGACTTTCTACTGCCATTATCCAGGGCAGGAAGGAAGACATTGACCAACTGACGGCGCAGGCGCTGGACGCTGGGCTGTCGCCTCAGGAAGTACTGGATGATGGCCTGATGCCGGGGATGGACTACGTCGGCGACGAGTTCCGCGCCGGCAACATGTTTGTGCCTGAAGTGCTGCGTTCGGCGCGCGCCATGCAGACCTCTATGGACCGGCTGCGCCCGCTGCTGGTTGCCAGCGGCGCCAAGATGGTGGGCAAGGTGTTGTTGGGCACGGTGAAAGGGGACATGCACGACATCGGCAAGAACCTAGTGGCTATGATGTGTGAAGGCGCGGGGTTTGAGGTCAAGGACCTGGGCAAGAATGTGGCGCCGGAGACCTTCGTGGAGGAGGTCAAGGCGTTCGAACCGCAGGTGATCGGCATGTCGGCGTTGCTGACGACCACGATGCGCACCATGGAGCACACGATCAAGGCGCTGGAGGAGGCCGGATTACGCAGCCGCGTGTGTGTCATGGTTGGCGGCGCGCCGGTGACCCAGTCATTCGCCGACCAGATCGGCGCCGACGGCTACGCGGCTAACGCTGCGTCGGCGGCCGACCTGGCCAAACGTTTCGTAGGCACGTCCTGACCGGCGTCCTTCAGGAACAAAGAGGATAGAAAAATGAGAACCAATATTCGCAACAATTCTGGCGTGCGTTTCGAAATGCTGTCACAGGATCAGCTCCAGGAGCTGTTTGACGGCGTATTGCACGTTCTGCAGGTGACAGGACTGGACGTGCAGCACGAAGAGGCGCGCGACATTCTGGAAAAAGCAGGAGCGTGGGTGGACGGCGAGCGCGTGCGCCTTCCGTCCTGGCTTGTCAGACAATCTCTGGCGCTCGCGCCGCGCTCGTTTACACTTTTTGCCCGCGATGGTAATCGGCAACACAACATTCACATCGGTCCGGGCCGGGCGCACTTTGGCCCCGGGCCCACCTGTGTCAACTTCATCGACGTGGAGACGCTGGAACGTCGCCCGTATGTGAAGTCCGACGTGCCTCTGGTGGCGCGCATGGTTGACGCTTTGCCCAACATCGACTTTTGCGAGTCTCTGGGCACGGTGAGCGACGTACACCACGATCTGGGCGCGCTCTACGAGTTCGCCGGCATGTTCCCCAACACGAGTAAGCCGATCGTGGCCTGGTCCTATGATTGGGACGATTCGGAGGGCATCCATCGCATCGCGGTGGCCGAGGCCGGCGGGCAGCGGGCGTTCGAGCAGCGTCCGAATTACGTGCATTATTGCGAGCCGCTGTCGCCGTTGGTGAGCACGACGGAGGCGCTGGATAAGCTGATCTTTGCCGCCAAGCACCGCGTGCCGCTGGTGTTCACTCCCTGTCCGCTGGCGGGCGGCACGGCGCCGGTGACCGCGGCGGGCATCATCACTCAGGCCGCGGCGGAGTCGTGGTTGGGCCTGACGGTGGCTCAGGCGATCCAGCCGGGGTTGCCCTTCTTTATGGGCGGCGTGCTCTCGGTGATGGATATGAGTTCAATGATCCTGGCCTATGGCGCGCCTGAATTGCCGTTGATGATGGCCGGGCTCACGGAACTGGCGCACTTTGCGGGGCTGCCCCTGTGGCAAACGGGCGGCTGCACCGACTCCAAGACGTTCGACGCGCAGGCGATGATCGAAGGCTCTCTCTCCTGCTTCTACTCGGCGCTGACGGGCGGAGACCTGACACACGACGTGGGTTACACGGAGAGCGCCATGACCGGGTCTGTGTTCCAGCTGGCGGCGATGGACGAGGCCATTGGCTACGCGCGGCGCATCACGCGGGGCATTGAAGTTAACGAAGACACGCTCGCCGTGGACGTGATCAATAAGGTGGGACCCAATAACCATTATCTGCGCGAGCCGCACACGCGCCGCTACTTCAAGTCCGAATTCTGGTATCCCAAGCTCCACGATCGCCGCAACTTCGAGGAATGGGACATGATGGGGCGCATGACGATGAAGGATCGCACTGTTGACCGCGTGCGCGACATTTTGGCCAGCCACGAACCGACGCCGATCAAGCCGGAGACGGAACAGGTGATCCGCGAGGTGCTGGAAGAGGCTGAAGACCGCGTCCGCGCTGAGTGAGCGGCGCAAAGCGGCGACTGTAAAAGAGAGATCTGGGAGGTCTATTGAAGATGAGTGCTATATACGAACAACTATCGACGACGGTTATTGAAGGGAATGAGGAGCGCGCGGCGCAGCTTGTGCAACAGGGTCTGGATGACGGTCTGAGGGCCAAAGAGATTCTGGACAACGGCCTGGTAGCGGGCATGGGCGAAGTGGGCGTGCGTTTCAAGCGCGGCGACATGTTTGTGCCGGAGGTGCTGATGTCCGCCGAGACGATGCAGGCCGGGTTGCGCGTGTTGCGCCCGCACCTGGTGTCTGATGGCGCCAAGCTTATCGGCACGATTGTCATGGGGACAGTGAAAGGCGACCTGCACGACATCGGCAAGAATCTGGTGGGAATGATGTGCGAGGGCGCGGGGTTCGAGGTAATCGATCTCGGTTTCAACGTCGAACCCGAGCGCTTTGTCACTGCCATCAAAGAACACCAGCCGGATATCGTGGGTATGTCGGCGCTGCTGACGACCACCATGCGCGCTATGGGCTACACGATCAAGGCTATCGAGGAAGCCGGCCTGCGCGATAATGTGAAGATCATGGTCGGCGGCGCTCCCGTGGACGCCGATTTCGCCGAGCGCATCGGCGCGGACGGCTACGGTTCCAACGCGGTTGGCGGGCAGGAGCTGGCCAAGCAGTTCGTGGGAGCGGCCTGAGCGATGGCGCAGCCGGAAAAGCTTCCTGTGGTGATTATCGCCTGCAAGATTATGCAGAGCATGTTTGAGGGGCTGTTGCCTGAGGATCTGGCACAGGACGTTACCTACATGGATTACGGCCTGCACCGCCACCCTCAGCGCATGACCTGGACGCTGCAAGAGGCTATTGACAGCGTGGAGACAGCGAGCCTCATCGTGTTGGGCTACGGACTTTGCGGCAATGGGCTGCACGGTATCAAGGCCGGGCGGCACACGCTGCTCATTCCACGGTCCGACGATTGCATCGCCATTCTGTTGGGCTCTCGCCACGCTTACCTGCGCGAGTTTGAAGCGACGCCCGGCACCTATTACCTGAGCAAAGGGTGGCTGGAATCGGGCAGCCATCCGCTGAAGGAGTATCGCGAGTATCGGGAGAAGTACGGCGAAGAGGATGCTGCGTGGATCATGGACCAGCAGTACCAGAATTACGAAAGGCTGGTCCTGGTGGCGCACAGCGCTGAGGATCTGGAGACGTATCGTGAAGAGGCCCTGGAAGTTGCCCGCTACTGCGAGCAGTGGGGCATGCGCTATGAAGAGATCCTGGGATCCGACAACTACGTGCGCCGCTTGATAGAAGCGATTGGCGCGCCGCACGAAGCCGGCGACGACTTTGTGGTCGTTGGGCCCGGCGGCGAGGTGCGCCAGACGCAGTTCATCTGAGGTCACGGGGTCGGGCACTACGTTCAAGAGTAACCATTTCGGAGATGAAATCATGCAGGTACGAAAAACGAATTATCAGGAAAATGCAACGCCGCGATTGCAGGTGTTGACGGAAGAAGAAGTCGAGGCGATTTACTACTCCGCGCTGCGCGTTCTGGATGAGACCGGCGTGCGCGTCTATGATGAGGAGGGGGTGGAGCTGGCCTACTCCGGCGGGGCCACGGTGGAGGACACGACGGAGGATAGCAGTCTGGTGAAGATGCCCTCGTGGATGGTGGACCGCGCCCGCGCGACGTTGCCGGAGAAGGTGGTGGTGGTGGGCCCGCCCGACGCCGAAGGGCGTCGCAACAATCGCATGGAGCTGTACAAGAACCAGGCGTACTTTGGCGCGGGCTCGGACACGCCGTACACCATCGATCCCTACAACGGCGAGCGCCGGCGCGCGACCTATAAAGATGTGAAGAACTTCGCCCGGCTGGCACAAAAGTTGCCCAACATCGACTTCCATATGTCGCTGGGCATCACGCAGGATACGGCGGTGGGCACGTATGATCGCTGGCAGTATCTGGCGATGCTGGAAGGCACGTCGAAGCCGATCAACATTACCGCCGTGGACCTGGACGGGCTCAACGACCAGCTGGAGATGGCCTACGTGCGGTTGGGCGGCAAGGAGGAGTGGGAAAAGGCGCCCTCGTTCTCCCTCTACATTGAGCCTGTCTCGCCCCTCAGCCACTCGGAAGAGGTGATTCAGAAGTTGATCTTCTCCGCCGACCACGGCATTCCCTTCGTCTACACGCCGTGCCCCATGGCCGGCGGCACGGCG
>DATHSI010000015.1:0-20656 GCA_035464315.1 Candidatus Sulfomarinibacteraceae bacterium
CCGAGCTATTCTGGTTTCATCTGCCGCTGGCCAGCACGGCTGTGCTTACTCTGCTGGCGCAACCGCTGGTCGCCGTCAGCCTGGCAAGACTGGACAACCCTACCCTTTCCCTGGCAGCGTGGCCCCTGGTTTTTCAGCTGACCCTGCTGAGCCGCGCCGCCGCCATGGCCCTGCCAGAAGCGGTAATCGCCCTGACCGAGGGACCGGACACACACGCGCCTGTGCGCCGCTTCAGCCTGACACTCGCCGCGGTAAGCACAGTGGGCATGGTTTTGTTCGTATTTAGCCCGCTACTCCCTTTCTATCTGGTTCAAATACAGGACACACATTTGGACGTTGCCTCGCTGGCGGCGTACGGCACGCGCCTATTCCTTTTCTATCCCGCCTTCTTCGTTCTGGTCTCGTGGCTGCGGGGTATTCTGATAAATGACCGTGAGACAGGTGTCGTGAATGCCGGAATGGCCATCAACCTTACCGTGACGGCCGTTGTTCTATTCCTGGGAGTTGCTGTGCGGTTGACCGGCATCCTGACCGCAGCATTGGCCCTCAATGCGGCAATTGTGGCCGAACTACTGTATCTCTTCATGCGACGTCGCAGGCGCGAGGTTGGTGAAACAATCACTGCACCATCAACTGCCGGCCGGTACCTGCAACCCGCGAAACAAAAACCCACGTGAGACATTACCCACAACTCAAAAGGCAGGATACCTGATGATCAAGATTCGAATGCTTCCTCTGGGTCCAATGCAAACTAACTGCTATGTCGTCGCCTGTGAAGAAACAGGTCTGGCCGCCGTGATCGATCCATCATGGGACGGTCCGGCGATTCAGAAGGTAATAGAAGAGGAAGGATGGACCGTCAGCCACATCTTACTCACCCACTGCCACTTTGATCACATCGGCGCGCTGACCCATCTGTACACAGAAACATCCGCGCCCATTTATGTGCATCCCGAAGCAGTATCGATGTTGCGTGAATCGCCGCGAGCGGCGGCTTTGTGGGGGGTCACGATACCGGACCCACCAGAGCCGCACGTGATGTTACAGGAAGGACAGATCGTGGAAGTCGGCCAGCTGGAACTGCAGGTTCTTTATACACCGGGACACGCGCCGGGCCACGTCTCTTTCTACCATGCAACCAGCGATACACTATTTGACGGAGATGTTCTGTTTCAGCAAGGCATCGGGCGCACTGACCTGCCCGGCGGAGATTTCGCCACGCTCATGCGCACGATCCGCGAGAAACTGTTCGTTCTACCCGATGAGACACGCGTCTATTGTGGGCATGGGAATCCAACAACGATTGGGGATGAGAAACGGTTGAATCCCTTCTTGCAGGAGTAAGCGCCCAGGGATGTGCCCTACGGTTCGGGCGTTGGCGTCACAGTCGCTGTGGGCGTCGGCGTGGGAACAGCCCCCTTCCAGGTGAAGTAGCCGTCCTCGCTGTTACGTCCGCCAAACGTGTAAATGAACTCCCCATCCTGGCGTTGTCCGGTGACACGGACAATGCTCACGCGCCAGCGAAAATCGTGATATTCGTCGACCGGGGGACGCCACTCTTGAGGAACGCGGAAGGCGTTGTCGCGGGTGAAGGCGCGTTGGGGGTGCTGGCCTTCGACGGCAAGGTCAGTTAGCTCCACCATATACCACTCATTTTCAGGCAGATCCTTGACCGCGACCCATTGCAGGATGATTGGCTCCTGCTCCATCTCCACTACGGTGCCGTCAATCGGGTAGAGAAGTGTGGGACCGGGCGGGAACGACGTTGGCGACGGGGTCGGCGAAGGGCCGGGGGTTGGAGGCAGTACATCTCCATGGATAATTTCGGGGATGCAGATCGTATCACCCGGCTGCATGATCGACTGATCGTCCAGGCGATTCACTCGCAGTAGCAGATTAAAGTCGATATTGTTACGCGCCGCAATCGCCGAGATGGCATCACCTTCTTGAATCTCATAGCGCTCGCAGTTTGTCGGATCGGCAATGAGAGGCTCACCGTTCACCTCAAAGCGAATCGGTTCCAGAGGGGGCGTCGCCGTCGGCCATGGAACCTCTAAAGTTTGCCCAGACTGTATAGGTGTATCGACGCTGAATCCGTTCATCTCAGCGATCACGTCCATAGCCACGTTATAGAATAAAGACAGGCCGAAGAGCGTTTCTCCTTCTGTTACATTATGAACTCGAGGCGGTTGTGGCGTCGGCGAGGGTGATGGCTCTGGCGTGAGTGTGGGGGTGCCCGTCGGTGCGCTGGTCTGGGTGGGCGGTAATGTAACGCTGGGAGTAAAGGAAGCAGTCGGCGCCAATGGGGTTGGCGTGGGCATAAGCGCCAGCTGCACCGGGCCACTATGGCGAACCACCAATGTACCCAACAGCGCTGTCATCACAAAAACGACACCCGTCATCCAAAACAGAACTCTTGATGGGCGCTCTTCGACAGCCGATTCAACAAACCCTGGCTCGTCGCTCGCCTGCTGCGGCTCGATTGCCACTTCCGGAACCGGTGTTTCCGCTTGGGGTTCCCGCTCCGCCCGCGTCAAGCTTTTCGGTACAATCGTATCGTCAGTAGACGGTTCCGCCGCAGCAGGCTCCACCCCTGTCAGCTCCAAAGTAGCGCCGCACATCAGGCAGCGGTCGCTCTCTGCCGCGACGACCGAATCGCAGTGCGGGCACCGAGGCTGGTCACCGGGCGGATTGATAGCAGAAAAGTCAGGTTCTTCAGACATAATGATAAGTGCAGTACAAAAGTATCAGAACGGCGCATTATAACAAGGTTTACTGTGGCTACAACAGCCGCTAAACTGTACCTCACAATGGAAACAAACAAAGTTTTGATGTTTCTGGGGCATAATGACGTTGACGGTTGCGGGGAGGCTATCCCGCGCTTACTATTGGCTCGAATGATTAGAGATCTGTTCAATTTCTATGAGAAAGGCAGTCAGTAGCAGCCGAATACGGTATAAAGACGGTGGGACGTGCCCACGGGAAGGACTATCTGGCGAACCAAGGGCTTATTGCCAACAAGGGTAAACACAGTATAATCTTCTTATCTTCCCCTGAATATGGGGTTACAGAAGAGAGATGATGGAAAATATTGCTCAAAATTCAACTGAACACAACAAGGATGCAAGTCACCCGATGGACTTCCTCCTCAACGAGGATCTGGATCTCGATTTGCCAACGGCAGGAGAGATCCGGCGTGGAGAGGTGATTGAGCATCTGAAGAATGCGATCCTCATCGATATAGGCGCCAAGTCAGAAGGCATCATTGCTGGCAATGAATTGGACAGCCTGAATGATAGCGATCGCGAAAAGCTGGCAATCGGCAACGACGTGAACGTCTACGTTGTCGATCCAGAAGACGACGACGGAAACATCATCCTGTCCTATACAAAGGCTGCTGAAGAGCAGGATTGGCAGATGGTGGAAGAGTTGGCGACACAGGGTGAAACCTACCAGGGCAAAGTAATCGGCCACAATAAGGGCGGGTTACTGGTTCAGGTAGGACAACTTCGTGGGTTTATGCCTATCTCTCAGCTGGCTTCAAATCGCAATTTCAATCGTGATCGCTCCACCGCCGAGCAGTTACGGACGATTGTCGGCGAGGTGATAACGTCCAAAGTAATTGAGGTGGATCGCGGTCGTAATCGTCTGATACTGTCTGAGCGCGCTGCCATGAAGGAGCGGCGAGCTGAGCAACGGGAGAAGTTGCTTAACGAACTTCAGGAAGGAGACGTGCGCCCAGGTCGAGTTGTGAATCTGACCGACTTCGGAGCCTTCGTTGACATCGGAGGCATTGAAGGGCTGGTGCATATTTCCGAGCTGAGTTGGAAGCGCGTCAATGATCCGCGCGACGTACTCCAGCACGGAGAGGAGGTAGAGGTTTATGTATTGGACGTAGACCAGGACCGCCAACGAGTTGCCCTGAGCCTGAAAAGGCTTCAGACCGACCCCTGGACTATTGTTGACCAGCTGTATCATGAAGGCCAACTCGTTGAGGCCACAATTACCAAGCTGGCTCAGTTTGGTGCGTTTGCCCGAATTATGGACGAGTATGAGCTTGAAGGGCTCATACACATATCTGAACTTTCCGAGGACCGCGTCAATCATCCACGTGAGGTCGTCCGCCCTGATCAACAGGTAACGGTGCGTGTGATTCGTGTGGATCCGGAACAGAGGCAGATTGGTCTTAGCTTGAAGCAGGTTTCCTCCGATAGATTTATGGATGCGGACCTGGCGATGGCGATGGATGAGGCGGAAGAAGCCAGTGTTTCTTATGAAGAAGAAGAGTAAAACAGGTTGTGAGTGCTCGGGAGGGCAACCTACTTGTAGCAGTAATACCGAGGTGATCCTGTGAACTCCAAAAATTGGGAACGGTTTACACAACGTGCACGCAAGGTTTTGAGCCTGGCCCAAGAAGAAGCAGAACGACTGAATCACAACTATATTGGTAGTGAACACATATTAATTGGTCTGCTGTTGGAGGAAGGCGGCGTTGCCGGACGCGTTCTCCGTGACCTTGGTCTGGAGGCTGTGCGCGTTCAGGCTATGGTTGAACGCCTTGCCGGCGTTGGATCGCGCACACCGTTCAGCAAGGTGGAACTTTCTCCCAGCACCAAACGTATATTAGAGCTAGGTATTGATGAAGCCCGCCGCATGGGCCAGCATTACATCAGCACTGAACATCTTCTCCTTGGCCTCGTGCGGCAGAACGAAGGCCTGGCAATGGAAGTATTGAAGCGCTTTGGCGTAAGCCCAGAGCAAATTCGGCGCCAAACGCGTCGTATGCTAAAGGAGAATCCCGTGACAGCCAGGGAAAGCCGTTCGCGTCGGCGGAGCAGCGGTAAGGAGAAGAGTAAGACCCCCTTGGTGGATCAGCTTGCTACCGACCTTACGGCGCTCGCCGCCGACAACAAGCTCGATCCGGTCATTGGCCGTCAGACTGAAATCGAGCGTGTCATTCAGATTCTGGCGCGCCGCACCAAGAACAACCCGGCCCTCATCGGCGAACCGGGGGTCGGCAAGACCGCCATCGTCGAGGGATTGGCCCAACGCATTGTCGATGGGCAGGTCCCGGACGTGCTCCTGGACAAGCGCGTGTTACAGCTAGACGTCGGTAGTCTGGTCGCGGGCACGATGTACCGCGGTCAGTTCGAGGAGCGCCTGAAGCGAGTCATTGAGGAATTGAAGCAGAGTGACGCCATCCTCTTCATCGATGAGGTGCATATGCTGGTTGGCGCCGGTTCAGCCGGAAGCTCAGTGGATGCAGCAAACATCCTCAAGCCAGCGCTTGCTCGCGGCGAGTTGCAGTGTATTGGCGCCACGACGCTGGATGAGTACCGGCGGCACATCGAGAGTGACGCCGCGTTGGAGCGACGCTTCCAGCCCATCCGCGTTGAGGAACCCTCGCCGGAAGAAGCTGTTGACATTCTCAAGGGGATTAAATCGGCCTATGAAGACCATCACAAATTAACGATCACCGAAGAGGCCATCGACGCTGCTGTCACGCTTTCCACGCGCTACGTAACAGAGCGTTTCTTGCCGGACAAGGCAATTGATCTCATTGACGAAAGCGCATCGCGCGTGCGCATGTACCGCGTGCCGCAGCCGGCAGACATCCGCGAGGCGTACGACCGCCTACGGGAGCTGCGCGAGGAGCGTGAGCGAGCGGTTGACTCGGGTCGCTATCAAGAAGCGGACCTCAGCCGCGAGGAAGAAGAGGAATTGCAGCGCCGGCTGGACCAGATGCGGGCCAGCCAGGAAGGTGGGAGCGCTGAAGTGACCGCGGAGGACATTGCCGAGGTCCTGTCCATGTGGACCGGCATTCCCGTCTACCAGTTCACCGAAGAAGAATCTGCGCGCTTGCTGCGCATGGAAGACGAATTGCACAAGTACATCGTGGGCCAGAACGACGCCATCACGGCCATTTCCAAGGCCGTGCGGCGCGCGCGCGCCGGGCTAAAGGACCCCCGCCGGCCCATCGGTTCGTTCATCTTCCTGGGCCCCACGGGTGTGGGCAAGACTGAACTAACCAAAGCTCTGGCCCGTTTCCTGTTCGGCAGCGAGGAATCGCTGGTGCAGCTTGACATGTCCGAGTTCATGGAGCGACACAATGTGGCGCGTCTGATCGGATCGCCACCCGGTTACGTCGGCTATGAAGATGCCGGTCAGCTGACGGAAGCTATCCGGCGTCGCCCCTATTCTATCGTGGTCTTCGACGAAATCGAGAAGGCCCATCCGGAAGCCTTTAACATCTTGTTGCAGATCATGGAAGAAGGACATCTCTCCGATGCCAAGGGTCACCAGGTCGATTTCCGCAACGCCATCATCATCATGACCTCCAACGTAGGCGCGGAAACAATCGAGCGTGGACCCAACCTGGGCTTCTCCTTCCAGCGGAACGTTGGCACGCAAGAGGACGCACAGTACCAGGAAATGCGCAAGAAGCTGCTTGACGAGCTGAAGCGCAAATTCCGCCCAGAGTTCATCAACCGTGTGGACAGCATCATCGTCTTCCGCGAGCTATCACAAGAGGATATCCTGCAGATCGTTGACATCGTCATTAGTCGTGTCAACGAGCGCCTGGAGGAGTATGGCCTGCGTATCGAAGCAACCAACTCTGCGAAGGAGTGGTTAAGCAAGGAAGGCTACGATCCTGAATTCGGTGCGCGACCGTTGCGCCGCGTCATACAGACCGAGGTCGAAGACAAATTGTCCGACGCCGTCCTTGGCGGGCGCTTCCAGGAAGGGGATACGGTGCTCGTCGACGTTGACGAGGACACTGTTGTGCTCAGCAAGACCGACGATTCCAATGGCGCTACCGAAGAGAACGAGGAAGAAGCGGTGCCAACCGTCTGAGTTCCAGGGCTACCGGAATAGTAATTCACTTCACATTGAGGAGAACGCCTGCGCGCTGCAGGCGTTCTTTTTTTACTGTCAGCGGGGGATGATCAGCTCCTGCCCTACTTCTATGCGGTCTATGTCCACAATGTTGTTCACCTGGGCCAACTGCTCCAGATCTACGGAGAACTGCGCGGCAATCTCCGCCAGGGTGTCGCCTGATTGTACGACGTAACGCTCCTCCGCATCGGAACCATCCGCGCTATCCGAGGACTCAGGCGGCGGCAACGGCGTTGCCGCTTCCTGTTCAGGTTGTGGCGTCCACGTCGGTGGAATGCCGCTTGCGGACTGACCGTCGCGCGGCGACTCCTCCCCCGCTCCATCTTCGGACAGCGGAACTGACTCTGAGCGGGGAACCAGCGTCGGTAATGAATTATCCTGGTTTCTACAACCGGTGACGACGAGTGAGATGACAAATAGGCCAGAAAGAACCAAAGTAACGGTTGAGCGTTGCACGACACGACCTCCTCCTAAATGGCGCGTTCCTCTTCTCCCATTGTAACAAATTTCGGAGACTCTCCCGCCGTACTATAGGCCCACTATCCCGGATAGCCTGCCTTGTCCACTTCTTCATCAGCTGCGGATGCACTTTCCTGACCACCCAGACGCGTGGCAGCCACCGCAAGCCCCACGAACAGCCAGAAAAACGTCACCGTATTGTGAAACTGTAGATTGAACAGATAGTGGTCGAAGATACCCACGATCAGGCCGCCGGCAAGCGCGGCGTGAAGGCCCAGCCAGAGGGAATCGCGCCGGGGGTGCGCCTTGAAGAAATGACGATGAACGAAGGCGTAGCCAAAGATCGTGAACATAACGATAAGAAAGGCGCTCAATCCCAGGAGGCCCATCTGTTGTGCAATCGATAGATACACGCTGGCGACGCCAAGGTAGATATCTATGTCAGGAGAGGCAGCAAAGCCAACGCCAAAGAGTGGATAGCGTGCGATCAACCGCACAGCATCGCGGTATTCGCCGAACCGCATCTGCGTTGCCAGATCTGCACCCTGTAATCCTTCAATAAAGCGGATCACATAACCCTGCGTGATCGGCAGAACGAGGATCAGTAAGCCGGCAAAAAGCAGATAGGGTATCAGGCGCCGGTATCGAACGACGCTCACGAAAGCAAGAGCGGCAACCAGCCCCACCATCGCGCCGCGAG
The DNA here is from genome assembly GCA_035464315.1 of Candidatus Sulfomarinibacteraceae bacterium. GTDB lineage: Bacteria > Chloroflexota > Anaerolineae > Promineifilales > Promineifilaceae > JAAYYY01. Next base: position 8,057 of record DATHSI010000015.1, read on the forward strand.
AGAAGGTCAGGAACAGAGCCACGAACACCAGCACAACAATCGAGGCCGATTTGGCGCGAGATAAAATCGGCCGCCGCGAAACCAGTTGCGGGCCGGCCAATGCGCCGATCAACACCAGCAGGCCGCCATACGAGTTGGGATCGACGGAGGTGGCAATAGCCCGCTCGGCCAGCTCCGGGTTCTCCTCAATGTAGCGCACTACCCAGCCGCCGGGATAGCCGACGTACTGCAGGTAGTTGAGTAACGTGTTGGTCGTATCGTCGGGCAACAGCCACAGGCCAATCCCCAATGCTGCGGCCCCTGCTCCGGCGTAGAGTATCGCTTTTACCAGGCGTTCGAGCCGCGCCCAGGAACGAACGTAGTCAATCACAACCAGCACAAATGCCAGGCTCAGCAGAAGCTCTGCGAAGTGACGCAGGAGCGTTGGCGTCAGCGGCGCATGCCCCAAACCAAATATGAAAGAAAATACGGCGATGATCAGCAGCGCAACCAGCGGGACCGTGACAGGCGCTGTGATGATGGTGCGTTGTCTTCCGGTTGCCAGGCGCACAACCCATACGCCAACGACCGCTGCCAGCGCCACGTCGAGAAGTGTGGGAGTCAGCCCCAGATCAATGGGGATCGTACCAAATGGCAACAGGCAGATAACAGCAATCAGCGCCCAGAAACCGGCTTCCATGTGACGTAGAACGAGGAATCCTGCCCCCGCCGCGAGGAGCACGGCCAATCCCGCCAGCACGCCACCGAAGGCCAGCACCAGACCGACAGCCACCGCGCTCACGCCGGCAAGGAGGCCTATCTGCCACGGTGCGATGCCTGACCCCTCGACTCGACTCGGGCCACTCTGGGTGTTGAAAAGGCTACTCATTGCTCTCTTTCATTCTATTCAACACGGATTGGCGTAAGATTCAAGAATCGGTCCATCGTGATGCGTTCGTCACGCACTATCTGCAGGTTTCTAAAGTCGCCGCTCTGATCCATCGTGTAGGCGCCGACTACGACGTTATAAACCCCGGCCGGCGCGTCCTCGCGAAGTTGAAGCGACATACTCACCATCTCTGCGCTGCCCTGAGACCAGCCAGACGTTGGTTGCTGGATGTCGTTGCTCCCCCAGCGTGTTGTGCTCTCAGAGTTGGCTTCCAGCACCTGGGCAAAGAAAGTATAGTCTTCCTGCAGCGCTCGTAGCGGGCGCCAGTATACCACCAACTCCACCGTTTCACTTGCCTGCAACCGTCTGGGCGCAATCGTAAATCCAACCAGTTCTAACTCGTTGCCAAAATTGACGCTGGTGGCGTTAGGAAACTCACCGGCTACCGATTCCAGGTCCAGCGCGGTCAAAGTGAGCGCGTCCTCACCACCCCCGGCAGTCAGCCTCACCTCAGGTTGGCCATAGTCGTACAGGCCCACGACCAGCTCTAATGTCGATGGCGCCACGGCTGTGTCGGGAACCGTGAGCACAAAACGATCCACCAGCTGCCGGTCAGGCTCGAGGAATTGTGTGCTGAGCAAGCCGCCACCGGGATACATATCGCGCTGCGCCAGCGGCGTTTGTAGGACCGGGTCGTTGAGATGCACGAACACGCTCCAATCCCGCTCCATCTCCTGCAAAACTTCCCAGACCAGCGTCAGCTCCAATTGTGCGCCGGGCCGTATTTGTTCATCGCTCTGCAAGTCAAAACCAGCTAGGCGCAACTTCCCGTCAAACGTCACGTCAACTTCCTTCAATGTGGGCGGTGGAGAAGCGGGCGCAACCTGATATGCCGGACGGATCCAGAGAAATGGAGCCAACGCAGCAACGACAAACATGAACGCGCTGAGTGCAGCGGTAGCGACGCGACCCGGGCGACGCGGCATCCAGCCGGCAACGCCCAGGACGAACAGGACGGACAGGCTGGAAAGGGCCGTAAAGACCAGCCGGCCCTGCGACGACCACGTCGTCGTCGCCCACCGAATCAGCCCCACGACCACGGCGGCGAAGAACAGCAGACAGACAATGAGGGCGAAATGATCTTCGACGAATCGAAACACCGTGTTGGTTGCGCCCGCCAGGGCGGATCGGGAACCGTTGGCCCGCCGACCTTCATCACGCCACCACGCGCCAAAGCGGCGCGCAGCGTAAATCAGAAAGCCGGCTACCGAGAGTAACAAAACGCCATTTAAGACGTCATAGATCCACCCGGCCATGGGCACATTGACGCCGCCAAAGAGTCCCCAGTACGAAGCCAAGAATCCCCAGCGCTCACCCCACAACTGCGCCAGGCTCGCCGATTGCGGCCGTTGCCCCAGAACGGCAATAAATGCATTCCATCCCAGCCAGTCGCCATATAACACAATGTTGCGATAGTACCACCAGCCGGCAATAAGCAACACCGGGCCCAGGACCATAGCAAAGTACGCCAACGAGCGACCAAGGACCTTCGCCAGGCCAGACAGAAGTCCCGACGCAAAGGGGTTGGCTGCCGCCTGGGAGGGTATTCTACCTTTCTCAATCTGCCAGGCCACAACGAGCCCTGTGCCCCAGGCCAGTGGCAACAGCCCCAGCGTACCCTCTTTGGTCAGCACCGCCAGGCCAATGACAATCCCCAACCCAAGCCAGCGCCTAATACTGCTGTTCGCCGGCTCCGAGTCGGCCCGATACCGCTTCACAAGGCCGATCATCAAGAGCAGGGCCAGCGAGGACAGCGGAACTGCCAGATTATCATTATTGACAGCGCCACTGATGAACAGGAACATGGGCAGAAAGGCGTTGGCGGCAGCCGCGCCCAGCGCCAGCTCGGGCCGCTCTGGCGCCACTTCCCGTGCGATACGATAGGTGAAATAGACCGTAGCCGCGCCCATCAAAACCGAGGCGAGACGGACAATGTAGACTGCCAGCAGCGTCCCTTGCCACGGCGACAGCTGTGGATCATGTACCACAAGATTGATGTTGCCATCTTCGGTGATGACGCCAGTGTCCACGTGCGGGTTCAGGCGGCGCACCTGTTCCATGTCGCTGGTATCGATCCAGAAGGTCAGCGCCGCACCAATAAAGTAATACAGGGGTGGTTGGCTGGCCTCCTGCTTCCACGGTCCGGCCTGCGCCGGATCAAACACCTGAACGGGTAAAGGGTTCCCATCCGCCAGGTGGCGAATCATGGGATAATGCCACAATTCATCTGAAGCCTCAAAAACAGGAGTGATGAGTGCGTAAGTCGATCCCAGCAGTATAAACAGAACCAGGATAAGAGCGAGTATTCGTTTTTCCCATGTGGGTCGACGTGTTGTCAGATGCATAGACGCTCGATTTTACTGGCATCCGCCATGTATGCCACGCACGCCTTTCCCCCGTCTGACCTACTCTTCGCGGACGCTCTCCTGCTCTGGCGCAACGATTATTCTGAACGTTCGTGGTGCAGCCGGGCAAAGAACGCTACTGTATCCGCGGCAATCGACTCCCACGTGAATTGCTGCGCGCTTTGCGCCGCGGCCTGGCCCAGTTTCTTCCGCAGGTCGGGCGCCTCCCGCAGGCGTGTGATAGCTGAGGCCAGCGCCTCATGGTCCGCCTTCGGCGCCAGCCAGATGTTGCGACCATGCTCCAATTCGTGCACCGGCAGTTCAGGCTCGGTGCTGATGATCGGGCGCCCGTGGGCCAGCGCAGCCATCAAGGTCCCCCGCCGCAGAGAGACACCATCACGATAGGGCAACACCATCAGGTCCGCAGCCGCCATGTGCGCTGACACCAGTTCGTCGGGCACAAAGCCGGTCCAGTGCACGCGGTCGGACAGGCCCAATTCTTCGACCAACGTCTCCAGCTGCTGGACAAACGCCGCGTTGTTTGCCGTGTCGCTGGCGCCGGTCTTTCCGCCAATAAAGACTAAGTGCACGCCATCATCCAGCCGGGCCATTGCCCGCAGCAACGTGTCCGCCCCTTTACTCTCATTGAGGAAACCAAAGTAGCCCAGAAGGAAATCCGTCGGGCGCACCGATAGCTTGCGCCGGACTACGTGCTGCACGTCCGCGTCTACCCCGTGCACTGCGATATTGCTACCGATCGGTATCTGGCACAGCCGCTGCGCCTCGACCTCCGCCAAATGCAACGAAGCGTAATCTTCAGCATTGGTAACGATGGCGCCGTGAGCCAGACGGGCCATCATGGTCACGAAAAAACGGCGCAGGCGTCCTGCTTTCGGGAACAGATAAGGGACGCGCAAATCATGATACGTGACCACCGTTGTCGCCAGGCCGCGCAACCTCCAGGGGGCGACGTTAATAGCCGGGCTACGCATGTTGTAAGCAGCAGCTTGGTACTGGATATTCAGAATGTTCAGATCGTAGCGCAGGGCAATGTCGGCGATCCGTCCCACGTCTCCCCAGCGCCAGCGACCGGCGCGGGGGTGCAACCACCCAAACTCTGTCTCAACCGGCTCGCGCAATTGCCCCAGCGAATAACGCTCGCCATCGGGTAGCTCCGGGCGCGCGTCGCGGTGGGTGATTACGTGGATCTTGTGGCCCTGGGCGGCAAGAGACCGGGCCAGTTCTCGTGTGAAGGCGCCCACGCCGCCCTCCATAGGCGGAAATTCCCCGGTAACCAGCCCGATTCGCATCAGGTCCATCCTGCCTGCCACCGGCGCTCCTAATAGCCGGCCGGGCGCAGGCCCGAGCGCAGGACGTCCCAGTAAGCGCGCACCCGCTGCCGGCGCAGCGCTCGCCTGTGACCCAGCAGGTATTTCACAGCCTCCAGCCCCAGCTGCCAGATATAGTTAAGCAATAAGTAGAGGCGCAGAAGTGTACAGATCAAGCGGCCGTGATACTTGCGATAGTAACGCAGCTTCGCTCGCTGGAAGTTGATGTGCCGGGCCGTGACTGCCTGCTCGCTGCTCTTGCCTTCGTAGTGGATCACCTGCGCCGACGGTAAATAGACCACGCGCCATCCTGCCTGCCGGATACGCCGGCACCAATCCAGCTCTTCTGAGTACATGAAGTAAGCTTCATCCAGAGGTCCAACCTGCTGCACAATTTCCTGCCGCGTCATCAGGGCCGCTCCCATCACCCAGTCGACATCCTGAATGAAATCAGCGCCAAGCTCGCCGACCCGATAGTAGTTCAATACGCTGCGCGGCGCCCACGGTTCAAGCCAGGTGCTCTCGAAGAAAGCTGTCAGCAAGGTGGGAAAGCGGCGGCGTGAGGACTGTATCTCACCATCCGCATAAAGCAGTTGCGGTCCGACGACGCCAACAGCGGGGTGCGCCTGCAAATAGTGCGTCATCGCCGTCAGCGCATTGCCGAGCACTCTGGTGTCAGGATTTAACAGGAGGATGTAGCGACCGCGCGCTTCCTTCAGACCAATATTATTGCCGCGAGGAAATCCCACGTTGTCCTCACAGGCGATCAGATGAACCCAGGAAAACTGCTCGCGCACCATATCCGGGGTGCCATCGGCGGAAGCGGAATCGACCACAATCACCTGCAACCTGAGATCGCCACGGTTCGCTGCAATCGACTGCAAGCAGTGCCGGAGTAGCTGGCGGACGTTCCAACTGACGATAATGATCGAAAGATCGACAGACTCCGCGTTCAGCGTCCCATCCATGTCAACCTGAAACGACGTTGCGGCCAAAGACGCAGGCCGCGTTCTCAGTAGTCATGGCTTCAATGATCTTCAGATTGTTTTCACGCACATCGGCAACCTGACGCGCCACTTCGGTGACGAAAGCAGGCTCATTCCGTTGTCCACGGTAGGCCTGCGGCGCAAGGAACGGCGCATCTGTCTCCACCAGAATGCGGTCCATTGGCGTCCGCGCCACCACCTCACGTAACTTGTCGGCGTTGGGATAGGTCACGGGGCCCGCAAAGCCCAGATAGTACCCCATTTCCAGCGCAGCCTCCGCCGTCTCCCACGTCGTGCTGAACGAGTGTAATACGCCGGGTCGCTCCTTCTCCCGAAGCGGTGATTCTGCCAGCAACTGCAAGACGTGCGCATCCGCCTCCCGGTTGTGCACGATGACCGGCAGGTCCAGTTCGGCTGCCAGCCTCAGTTGGGCCGCAAACGCCTGCCGCTGCACGTCCGGCGGTGACTTGTCCCAGTAATAATCCAGCCCAATCTCGCCAATAGCCACAACTCTAGCGTGCTCCGCCAGTTGCCTCAGATCATCAAGCCACCGGTCACGCCATACAGCCGAGGAGTTGGGGTGAACACCGACGGCGGCAAAAACAGCGCTATAGCGGTCGGCGAGCTGTAAGACGGTGCGGCAATTCTCCAGGTCAAGCGCGGGGACAATGATACGCTTTACACCGGCAGCCAGGGCACGCGCGACGATGGCATCACGTTCGCCGTCAAATCGTTCAAAATCTAGATGGCAATGAGTGTCAACCAGCATCTTCACTTATCCAATGTTCTGGCATGCGCACGCACACAACTTTACCGCGTGCTGTCTCCTCGCCATTGGCATAGAGCGAACTGACGACAACCACCTTGCGTCCATCCAGCTTCTTGACCCTGGCGCGCACCGTCAGCGTCACGTCGATCGGTGTTGGGCGCAGATAGTCAACGTGCAGAGAGCCCGTGACAAAGCGCAAGCGGGGGTCGCTATCCATAGATCGACCGGCAGCGCGATGGGCCGCGGCTGCCGCAGTGCCCGTGCTGTGACAATCAATTAACGAGGCAATCAGGCCGCCGTACACATAGCCGGGAATCGCCGTGTGATAGGGCTGCGGCCGGTACTCACAGACAGCCTCGTCGCCGCGCCAATAGCTCTTGATCTGTAGCCCATATTCGTTGAGCCGCCCGCAGCCATAACAGTGGCTGGCCACGTCGTCATAATAGTCCTGGAATGCTTCGCTGTCAGCCATCATTCACGAATTGCATGCGCTCTGCTCTACGATGCGCATTAGTGCAACCCCGCCAGTTGCATGCCTTCCTGCAAAATGTCATCCAACTTATCTTCATGCGTGGTTTCGCCGTAGACACGGATAATCGGTTCGGTACCGCTGAAGCGAATCAACAACCATCCGCCATCCTCCATAAGGAACTGATGGCCGTCGATGGTCACGATATCTTCCACCTTGAGCCCAGCAAGACTCTCGGGGCGAGCATTGGCCACATTGGCCCGGATCTCGTCCTTACGCTCCTGATCAAAATGGGTATCAATGCGATTATAGTAGTGTGGTCCTACTTTCTCGAAGAGCACATCCAGCAGCTGTGACGGCTTATTTCCCGTTCGGACCATCATGTCCAGCAGGTACAGGCCCGCCAGAATTCCATCGCGTTCTGGCACATGGCCGCGGAAAGCATATCCGCCGCTTTCCTCACCCCCAATCATAGCCTCCACTTCCATCATCTTGGGCGCAATGTACTTGAAGCCGACGCCCGTTTCGTGGACAGGAACATCATACAGCTTGCCCAACTTATTGAGCATCTTGGTAGTTGATATCGTCTTTACAATCGGCCCGCGCTCGCCCCGAATCTCCAGAAAGTAGTAGCCCAGCAGGCCGTAGACTCGTAACTGGTCAATGAACTGGCCCTTCTCGTCGCCAAAGCCAACGCGGTCGGCGTCTCCGTCGTTGATGATAGCCACGTCAGCGCCTGTCGCCTGAACGAAACTCAGGCCATGATCAACGTTTGGCGGAATCGGCTCAGGGCGCGTCATGTGCGGAAATAGCGGGTGCCGCTCGTTGTGAACCTCGTGTACTTCGGTGCTCCCGCCGCTCAGGAGCCGGGGGAACCACCCCGCGCCATTGCCCCACATACAATCAACCAGCACCTTGAATCCGGCCGACTGCAGTGGCTCAATGTCCACCAGCCGGTGCAACAGTTCTATGTAAGCGGGCCCCGCGTCAAATTTCTCCACCAGACCATCGCTCAGCCCGTCGTCAAGTTTCATGACCTGCACACCGGCGATGCTGTCCGGTATGAGGGCCTCGATTTCCTTGAGTTTATCTGGAGCAATGGCCCCCCCACGCGGGTCGCGCACCTTAAAACCACAATCATACGGTGGATTGTGGCTGGCTGTGATGTTCACTGCGCCGCCGGCAGACTTATCGACGACTGCATAAGAAATCGTTGGCGTAGGCGTCGCCCCGTCCGTCAGCCAGACGTGTATACCATTGGCTGCTAGCACTTCGGCCGTTGCAGCGGCAAAATCCTCGGCCTGGAAGCGCTTGTCGTGGCCCACTACCACGCCCTTTTCCGCCAGCCCTTCCTGCTTCAAATAAGCGGAGAAACCTTGAGCGCAGCGGCGAACGTTGTCAAAGGTATAATCTTCGGCAATGCGCCCTCGCCAGCCATCGGTGCCGAATACAATATCGCTCATTTATAGACTCCTTTTCTCGCTGTCTTGCTCTCGCAGTCAGGTAATCAGTTGGATCAACGAAAGCCATGGCAACCGCGCACCATCTGCAGGTGGTTTCGCCACGCTACATAGGCGTCTCGCCATTCTGCAACATTTTAATGTCGGCATCGACCATCGTCTGCACCAACTCATTGAAGGAAACGGATGGCTCCCAACCCAATTCCTCGCCTGCCTTACTGGCGTCACCCACAAGCAGGTCAACCTCGGCCGGACGCATAAAGCGCGGATCCTGGACCACGTAATCGCGCCAGTCGAGGTCCACGTGAGTAAAAGCCGCTTCCAAGAAGTCCTCTACCGAATGTGTTTCGCCGGTGGCGATGACGTAATCTTCGGGGTTGTCACTCTGCAGCATTAGCCACATCGCGCGCACGTAATCCGGCGCGAACCCCCAATCTCTTCGTGCATCCAGGTTCCCCAGGCGCAACTCGTCAGCCATGTTCAGCTTGATCATCGCCGCGTGATGCGTGATCTTCCGCGTCACAAACTCCAGCCCGCGCCGGGGCGATTCGTGGTTAAAGAGGATACCCGAGGTGCAATGCATCCCATAACTTTCGCGGTAATTCACCGTGATCCAGTGTCCGTATACCTTGGCCACGCCGTAAGGGCTGCGGGGGTAAAAGGGCGTTGTTTCCTTCTGCGGCACTTCCCGCACTTTGCCGAACATTTCACTGGAGCTGGCCTGGTAAAATCGGATCTGTGGATCCACGATGCGAATCGCATCTAGCAGGCGCGTCACGCCCAGCGCGGTAACCTCGCCGGTGAAAACCGGTTGCACCCACGACGTTTGCACGAACGATTGCGCAGCCAGGTTATAGACTTCATCTGGTCGGTGCTCTTCCAGGATGTGGACGAGCGAAATTTGATCCAGCATGTCGCCGGAAACAAGTTCAATTTTGTCCTGGATGTGGGAGATGCGGTGGAAGTTGAGTGTGCTGGTGCGTCGCACCATGCCCACCACCTCATAGCCCTGTTCCAGGAGAAACTCAGCCAGGTACGAACCATCCTGGCCTGTGATGCCGGTAATTAAGGCTGTAGGCACAGAAAACTCCTCTCGCAGTTGGATTACAGATTGTAAACTCCGTGTCGGACGGGTAAAGGATTATAGCCCAGGCAGGTGCCCGGGCAAGTTGGCCCGATCAGGCGGCGGCCCTGTCAGACGGCGTCCGCGCCCTGTTCTGCCAGATAATCGCGCAAAGCCATCGCGCAACTGGCAATGAACTGCGGCGCCCTCTCCCGCAGTTCCGGGTTATCGTGACGCCCAGCCATATACGACGCCATAAGCAGCGTGCGCGCTGCCCGGTAGGTGGGTATCAGGGCCAGTTGTTCCCTGTCAAGCGGCCGAATTTCCTGATAGCCACTGAGCTGTGCTTTGCACAACTCGGCAAAGTCAGGCCGGGCCTGTAAATACCACTGCGTGACGGCAAGGTCATAAACGAAATGCCCCCAGCCGCAGTCATCAAAGTCGATTGCCCGCGCCTCACCACCCTTGAACAGACAGTTCCCATGATGCAAATCGGCGTGAATGAGGCCAAATTCCTGCTTGCCGCGATCTACCGCAGCCATCGTCTCGCGGAGATGATAGCGAGCCAGGGTAAAGGTAGCCAGGTCCTGCGGTTCTATGATTGCCGCGCCCCCCGACAATCCTTTCTCCATGAGGCGCGCCATTTCTCCTGGCTCATCCTCCGTTCCCCACTGCACATTGTGCCGCGTGAATCCCGGTGGCGGCTCATAGTGTATGGCGTGCTCATGCAGCAATGCCGTCAGGCGACCTATGCGACGCAGAGCGACTGGTGACAGGCGTTTGCGATAAAACTGGCCATCGACCCACTTGAACAAGACACAGTTTCTTGCCTCAGGCACACCATTCGCGCCGGCGCGCGTCACAAACTCCCCCTTCTCGTTAGCCACCGGTTCGGGGACAACCAGATCGGTGTCTCGATGAATTGCCGCAAGCCACATCGTCTCTGATTCAATTTCCGCGCGCGTTCGATGGTCCGGCCTGTTGATGCGTAGAACGAAGTCTTGTACCGAATTGGCTATACGAAATGTTGTGTTTTCCAGATGCACAAGCGGGGCCAGGTCCGTTACCTCAACCGCGTATTGTTCGAGCGCATTCTCTGCCAGTTGTCGAAGGCGCGCCACTTGTCCGCGCTGGGTCAGCGCCTCAAAACGTTTCATATCACCAGTTACTCCTTGTACTCAAACCAATAATCAGTATAACGGCGCTGGGGAGTGCAAGCGAACACTGACGGCGACAGGGTTGTCACCGGGAAACAGCACCATATAATCACTCGACATGATTACAAGGGGAAAACGTTGGTTTGCTGTCGCGGCCATTCTGCTATTCTTTGCTCTCGCCCTGGGGAGTCTGGTCGACGATAGCCCCACGATGGACGAACAGAATCATATCGCGCGCGGTCTCGCTTTTCTGTACACCGGAGATCCGCGCTTCAGTGTTGAGCATCCGCCGTTGGCCAACGTCCTCAGCGCCCTCCCCCTGCACTTCATGCTCGATGTGCAACTGCCACTGGATCATCCCAGCTGGGAGCACCCGCAAGGATGGTATGAGTTCGCCGACCTCATGCTCTGGCAGTACAACCAGGATGTCACACGCATGGTGTTTCTGGCGCGGCTACCCATCGTATTTCTCACCATCGGCCTGGCCCTCGCCGCTTTCCAGTTCGCCAGAGGATTGTGGGGGGCCCGGGCCGGTCTCTTTGCCTTCTTTTTCCTTCTTTTTGACCCGAACATTCTGGCGCACGGTCGCTACGCAACAACGGACGTTGGCGGCAGCCTCTTCGTCGTTCTGGCGATGTGGTGCGTCTGGCAGCTGTGGCAGGTTCCACATTGGAATGCGTTGCGACTTCTTGCGGCGGCGCTTGCGCTGGGCCTCGCTTTCGCTACCAAGCTGTCGGCATTGGCCTTCGGCCCCATCTTTATCGTGATGGCTCTCCTACCTCTGTATCCCGGCGCGAAAGGGTGGCGTGCGGTGGTGCGTCGCCTGGCACAACTGGCGGCGGCTGGTTTGCTGGCCCTCGTCGTCGTGTGGGCCATCTTTGGCTTTGAATGGGGTCCCCTGAATTTCCAGAGCGCGCTCCTCGCGCCGTTGGCGGGTCGCGCCGGCCCTCTACCCACATTCTGGGCTGGCGTAGAGCAAATCCTCTTCCTCAGCAGCGGTGGCCGGCCGGCATTCTTACTGGGCGAAACGTCGCCGGACGGCTTCGTCGCATACTTTCCCGTAGCCTTTCTCGTAAAGACGCCGCTGCCCACCCTGCTCTTACTGGCCATTGGCCTTGTGATGCTATTCCGGCGCCGTACGATGAGTACAGATCGCAAAAAGGCACTATACTTACTTCTTCCATCTTTGCTCTTTTTCACCCTCAGCCTGACCAGCCGCCTCAACATCGGCTACCGTCACCTGTTGCCCATGCTGCCTCCGCTATACATTTTCATCGCCGGCGTAATGTTCCAGACAAAGCCGCGAACGCATTGGGCTGCGCAGGGTCAGTCCGCACTAAACTTGGCAGGACGGCTGGTCCCTTATGCCTTGGCAGGGCTCCTGCTCCTGGCAACCCTTGCCATCCACCCTCATTACCTCAGTTTCTTCAACCAAATGGCCGGCGGGCCAGAGTACGGCTATCGTATTCTGGTAGACAGCAATATCGATTGGGGACAGGACTTGTTGCGCCTCAGGCAGTGGATGGCTGAAAGAGAGATAAACACCGTAAATCTCTCCTGGTTTGGCAGCGCCGACCCCAGTTACTACGACATCAATTATCGCCCTCTACCTGGCCTCCCGCGCCACTTCGACCTGTGGTGGAATGTGCCATTTGACACAGCCCGTCCTGAACCGGGCCTCTACGCCATCAGCGTCAGTAATATCTGGGAGCTCCCCCTACAAGATGACAAGCATGTCTTCAGTTGGTTCCGGTCACGCCCCCCTGATGACCGTGTCGGTTACTCCATTTTGATCTATGAAGTCAACTGACGCAATGGTTCCGTCCGTAAAGGGCCGCCCTGTGCCAGGCATAGGGCTCGGTCTGCTGATTGCGGTGGCGGCTGGCGGAGCCTGGTTTCTGCCAGCGGGCCCATGGCGGCAGGCTGCGATCTTTGCCCTTCTATGGCTCTGTCCTATCCTGACATGGTCTCTGCTGCTGACCGGCCCTCGTCTGCAGCGGGTGGTGACCGGATTCTGCCTTGGCGTGCTGGCAAACGTGATGGCGGCCTTACTGCTGCACATGCTCCCGGGGCCCGTTCCCCGGTGGGCCTTGTT
>DATHSI010000016.1:0-23387 GCA_035464315.1 Candidatus Sulfomarinibacteraceae bacterium
CTGACCTCGGGGTACTTCTGGCGCAAAAGGGCCAGGGTTCGCGGCAAGCTGACGGCAAACTCGGTGGAGATAACGTCGCCGACCGGAATTTGCAGGTGCGCCTGTCGCGTCAACTTGTTGCCGCCTCCGTAGTTCCAGGCATCAAACTGGTGCCCGTGGCGCGCAAAAACGCCATACGTCTCATCACAGTAGTCGTAACGATACCACCAGTCCCAGGGAGAGTCCATGACGGTCGTTTCCTGGTTGACGGTGAGGCCCATTATTTTGCGCAACTCATCGCGCACGGAGGGGTAAAGGTTGCACAATCGGTCGTGATTGCCCACCAGGTAGATGATTTCTACCGGCAGCTTTCGCCCCAGTGCCTTTTGCACGGTGCGCTGGAAATTGCGGAAGAAGGCGAACGTATCCCAATTCTTGTGCAGGATGGTGTCCTCTGCAACCGATTGCCGTCGGCCATCGGAGGGAAAACGCCCCAAAATCTTAAGGCAGCGTTGTTCTATCGGGCTGTTGGCTTGTGGTTGGACGGTGTCCTGCAGGCCATTCTCACCCCAGGGCCGATTTTCTGGCGCTTCCTCAAACCACTGCTCGCTGCGGATCAGGTCGACAATGTCCCCGAGCAACAGGAGCTTTATTTCTGTTGCTTTCTTGTGCCGCGCCAGAGCAACGATGTCTGAGAGGAAAACGCTCTGAAAGGCAGCCGCTGGCAAATTATGTTCGCCCGCTGTGCCATCGGTAAAGTGTAGGTCGCTGATGGCGACAAGCATTGCTCCTCCTTGGCATACGACGTTGGTAGGAGGGTATATTTACACAAAGCAGTGATTGCCGCAAGAGCCCCCACCGGGTCGAATTGATCTTCAGATTCAACCGTGCTTGTAAGTTGGATTCGCTTCGCATATCATCTGCCTATGCACTGGCGTCGCTGGTTGACCGCTCTCAAACTTCTTCTGCTGTTTCTGCTCCTGATCGTGACCGTTGCGCCAGAGTGGCCCGCTTTTCAGGTGGAGCGCCACCGGCTGACCCGGTTGGTAGGGCTGCGCGAATTTGACTTCCTGCGCTGGGGCGCTGAGGCAATTGTGGCCAAGGCGCGGGCGCATGGGGTGGGTGGGCACAGATATCTGGCGGAGGATGAGCGCCGGGAGTTGGTGCTATCGTACCTGGAGCTGCTGAGAGAGTCACAACTGCTGCAGCGGCAAATCAACGAAGCCTACGTCGATTTCACAATAGAGGATCCGGACGCAGACACCAGGGAGCTGCAGCAGGAACTAGCGCTGACGCGGGCCGAACTGTTGCGACGGCAACCGGTGGCTGAAGCGATCATGGAAGAGCAGGTTTCGATGGTGCTGGCCGAGGAAGGGTTTGGCATGTTGGGCGCCCTGTGGCCGCCGCTCAAGATGCGCATGACGCCGTTGCCACTGGTGCTTGTGGTTTCTCCGCGCGATGAGATCAGGCAGGTCTACAACGTCACGCTGCTGCCGGATTTGACGGTGCCCGAGCGCGATGCGCTGGAAGAGGCCGTCGCCGAAGAATTGGACCTGTCGGCTCTGGTTGTGCCTATTGGTGGTCTGGGTATGTATCCCTCAATGATCATCGAAACGAGCAATATAAACTTCCTCGCCGACGTGGTAGCTCACGAGTGGATGCACCATTGGCTGACGTTGCGCCCGTTGGGGATGCGCTATCTGGCCGGTCCGCAGATGCGCACGATCAACGAAACGGTGGCGTCGATTGTCGGCACTGAAATTGGCGAAATGGTGATCGAACGCTACTATCCGCAATTTGCGCCGCCGGAAACGCCGGAGGCTGATGGGATGGCTGACGCGCCGGATGACGCGCCGGATGACGCGCCACAATCGTTCAACTTCCGGGCCGAGATGGCCGAAACGCGCATCCGTGTTGACGAATTGTTGGCGGAGGGAAAAGTAGAAGCGGCTGAAGCTTACATGGAGGAAAGACGCCAGTTGTTCGTGGCAAATGGCTATCCGATCCGTAAGCTAAATCAGGCCTATTTTGCGTTTTACGGCGCTTATGCAGACGTGCCGGGCGCGACGGGAGCGGATCCCATCGGCCCTCTGGTTAACCGGCTGCGGCAAGAAAGTGACTCCCTCTATGACTTTGCCCAGGTTGTTGCTAGGGTAACGAGTTTTGAGGATCTACAGGCGCTTGTGGAGGGGGGAGAGGAACTGGAGATAGAGTAGGAGATAGAGAGGGGGCGGGTTGCGCCAGCCCCCTCTCTATTGTGCGGTTTAGGCTAGGCTACGGCCTCTGCTCGTTCGTCTTCCTGCTCGCTGAGCCACCGTTCGACCTCCATGGCTGCTGCGCAGCCCTGGCCGACCGACGTTGCAATCTGGCGGAAGTGCGGGTCCTGAATCTCGCCGGCGGCGAAGACCCCAGGCACGCTGGTGCGCATGTATTCATCGGTAATCACATAACCATGCTCGTCCATGGCCAGCTGGCCTTCCAGGAACTTGCTATTTGGATAGTGGCCGATGTAAATGAACACGCCATCGGTATCCAGCGTTTCGATTTGCCCGCTGTTGACATTCATCGTCTTTACGGACTGTACCGTGCCGTTACCATTTATTTTGGTCACTACCGTATCCCAGATGAAGGCGATTTTGTCATTGTTAAAGGCTCGCTTCTGCAGGGTGGGACCGGCGCGTAATTCATCACGGCGGTGAATGATGCGTACGTTGCTGGCGAACTTTGTCAGGAAGAGACCTTCCTCCAGGGCGCTGTCGCCGCCGCCGACGACGACAACGTCTTTTCCGCGGAAGAAGAAGCCGTCACAGGTGGCGCAGTAGCTGACGCCGCGACCGATCATTTCCTCTTCGCCGGGCACGCCCAGCCGGCGCGGCGACGCGCCGGCAGTCACGATGACGGCATCTGCTTCGTACTCCTCGCCGTGCGTTTTCACGCGGAATGGAGGCCCTTCCGTAAACTCGACTTCAGTCACCTCGTCGTAGGCATAGCGGGCGCCAAAGCGCTCTGCCTGTTTCTGCATCAGCTCCACCAGTTCTGGGCCGGTCAGACCGTCCGGAAAACCGGGATAATTTTCGACTTCGTTGGTGATAGCAATCTGCCCACCAACCTGATTTCCGGTGATTACCAGCGGATCTAGTTGTGCGCGTGCAGCATAGAGGGCCGCGGTCAAGCCGGCCGGGCCCGAACCAATAATGATTACCTTTTCCCGTTGCATTTTGTGGTTCCTTTGGGTGAATAACCTTTCATTGAATTTAGTTTATCAGTGCTGCCAGTCCCCTACTGGCAGCCAGCTTACTTTGATGCGACTGTCAATTCGCATTTTAGCATAAGAATATCACCTGAAGGTTTACAACTCGTTAGCATCGGCAAGTCGGGCAGGGCGCCGGAATCTGCGTCCGGCGAATTTGGGAGATTTCTCCTAGCGGAGGAAGGGGGCCGCCAGCTGCGGCAAGACTTCGACCACGTCTGCATGTAGGACGACGTCCGCGATGTGGTCGGCGTAGGTTTCTCCATAATTGACGATGATCAACCGCGCGCCGTGATCGCGGGCCAGAAGGGGGAGGTCGCCGGCGGGCGCTACCTCCAACGAGGATCCTACCACGAGCATCAGGTCACACTGCCGGGCCTGTCGCTTTGATTCTGTAAGCGCCCGCACCGGTAACTGTTCGCCGAACAGGATGACGTTCGGTTTGAGCACACCGCCACAGGAACAGCGCGGCGCCTCTCCACTTTCCAAAAACCGTTCCAGCACGGGTTCCGAGGGCACAATGTCGTAACAGCGAAGACACGTGAGTTCGCGCATGTGGCCGTGAATTTCGATGATATTTTGCGACCCGGCCTTGCTATGCAGCATGTCAATGTTCTGGGTAATGACGGCCTGCAGGGGGCCGTGTTCCTCCATCTGGGCCAGCGCCAGGTGAGCAGCGTTGGGCCGTGCAGCCAGGGTTGTTCTGGTCAGGGGATAGATCCAGTCATAGAAATCCTGTGGGCGCTGGCGAAAAGCGAACAGAGAGGCGACCTGGAGGGGATCGACTTGTTCCCAAAGGCCGGAAGCTGGGCTGCGAAAGTCTGGAATGCCAGAAGGCGTGCTGATGCCCGCCCCCGTCAGGGCCACGACATGGCTGGCGCCGGACAGTAACCGCCGCGCGTCCTGGATCAGATCGTTCAAGGCTGCAGCCATACTCATGCTGCAGATGATTCGAGCGCTTGTTGCAGCAGTTGTTGGAACTGCGCAGCCAGTTGCCCATTGCCGTCGATGTGCACCAGTGGTGCGCCGCGATTGGCCGCACGCGCGATCTGCCTGGCGTCAACAGAAATCACATCCGCCAGCGGAAAACCAAGAAAATCTTCGACCGCCCCGCGCGGCAGACTTTCTAGCCCGCCAAAGTCCAGCATAATGGCCAAAACGGGGCTGGCAGCGCCTGGAATCTGTTTGAGGTGATTTACCAATTTCCTGGCGGCGATGATGGCGGCTCGTTCCGGGCGTAAGCACACAATGATACAGGTGCTCGCCTGGTACAGCGCGTGCGCGGCCGTGCCCACCTGCTTGCCCATATCTACGACAACTGAGCGCTCAGAGCGGCGCAAGATGGCCAGCAGGGCGGCTACCTGGGAGGCGTGCAAGCGAGCGTCTTCTGGGTTGAAGTGGGGCTGTGATAGAAGCAGGCGCAGGTGGTCCTGGTGTTGTACGAGGTAATTGTCGAAAGTAGCTTCCAGGCGACCGGCGGGCAAATTGAGCCACTCCACGAGGTCAGGACCGGACAGGTGATCCAGGTAAAGGGCCACGTGTCCCTGCTGCGTGTCCAGGTCGACCAGCGTCGTCTTGTGCGCTTGCTCGGCCAGGGTAATGGCCAGATTGAGCGCCACGGTTGTGGCGCCGGCGCCGCCACGGGCGCCGACGACGGGGATAAGCCAGGGGCTGTTGCCCGGCAATCGTAGGCCCGCCTGTTGCTCGGGGCCACCGGCGCGCGGGGGTCGTGGTCTTCGCGAAAGGAGCGCCTCTACCCGTTCCAGCATCTCCGCCGGTCGTGTGGGTTTGGTCAGATAATCGTCGGCGCCCATCTCGAAACTTTGCTTCTTGTCGTAGGCCTGTGCGTTGGCCGTGAACATAATGATCGGCGTGTTTTGCAGCTGGGGATCCTGCCGGATCTCGCGACAGACGTCGATGCCATCCATACCGGGCATCATCATGTCCAGGATGATCAGGTCGGGCTGCTCCTCTCGGGCCAGCTGCAGCCCGTCCTCGCCTGAACAGGCGCTGATGACGCGATAACCGTGCCGTTGCAGGGCCATTTCTATGAGGCGGACAGTGTCCACGTGATCATCAACAGCCAGAATCGTTTGCGTCATCGTCAGTCGTTTTCTGCTCTATACTGGTGGCCAGGGATAGTGGCGGCCGGGTCCCGGCTGTGGAAAGACGGTTTCCTCGCACAGCGTTTGCAGACGGCGGTGCAACGCTTCAATCTCGCGTTCGTTAAGCAGCTCGCACAGCTGTTGCAACATCTGATCGTTCGGGTTCTCAAGGCGGCGCTGGAAGCGTTTCAGATCGTTGCGCATTGAATCGGAAATAGGCTTGCCGGCAAAATCCCAGATAACGCTGCGCAATTTATAGTCAGCGTGAAAGCAGATTCCGTGGTCGATTGACCACAGCCTGCCTGACTTATCCAGGAGGACGTGTCCCCCTTTGCGGTCGGCGTTATTGACTAATATGTCAAAGAGGACAACGCGCTGGAGCTGAGTTTCATACTGACCCTGGAACGTGAAGTAGTGGTCGTCGGGATCATGTTCGACAAAGCGTTGTACCGATCCCCAGCCATGGGGACCGTCGCGTAACACCGTCGCCGGCACCAGCTTCCACTGCAGCGCTTCACTGACGAGAAACGCGGCCCGTTCGCGCAGGCAGAGCGTGCCCGGCGCAAAATCCCACAGCGGACGTTCCCCTTTTCGGGGCTTGTAAACGGCCTGGAGCTGGCCCATCTCATGGCAGGCGCGGGTGAGGAACGTATAGTTGGAGCCCCACGAAATCAGCCCCTCCATTTCCAACGTTCCCTCTCGCAGTAATTGCAGCGTTTCCGCCGTTGTAAATTCTGCCATGGCTCCTGAACGTGGTTGCACGCCGCCGGCTACACGTGCCCGTTGCGCTTCGGACAGAAATGACCTTCTGGATCGATCGGTTCGCCACAGTTACCGCAAATAGGCCGCCCGGCCTGAACGACTTCTTCGATGTGTGGGATAAGCGCTTCTACCTGTGGTCGAGATATCCAGAAACTGACGGCATTGGGATCCTCAACATCTTCGTCCACCAGTTCATAGGCTACGAGCACGATGCGGTCGTTTGCATCACTGTATCCCATTTCCATGCGCCCCACACGAAACAACGCTTCCAGCGGCTCGCGGAGGCGCAAATCGGTCCAGATTTGCTCCTGTGGTTCTCGAGTATCGGGCGGATTGCGCTTGGCCAGCTCGCTCAGCAGCGTTTCGAAACTACTGGCCAACATGGCCGCCTGTTGTTTCTCGATAATCAGCGAGACGGTGTCCGGCCCTTTGCTGCCTTGCAGATAAAAAGTGCGCTGACCGGGCGGACCGACGGTGTTTATGGTCAGATGTGAGACCGGATTGAGTTCAATGTGACGCGCCATTGTTAAGCGTTTTCCTCTCCATTTGCACGTTGGCCGTTTTCGTTTTCTTCTTCTTCTTGCGGTGGAGATTGCAACGGACCATCGTCGTTGACGCGAATCACGCGAACCATGCCATTATCCATCAGGGCCAGCGCGCTCACCGATGCAGGTGAGATAACGATGCGCTGAAAGAGATCGATGTGAACGCCGAGATAGTGGGCCAGCAACAGTTTGATCAGATCGGCGTGTGACACGACGGTGACCATTTCGTTCTTTTCGTGCCGGGCGCTTAGCTCTTCCAGCGCCGCGACGGCCCGCGCCTGAACTTCACGCAAAGCTTCACCCTGTGGGAAGCGAAAGCGGCTGGGGAAGTGTTGCACGGCGTGCCACGATTCTTCTTTGGCCAGCGTCTCAATTTCTGCTCCCTCCCAGTCCCCATAGCGTACTTCACCGACGGCTTCCAGTTCCGTCACCTCAAGCTGCAAGGCGTCCGCCACGTAGGCGGCGGTTTCCATGCAGCGAGTCACCGGGCTGCTGTAAACGGTCGTGATCGGCAGGTGACACAACCGCTCGGCAAGCTCAAGCGCCTGTTTTTTGCCCTCGTCGTTAAGGTGAATATTGGGAATCCAGCCCGCCAGCCGCTTCTTCTGAACCCACTCATTTTGACCGTGCCGGACCAGGAGTATGATTGTCATAGGGTGATGATAACACAAGAACAGACGATGAAAAAGTTGCCCCAGAGCGGGGGTCGGTGGCCGCAGCCGCCGTGGCCGTCTTCATTATGGTGTGGTCGTATTTTCGATCTCCCCGGCCTGGTCCTGCGGCGGAACAATCGGCGGCGCCGCCGGCGCTTCCTCGCCCTCCTCAGGCTGCGGCGCATAGCTGTCCACGTTGAAGTAAGCGGCCATAACTTCACGCACGATGGGCGCGGAAGAGCGAGATCCCTCGTCGCCGTTAAAGACGAAGGCGGCCACGGCGATTTCTGGATCCTCGAAAGGCGCGTAACCCACATACCAGGAGTGGGTGGGCAGGATGCGCCTCAATTCGATATCTTCAAAGCGGCACCACTCGCGCTCAATGGCGATGTTGTCACAGTATTCGGCCGTGCCCGTCTTGCCTGCGGTGGTAATGCCAAAATCATCGAGCCAGTCCACGTAGCCGCTGCCCGTACCGTCTTCCCCATTGACCCTGCGCATGCCCTCGGCGATAATGTCGAGCCACTGGCGGTCAACGTCAACGGCGTTGAGAACGTCCGGCTGGTACACGTACTCACCATTTTCGTTGAATTGGACGGTGACCGTCACTTCATCCGGCGGTACCGGATTGCCCTGCCGGTCGGCAAATTGTAGTTCTCCATCGCTGTCCTGGGTTACTATTAGAAGCCGCCCGTCTCCGTTACGCACGACCAGATTGCCGTTTTCGTCCGTCATATGGTGAATCAGACTGGGACGATACAAGAATCCGCCATTAGCAACGATCGCTGCCATTTGCGTGATCTGCATTGGTGTGGAAGTGACGAAGCCCTGTCCGATGGCCGCGTTGTAATCATCGCCCGTAGACCACGGCTCGCCGTAATTAAGCGCTTTCCATTGCGCGGTGGGAATGTTCCCCGGCGCTTCAATGGGGAGTTCGATACCTTGCAGGCGACCAAATCCGAACTGGTGTGAATAATCCGCCAACCGTCCGATGCCTAACCCTTCAACGACTTCACCATCCTGGTTAAAGCCGCCTGAGATCTTATAGAAGTAGATGTCACAGGACCATTGCAGCGCAAAGAGCATGTTTACCATGCCATGCGAGCCCAGGGGCGTCTGGTTAACCCAGCAAACAAATTCCTGACTGCGTCCCGGATCGTTGGGTGCAAAACGGTTGGGAATGACAATCCGGCCCGGCGCTTCCAGTTCCCGGTTCGGCGAAATGATGCCGGACTGCAGCGCCGCCGCGGCGGTCACGAGCTTGAAGACCGAACCCGGCGGATACTGTCCGGCAATGGCGTGGTTAAGCAGGGGCTCGTAGTCATTGCGCGCCAGACCAAGGTAGTAGTCAACAGGCACTTCGGTAGCGAAACGATTGTTGTCAAAGGTGGGAATGTTGACCATTGCTAACACTTCGCCGCTCTTGACGTTCAAAACGACCACAGAGGCCTGCTCAATTTCTGGGTACTCGCTTTCGCCGGTGTAGAAATCACGGCGCGGCGTTTCCCGGATCTCCCGCATGCCTTCTTCCAGAATCGCGTAGACTTCCTGTTGTAGTTCCAGGTCGAGAGTCAAATGCAGATTTAGCCCCGCAAGCGCCTCTTCTGTCTGGCCGATCTGGCGAAGTTCGCGTCCGGTCCAGTCCACTTCTATACGCCGCTCCCCTTTGGAGCCTGCCAGTTCTTCCTCCATGGACACTTCCAGACCGGCCCAGCCAACGCGGTCGTCCCGCTCATACCCCAGGTCCAGCCATGACTCGTCGGGCAATGGCCCCATGAAGCCGATAATCTGTGATGTGTACTCCCCGCTGGGATAGTTGCGTATGGCCTGAGGAATGACGCGCACGCCGGGCAGGTACACGCTTTCTTGCTCAATACGATAGGCCAGGGTAATAGGTACGCTTGTGGTAATGGTCGCTGGCAAATATTGGGCGAAGCTATAAGTCTGGAAAATCTCTTCTATACTGTCGGGAAGCTGGGGCACGATACCCGCATCAGCGAGGGTTTCGTCTACAGGCGCGCCGTACAGTTGCGCCAGGCGGGAGTAAGTATTGACCAGCGTCGGATCGGCTTGCTGCGCCAGTTGTCGCTGTTGGACGGTATTGGTGACGGGGACGCCGGTGAGTACCGACAGGCGCTCAAAGACCCGTTGCCGTTCGTTCTCGTCGCTCGGTAGAAAGGCGGGCGTGATGGTGACGTCGAAGCTCGGCTCATTGATCGCAAGCGTAAGCCCCTGCCGGTCGAAGATTTCACCGCGCGGCGGGTCGATGGTGAGTGTGGCAAACTGGTTGTCGGAAGCAAGCTCCAATAACTGATCGCCCTGTGTTTGCTGCAGCCAGTAGACGCGGGCCAACAGAAAGACCAGCGCGCCGACGATGATAATGCGCATAAAGAACAGGCGTTCGCGCACGCCGGGATCGACGGTAGCGTCTTCTTCTGGTTCAACGTCCCAACCTTTCAGTGACATGGCGATTTCCTCCTCACTCAGGCTTCTATCCGCGGCGGATAAAGGAGGCGGTCTACATAATGCAACAACCAGTAAATGGGAATAGCAAGAAGGGCATGTACAAATGTGGCGGCGGGCAGCAAAGCCAGCGCGCGGTCGTTAAAGCCGTATTGTGCGACCCATAGCAGGCCCGTGTAGATTAGTAAGTGGACAGTCATGCCCAGCGCAGTTAGTAAAACAGGAAAGAGATAAGGATTCTCAGGCAATACCTGTTGTATGTAAATAACCAGCAGCGTGGCTGCCATCAGCGAGAGTGCCGTGGCCCCGGTCGGTGTGATGGAGAAGATGTCCAACAGAATGCCGCCTATGAAGGCCCATACCAACCCTTCATAGGGGCCGCGCAACAGCCCCCAGGCAAGGGTCGCTACCAGCGCCGGCTGCAACGGCACGTCCAGTATAGGGAAGCGGGCGAAGAGCGTGGCTTGCAGGATGGTAAGCACGACCATCAGAGCCACGCCAAGGTAAATGGAGCGGTTCATGGTTCGGGCAAAACATCCGGTGGTTCGTCGAAAACACTGATATCTACCGGTTCGAAATTGCTCAAAACGAAGACCATCTCCAGCCGGTCAAAATTCACCGCAGGCTGGATAATCGCCCGTTGGAAAAGGTCGGCCTCGTTACGCTCTACCTCCACCACGGTGCCAATAATCAGATCCTGAGGGAATTTGCTCCCCAGGCCTGAGGTGACGACTGTGTCGCCAACCTGAACGCGAGCCTCCTGGTCGATCCAGTCCATCATCAGAACCCCACCGGTGCCGCCGCCAAAGACCATGCCCGTGGCTCGCGACTCGCTGAGCCGGGCAGCAATACTGCTGACGTTATCCGTCATTAACAGTACCTGGGCCGCGCCGGGGCTGGCGCGGAAAACCTGGCCCACCAAACCGCGCGGGCTTTCCACCGGCATGCCCGGTTGCACGCCGTCGTTCGTGCCCTTGTCGATGATGATGCTTTTGAAGACGGGGCTGGTGTCGCGACCGATGATGCTTGCCGTCACTCGCTCAAACTGCGGCGCTTCGGTGGCGCGGTCGAACAGCTGGACATAGAACTCATAGTCCTGCTGCCGATTTCGCAGTTCAGCGTTCTCGCGCTCCAACTGGGCGACACGGG
The DNA here is from genome assembly GCA_035464315.1 of Candidatus Sulfomarinibacteraceae bacterium. Classification (GTDB taxonomy): domain Bacteria; phylum Chloroflexota; class Anaerolineae; order Promineifilales; family Promineifilaceae; genus JAAYYY01. The sequence goes on from DATHSI010000016.1 coordinate 10,907, forward strand.
TCTCGAGCTCTGTAATCTGTTGTTGGGCGAGCTGAACGTCGCGCGGGCCGGCGAAGACAGAAGCGAAATTATCGACGCGCCCGGCCGTCCAACCCATCACCGTGGCCACGGGACTACGCAGAAAGGAAAAGGCGTTGTCCAGATTCCCGGTACTGTCGAGAATCAGAAAGGCCAGGGACATGACGACCAACACTATAATGGTCGTTGACCGAACCCGTTGTTGTGTATCGTTCAGGTTCATAACTGTGCGATTGAAAACCAGAGGTAGGGGATTGTCAAGGAAAAATTAGTCCTTGAAGCAAGCTCTAATCTGGGTGCACAATGGGTTGCCGCTACGCTAACCAGCGTCAGTGATGCGTGCTGCCACGATCCAACCCGACAAGGACGCGGCCGAAATTATCCAGATCTTCCAGGACTCTGCCCGCGCCACGGGCCACGCAGGTCATCGAATCCTCGGCGACCCAAACGCGCATTTTCACCACGTCTTCGAGACGATCGGCAAGCCCCTGTATTTGTGCGCCGCCGCCCGCAATGCAAATACCGGTTTCCATCAGATCGGCCACCAGTTCTGGCGGTGTTTCGTCGATGGCATCACGTACCGTGTCCACGATAATGTTGACTGAAGGAGACATGGCTTCACGCAACTCGATGCTGCTGATTTCAACCGACTGAGGCAAGCCGTTGATCAGGTTGCGCCCGCGCATGGTCATAGTTCGTTCTTCGGGCAAGGCAAAGGCGGAGCCTATGCCGATCTTAATGCGCTCGGCCATGCGCTCGCCGATCAGCAGGTTGTATTTGTTTCGCGCATACTGGATGATATCTTCGTCCATCTCGTCGCCGGCGACGCGGATGGAGCGGCTGATGACAATGCCACCCATGGCAAAGACGGCCACTTCGGTGGTGCCGCCGCCGATATCCACAATCATGCTGCCCCGCGATTCAATAATGGGCAGGCCGGCGCCGATAGCGGCAGCCATCGGTTCTTCAATGAGAAATGCTTCTCGCGCGCCGGCGGAGATGGTGGCGTCGTAAACGGCGCGCTTCTCCACCTCGGTGACGCCGCTGGGCACGCCGACGACGACGCGGGGCCGGGGAAAGGGCACCAGCATCTGTTCGTGCGCTTTGCTGATAAAGTACTTGAGCATGGCCTCTGTAATTTCGAATTCGGAGATGACGCCGTCGCGCAGCGGGCGAATGGCCACAATATCGGACGGCGTACGCCCTACCATTTCACGCGCCTCGGCGCCAATGGCCAGCGGCCGGCGCGTGCGCTTGTTTATGGCCACCCACGATGGCTCATTGATCACAATGCCCCGATCACGAACGCCGACCAGCGTGTTGGCCGTGCCCAGATCGATGCCGATGTCCAGAGAGAAAAGACCGAGTATCCAGTCGAGAGGTCTAAACAATGCTTCTTCCTTGCATCCGTTCTAGCTAAGTCCGGTTCTAAGCACAGTTGCACATTTCTTGCGGACCACTTCATGTGCTAATCGACGTGCAACTGCCTAGTACGTACGCTTTGGGCATCTTTCATTCGCGAAGAACTTCTGTAAGCGTACTTAGCGCCTGCCTGGCACAGATCACACCGAGAGCCACCTTCGCCAGCAGCAGGCAATCCGCCGGATTATACCATATCATTAGCGCGCTGCACGAAGGGGGTGTCGAGACTCATAAAATGACAAAGAACGCCCACGAGGGGCGTTCTCTGAGTGGAGATGGCGGGAATCGAACCCGCGTCCGAAAAATTCGACCGCTGAACATCTACAAGCTTAGCCAGTCTATTTGCATTTCACCGCCGCTGCCCCGACCGGCCGGGTCAAGCGGACGGCTAGCCGATGACCCCCTAAAGGGTCTCTTGGCATTGCCTATCGGCGTCGGCAATGGGCATGTTGACCTTTATGACATCTGACACTCAGCCGGCCAACAAGCGACCGAGGCAGACGAGATTCCGCTTTTGGGAATCTTTACCCTACCAATCGCTTACGCAGCGAGGGGCAGAGCGTTGTACGCAACATTTCTGTTGGCACTTCATGGTTTGCTTCCAGTTTAGCGAGCTGAGAAGCATGCTCGGCTTGCAGTCCAGGGCCAGCCTTCCCCGTCGAAGCCAGTCATCCCCAGACACACAAAGTATAACATGGTTGCTAATTATTGACCATTGGAAATCTCTTAGAGGGAGAGAGGTAAGGGTAAGGGTGGAACCGTGGGGCTGTAGCAGGGACCTAATCTTCGCGCAGTGTGAGAATGGCCAGCGGCACCGACGAGAGAAGCACCAGCAGCAGGGCCGGGGCGGCGGCCTGGGCAAAGAACGCCTCTGAGATGCTGCCCCAGACGCCGGTGGCTAACGTGCGGAAGCCCAGCGGGCTGAGGAGCAAGGTTGCCGGCAGTTCCTTCATACAGGTGAGGAAGACCAGGCCGGCGCCGGCGACGAGGCCAGGCCGCAGCAGAGGGATGGTGATTTTGCGCAAGACGGTTGATTGCGACTGGCCCAGGCTACGACCGGCTTCCTCCAGGCTGGCGGGAACCTGCAACAGCGAAGCGCGTGTGGATCCGACTGCTTGGGGAATAAAGAGAATCACATACCCGGCCAGCAACAGCGGCAATGTCTGGTAAATTGAAGGCGCATAGCTGGCTCCGAAAAAGACCAGCGCCAGGGCGATGACAATGCCGGGCAGAGCAAATCCAACGTATGTCAGCCGCTCTAGAAGCTGGCTGAGGTGTCCCGGACGGCGCACCGAAAGGATGGCCACGGGCAGCGCTGCGGCGATGGCAATGAAGGCGGCAGCCAGGGACACGGATAGCGAGTTCCAGGCCGCACTCCACAACCCTGCCAATGCCGGGCCGCTTTCTAGACCGCGCACCAGCCAGTAGAGTAGTCCGCCAGCGGGCAAAACCAGCGCGCCAAAAACAACGGAGCCCATGAAAATCAGGGCCGGCCAGCGCCAGCGACCGAGCTTCACCGGCGTAGCGCGCCGTGCTGCCCCCACGGACCGGCGCGCGTATGCGGCGCGGCCCCGCGTGCGCAGTTCGAAGTAAAGGATAGCGGCGGTCATGGCGATGAGTACCAGCGCCAGAGAAGCTGCCAGGGAGCGGTCCAGGAATGAACGGTATTGCACGTAGATGATGCGTGTGAAGGTGTCGTAGCGCATCAGGGAGACGGCGCCGAAGTCACGCACGACGTAGAGACAAACCAGTAGGCTGCCGGCGACAAGGGCGGGCCGCAGATGGGGCAACGTGATGCGGCGGAACGCCTGCCACGGCGTGTGGCCCAAGCTGCGTGCTGCTTCGACCAGGGCAGGGTCCATGCGTTTCAGCGCGGCGCGCACGCTGAGAAAGGTGTAAGGATAGCTCATCAGCGTCAGGGAAAGGAACGCGCCCGGAAACCCATAGATAGTGGGCAGGCGCACAATTCCCAACAGTGGCTCCAGACCCTGCTGCAGCAATCCACGCGGGCCCAGAATAGAGGCGATGAGATAGGCAGCGACGTAACTGGGCAAGACCAGCGGGAGGGCGGCGGCGACCGACCAGAAGCGCCTGCCGGGCAGATCGGTGGCCACGGTCAAATAGGCCAGCGGCACCGCCAGCAGCGCCGAAGCCAGTGTAACCGACCCTGCCAGGAATACCGTGTTCACAAAGGCGGTGACCGTGGTGCCTTTTACCAGAATCTCGAGCGCCGCCTGTCCTGCACCCGCTGCGCGCACCAACAGGTACGCCGGGGGCAGCAACATGGCCGCGCCAACAGCCAGCGCCGCCAGCAGCAACAACAGGGAAGAGAGCTGCCACTGTGGCTTCCAGCCCAGTCGACTGCCTACATCTGGTAGGGGAAGGCCCTGTCGCCGGGCGCGCTGGGTAACCATTGGTCGAACGCTCATGAGTCCATTATGGGGAACTGTGCTGTGAAAATCTACACAATTTGTTAAGTTGTAAGTTGACGGCCGGAAAACCGAAAATGATCGGTAGGTTAAGCGAAAAATGAACCTAGGTTAAATTCAGCTGAAGGTGGGCGTGCTGTGGTGGTTTGCTGTCGAGAAGGTACGCGCTCTTGGGAGCCAGCGCGGGGCCGCCGCATATTCTATGCAAGGGACAGTGGTCACAACCGGCGCAGGTAGCGTCGATCTTAATCAGGCGACCGCGTTGGACCAGGGTCAGCAGCATATGATCCAGGACGTCGGGAGAAATATCCACACGTGATGCGATCTCCTCCCGCGTCAGAGGGCGATTGCCAGCTTCCCGGAACAACCTCATGATCTCAAATAACATAACCGTTGTTTTTTTCCTGGTCCTGTTCTGGTTATCAACTCAGGCCCAGCAGTTGGCCACCCTGAAAGATGGAAACTGCCACCAGCCAGGGGACTAGCAACATAATGGCCACGGACAGCATCGCGTAGCGCCAGCCAAACTCCTGTATCTGGGCGCCGACCGTAGCCATGCAGGGTACGTAAAGCAAGATAAAGGCCAGGTAAGCGAACGCTGCCAGCGGTGTGAAGGACTGTTTCAGTGCTCTCGTCAACATCGTATCGTGTGTTGCACTCTCCGCCGCAAATAGGCGGAAGCCCGGCGTCAACGTTTCCAGCAGCGCTTTGCCGGCGTCTACAGTTGCCAGCCCAAAGCCCTGGATGGTCTGGCGCAACCCATCGCCAAGAGCAATTGTTTCTGTCTGCGCCTCAGATGCCTCTCCGACATGGATTTGCGCCAGAGAGGATACAACCGCCTCTTTGGCCAGCACGCCCATTACCAGCGGACCGCTTGCTTCCCACTCTCCAAAACCGGCCGGTTCGAAGACGGGGGCCACAAAGTGACTGAACTGCCCAAAGTAGCTATCGCGCGGATTTTCAACGCCCCAGGGCAGGTTGAGCAGCAGCCAGAAAAGCACTGAAACGGCCAGAATAAAAGTTCCGGCCTTGCGCAGAAACGCCGACGTTTGACGCCACGCATAACGCCACAGTTCCGAAAAGGCGGGCCAGCGGTAGGCCGGCATCTCCATCACGAAGGCGCCGGGGTTGGTGTCCCGGAATAGCGTGCGCGAAAGTACAACGCCGACCACTGCAGCGACGACCACGCCCATGACGTACAGGAGCCATATGACCAGATTGGCCTGTTGTGGGAAGAAGGCCAGCCCGAAGATGACGTAAACCGGAAGGCGTGCAGAGCAAGACATGAAAGGAATCAGCAGGCCGGTCAGAATGCGCGCGGTGCGATTTTCGATGGTGCGCACGGCGTAAATGGCTGGTACGTTGCAGCCAAAGCCCAGAATCATAGGGACGAATGATTGGCCCTGTAGTCCCAGCACGTTCATCAGGCGGTCCATGACGAAAGCAGCGCGCGCCATATAACCGCTGGCTTCCTAAAAAGCCAGCGAGAGGTACATGACGAGGAGGCCGGGCACACAGAGAATCACGCTGCCCACACCGGCGATGACCCCTTCGACGATGAGCGATGTGACCCACGCAGGAGCGCCGGACAATTGCAGCAGATGGGTGCTCCATTGGCTGATGGGCCCGCTAACCACGCCGTCGAGCCAGGTAAGGTAGGGGGCCGATACCGTCTGCACCAGATTAAAGACGATGTACATGAGGAATAGGAGAACGGGCAATCCTAGCCAGGGGTGGGTCAGCACGCGATCAACCCGGTCGCTGTGGTTGGTGACGCGCTCCGTAGGCGCCGTGAGCACCCCGTCAACCAGTTTGTGTACGAGTTGGTAACGCTGGCCGGCCATGACCAGATCGAAATCCTCTTCGTAGTGACTCTCTAACCGGCGCCGGCTCTCTTGTAGGGTCTGCGCCACTCCGTTGGAGTGTGCGAGATCGACGCCGGTCAGCGTGTCCGGCTCATTCTCCAACAGTTGAATCGCCAGCCAGCGGGGCCGGTAATCTGTTCGCAGCTCTGGACAGTTTTCGATGCTCGCTTCCAGGCGCTCAATTTCCTGCTCAATGGCATCCGCGTACCGTACGGGGAAAGCGGATGCCTGACCCGTTGCTGCCATACGTTGGCTCTTCTCCTGAATTCTGCGCGCCGTCAGATTCTTGTGCTGTGCTGATGATGGCCTGGCGCAATTGTCCCAGGCCTTTGCCCTGGCTGGCGACGGCAGGCAACACGATGGCGCCGCCCAACCGTTGGGAAAGTTTCTCGATATCCAGCCGGTAGCCACGCCGCGTTAACCTGTCCCACATATTGAGGACCAGGATCAACGGTGCGCCTGTTTCCAATATCTGGGTGGTCAGATAGAGATTGCGTTCCAGATTGGTGGCGTCAAGCACGTTGACGACGACGTCCGGTTTCTGTTCAACGATGTAATCGCGCGCGATCTTTTCTTCGGGCGAGTATGGGGAGAGGCTGTAAGCGCCGGGCAGATCGACGATTTGCAAGGTGACGTCGCCGACGGTGACATATCCTTCCTTGCGCGCGATCGTTTTCCCCGGCCAATTGCCTACGTGTTGCCGGGAGCCGGTGAGAGCGTTAAAGATGGTGCTCTTGCCGCAATTGGGGTTGCCGGCGAGGGCGACTCGTATTGTCTTCATTCTGAGTCTCTGGTTGGAAGGGGGCTGACGCTCAGTTCCCTGGCTGTGTCGCGGCCCACTGCCAGCCGTGAGTCGCGCACGGAGATCAGGACTGGCCCGCCGCTGTTCTGCAGAATTTCCATTTCGACACCTGGGATCAGCCCCAGCTCTGCCAGCCTGCGCCGCAGACGCTTGTTGGCGCCGGTGCAAACGAGGCATGCTTCCTGCCCAACGTCGAGGTTGCTCAGGGGGCAGATCGCGCCGGCAGGACACGGCCGGCACTTTCCGGCCCGCTTGCGGCGGCGCCTGCCGCCGCCCAGCCTGCCGCCGATCATCAATACGGGTGTAAATAGAAGCATAAGGGTGTCGAAACTCATAAGAAGTATCTCATCTGTGATTATGAACTATCCTCCGCCGGTCTGCGCAGTACGAAAATATGCGCGGCGGCTTCTTCGCTAAAAGCGTGGACAGCGCTGCCTACACGTACCATAAGTGGGCCGCTGAAGGGTGCGATTTCCTGAAGCACTATTTCCTGTCCGGGACGCACACCGTGGTTCGAAAGATAGTCCAGGAGCAACGCGCTTTCAGGTCGAATGGCATGAACCACGGCCCCCTCTCCTACCGGCAGGTCGGATAGAGGCATGATTTGTTGCTCCTGATCGCTGGCTCGACCGGGTTCCACCGGATTACCGTGCGGGCAGGTTGTGGGATGACCGAGAAAGACGTCCAGCGCATCGACAACTGCCTCAGCGGTGGCGTGTTCCAGGCGACAGGCGTAATCGTGTGCGTCGGCCCAGGACAAATGGAGTTTGTCGGCCAGAAAGCACTCCCACAGGCGGTGGGTGCGGATGATTTGGGCCGCACGCTCGCTTCCAGTCTCCGTGAGCTGGATGCCGCGGTATGGTTTGTGCTCCAGTAAGCCTTGTTCTTCCAGGCGGTGGACCATTTCTGTTGCCGAGACGGTAGAGACGCCAAGCCAGCGCGCCAGGCCGGAAATTGGCACCATGTCATCGCCATGCGCTAGCTCGTGCACGGCCTTCAGATACATCTCGATGCTTTCGTTGAACGGTTCGTGTTTCATACTCGTACCAGGTTGGCCCGCTTTTGTTAAGGCTTACCTTATATTAAGGCTTGGGGTAACCCTCTCACAGTGCATTTGCTCGGCGTACGGGGTGACAATTGTCATGTCTGCTCAATATTTCCCAAAAGAAAAAGACCTGAGAGTAGCGCTGCTCTCAGGTCTCTCGCTCATCTCTTGCCTATGTTAATTGCGTAGCGTCTCAGGGGAGGATGTTCAGCTCGCTTAACATCTGGACGGTGCCCCGTAGATCGCTCATGTCCCGCAGATCGATGTCCACGGCTGCATCGTCAAGCTCCTGTAACGGCGGTAGGACCGGGGAAGGTTCTACCCCTTCGGCCACCGGATATTCATACGTCTGCGATGCGAAGTATTCTTGTCCGGAAGCGGAGAGTAAATATCTGAGGAAGCGCTCGGCGTTGTCAGGGTTTGGCGCTGTGTTGAGGATGCCGGCGCCGGAGATCATGATCAGCGAGCCGGGCCCGCCGCCGGGGAGGAAGTAGTTGCGCGCGCCAAAATCTTCCCCTTCTTCGGCAATGAAGCGGTATAGATAATAGTGATTGACGAAACCGACGTCTACCTCGCCGGCTGCGGTGGCCGCGACAATGGGGGTGTTGCCTTCATAGACAACGGGATCGTTGGCCTGGATGCCCTGCAGCCATTCTCGTGTCTGTTCATCGCCCCAGGCCGCGCGCATGGCTGTGACCATGGCCTGGAAGGACCCATTCGTCGGCGCCCAGCCGATTCGTCCCTGCCATTCAGGGTCGGTGAATCCCCACAGGTCGTGCGGCAGTTCCGTGTCCGGATCGGCTATGGCCTCAGTATTGTAAACGACAACCCGGGCGCGCCCCGAGATGCCTACCCAATTACCCTCCGCCGATTGGAATCGGGGCGGAACCATCTCCAGAATGTCAGCGGGTAGCTCAGCCAGCAGCCCGGCGCTCTGTACGGCGCCCAGACCGCCCGGATCCTGGGCATAGAAAATGTCTGCGGGGCTATTCTCCCCTTCTTCCAGCAGTGTGGCGGCCATTTCAGCGGTCCCCCCATAACGTTCCTGAACGTCGATTCCGCTCTGCTCGGCAAATTCACGGATGAGAGGGCCGACGAGGCTTTCGCTACGCCCTGAATAGATCACTAACGAGCCCCCAACCTCCTGGTCGTTGCTTTCTTCGTCAGCTTCGGTTTCTGTTTCTGGCGCGGTCTCGGTATCCGCGACGCCAGGCGATTCCGGAATCGGCGTTGGTGTGGTCGTGTCGCTCTGACAGGCAGCCAGGAGCAAAATAAGGCTGATGGTAATGGTTACCAGAAATCCTGCTCTAGATCGCATCGTTGTTTCCTCCGGTAAAGATAGTGGAAATTGATTTTGCCCATCGACGAAGTCACGGTCGTGCCGGCCCGACTATCGCACTTCGTCTTGTTCTACCCTGATGGGCCTATAACGGAGAATGATTATGGGGGAGGAGAGCTACTAAAAACAAGGCAAGCCGTTAAATTTGATCTTGGCCCGCCTTCACTTCGATTTTAACAACCGTTTAGCCGCGAGTACGCCAGAGGTTAAATCACAATTGAACGCCGGTGGCAACTGAAAGTTAACCGGCGTTCAATCTGTTAAAGAATAAGGTTGGCTTGCGGAACTGAAAGCGAGGTGCTAGATCATGCTGTGGATGTGCTGCACCGCTGCCGTGGTATCCGCGCCGTCAACCACAAGGCTGATGCTGCACTCAGAGGAGCCCTGGGCGATGGCGATGATGTTCAGCCCGTTGTCGCCCAGCGCGCCAAAGATGCGCCCGGCGATCCCCGGCGTGCCGCGCATGCCGCTGCCGACCACAGTAACGATGGACACCGGCTGCATGGCCCAGACACGGTCGATATCCCGTCGCCCGAGCTCCACGGCGAACTCTTCTTCAACGGCGGCGATCACGTCCCCGGTCGTGGCGGCAGGCACGGCGAAGCAGATCGACTGCTCCGACGAAGCCTGGGAGATGAGCAGGACGTTGGCGCGTTGCCGGGCCACGGCGGCGAAGGTGCGCGCGGCAATGCCCGGCACTCCCATCATTCCTTTGCCTTCCACGGTCAACAGGCTCAACGCTTCAATTGCCGTCACCGCCTTCATGCCGCGCTGACCGTTGCGCTCATCGGGTACAATCACGGTGCCGCTGTGTTGTGGATTGAAGGTGTTTTTGATGCGCAGCGGGATCTCGTTTTCCACACAGGGGCGGATGCTCTTGGGATGTAACACTTTGGCGCCGTAATAGGCCAGCTCCGATACTTCCCGATAGCTCAGCGTGGATACTGTGCGGGAGTCGGGAACGAGGCGTGGATCGGCGGACATGACGCCGTCCACGTCTGTCCAGATCCAGACTTCCTCAGCCTGCAGCGCTTGGCCAAAGATCGCGGCGCTGTAGTCGGAACCACCGCGCCCCAGGGTGGTCGTCGTCCCGTCGGGCGCAGCGCCGATAAATCCTGTGACAACGGGAATGGTCCCTTCTTGCAGGAGCGGGGTGAGGCAGGCGCCTGCCTGCAGCGCGGTTTGCGCCATCTGTGGCGTGGCGGCCTGGAAATTGGCGTCGGTCACGATCAGCTCGGTAGCATCCACGGCTGTCGCCGCGTCGCCGGTTTCTCGCAGGTAAGCGGCGAGGATGCGCACACTCATCTGCTCGCCCATGGCGCTAATAGCGTCCAGGGCGCGGGGAGTGAGCTCGCCCAGCACGAGGACGGCACGACATAGCTCCTCAAAACGGTCGATGAACCGCTCGATTTCTTGCGCGATTTGTTGCCGTTCTCCGTCCCCTGACAGCAAGCCCTCTATCACGTCGCGGTGAGCGCCGCGTAGCGTCTGCGCCGCCTGGCGGAATTTAACTTCTTCTCCGCCGGCTGCGCCATAGGCGCCCTGCAGGAGCAGGTCGGTGACCTTCACCGGTTTGGTGCCCATCGCCGAGGCCACGACGACCACGTCGCCCCACTCGTCGCGGGTCAGGCGGATGAGTTCCGCCGTGCGTTTCATCGCTTCTACGCTCCCCACAGACGTACCGCCAAATTTCATTACTAATGTCATGGGTCGTTGGTTCCTTTTGAGATGGAGACCGGAGATTGGAGAACAGCGAATTGGGGCTCCAGTTACCTCATGCCTCGGGAGTTATCTGTTTAGAGCTGGGCCAGGGCCTGGTCCAGGTCGGCGATTATATCGCCGGTATCCTCGATGCCAAGGGCGAAGCGCACGAGGTTGTCTTTGATGCCGACGGCCAACCGCTCTTCGCTGGATAGCTCGTAATAGGACATGAGCGCCGGTTGTTCGATCAGACTTTCCACGCCGCCCAGGCTGGGGGCAATATAGGGGATGGTCAGGGAATCGATGAGGCGCGAGGCAACGCTCAGCGGATCGCCGCCTTGCGGGGCTACGGTGAAGCTCACCACACCGCCGAAGCCGGACATCTGGTCGCGGGCCACGGTGTGATCGGGGTGCGAGGGAAGGCCCGGGTACCAGACGGCTTCGATCCTGGCGTGTTGTTCCAGGTACTCGGCCACGGTCTGTGCGCTGCGGTTCTGGCGCTCCACACGCAGGGCCAGCGACTTGAGCCCGCGTTCCAGCAGGTAGGCGGCGTGGGGGTCGATGACGCCGCCCAATACACCCTGGGCTTGGCGCAGAGCGTGCAGCAGACCTGCTTCGCCTACAACGACGCCGGCCATGATATCGTTGTGTCCGCTGAGATACTTGGTGGCGCTGTGGACGACCAGATCGATGCCGAACTCCAGCGGGCGCTGGTTGATAGGCGTGGCGAAGGTGGCGTCGATGATCGTCTTCACCCCGTGACGGCGCGCAATCTGGGCCAGGCGCTCCAGATCGGCGACGCGCAGATAGGGGTTGGTGGGGCTTTCGCTGATCAGCAGCCGCGTGTTGTCCTGAATAGCGTCTTCCAGAGCCTCGTAGTCGCCCATAGGCACCTCTGTGCTCTCGATGCCCAGACGACTAAGGAAGGTGGTACAGAAGTTGCGCGTCTTGCGATAGGCGTCGTCGGTGAAAATGACGTGGCTGCCTGTGGGCAAGATGGAGAGCAGTACGTTGGTGATCGCCGCCATCCCCGTGGGAAAAAGCATGGCTGCTTCACCGTTGTCCAGGATCGCCAGCCGCTCTTCTACGTTGCGCACGGTGGGGTTGCCATAGCGCGCATATTCGCTGCGCTCGGCCATCTCCGGATCTGTGCCCCACATCTTCGCTTCCATGAAGGCGCAAAGGTCGGCGGTGTCGTCAAAAGTAAAGGTGGCAGTCTGAGAAATCGGTGTTATCAGGGCGTGGCCAGGTTTGGCCTTGCGCCGGTTGGGTCGCCCGTGTACTGATTGGGTTGAGGGGCCTGACCCTCTTTCGGCCAACACGGTTTTAACTTTAGCCTGCTCTACGACGTCAACCATTTCATTGCCTCCATAAAAAAAAGCTCTTCACTCTGTTGGTCACCTTCTCCAGAGCGAAGAGCCGCATAAAAAACGCCTCTTCTAGAAGTGTAGAAGAGGCATATCTGTTTCAGCTATACCACGTCTCATCTTCCAGAAGGTTACCCGATCGGGTAAGTTTCTGCCGGAATTAGCACCATTTCCACCTGCTCCCGTGCCCGGGTTGGTGGCGGTTGCTGAGGCTTCATAGGGCCGGTCCCTCCGCCTCTCTGGATAAGAAGTCGCCTATTCGATTTTTAGTTGGACTCACTATAGCAGTCTCGCGATTGGCTGTCAACTTTTTATTGCCCGAGGGGAGTGCGAAAATGTTGTGATCGGGCCGGTCTCCTGACCGCGCCCGCGAAGTGGCTCGGTGGGGACACCGGCCACAGCAATTCACAAATATTTAGTGCTCCCGTGCTTGGTCAAGGCCGGCATTCGTAAGGCAAATATGCAAATCTGCCCAACATATCTGCCCCAAACC
>DATHSI010000017.1:0-11560 GCA_035464315.1 Candidatus Sulfomarinibacteraceae bacterium
CCTCCCGGAGGTTGGCTTAACGCTGGAAACCTCCGGGAGGATTACTCTAATTCCACTCCAACTCGCTGCGCGTCTGCCAATAGGCCGCGGGATCTTCCTGTAGGGCGTCCAGCCGCGCCAGCGTGGCGTCGTCCAGGTGCAGAGAAACGGCGCGCGCGTTGGAGCGCACGTGGTCGACAGTCGCCGCGCCGCTGAGCACCACGCCGGCCCACGGTTGGGCCAGGACGGCAGCCAGCGCCAGCGCGTCTACCGTCGTATCCAGCTCGCCGGCAACCTCGTTCAGCAGCGCCATCTGTTCCCGGAAGTCCGGCTCCTCGTTGCGCGGGGTCAGCCGCCCGTTAGCCAGCGCCTCCTTGACGATGACGCCCATGCCCGCCTCAGCCGCCTCGGCCAAAACAGGCCCGGCGGAGCGTTCCAGCAGGTTCCACGTCGCCTGCACCGTGTCGAACAGCAGGCGACCGTCGCGCCGCACCTGTAAGGCCCGCTCCAGCGTCTGCGCCTGCCGTTCACCGCTGAGGGTGAGCCCGATGCACAGCCCGCCGGCCCGCAGCCGCGCCAGTTCATCCAGCACCGGCTCGTTGTCCAGTACGCCGCTGCTCATCGTGGCCGAGTGGATCTGGTACAGGTCCAACTGCCGGCCCAACAGGTCGCGGCTTTCCTGCACCTGCCGCTGCAGCACGGGCAGCGAATGCTCCTTCACCTCGTGCACGTCGGCGTCCACGCGCCAGCCCGCGGTGTAGGTGTAGCCCCACTTGGAGCCCACCGTGACGTCCTCCGGCGCAATCTCCCGGCGGCGCAACCAGGAGGCCAGGAACTGCTCGGCGCGCCCGTAGGAGCGGGCGGCGTCGAAGTAGCGGATGCCCGCCTCCCAGGCCGCCTCCAGCACCTCGTGCGTCTGCGCCTCCATGGCCTCGACCTCATACTCCTGGCCCAGATCCTGCGCGTGCCCCAGGTTGATATACCCCGGCCTGCCCAACGCCGCCAGGCCCAGGCCCAGGGGGGTGACCCTCAGAGCGCTCTTTCCCAATTCTCGTAATTGCATGTCTCCGCTCCGTGCGCCCCTTGCTATTCGGGGCGATTGTTATCTGCTGTTGAGGATAGCATATCAATCCTGTACGAGAAAGACGGTGGTGACGGGAGATTGGTTGACTGGAGATCAGAGTGCGGCCGACTTGCCAGTCTCCGATCCCCAATCTCCAATGTCTAATCTCCAATCCCCATCAAAAAAGCCTCTGACAAGACAGTCAGAGGCTCGCGCCGGAAAACGTGATGGTATAAAACAGCCCCGCTATGCCGTGTGGGCGACTCGGTTGAACCTGCATTCGCAGGTGGGAATCATGTTGTCATGAGGACTCTGCCTTGCCCGAAGGCTACTGCATTGCCTCAACGTAAGCCAATTCCCTTTTAATAGACGTTGGCTCAACACTTGAAACCCATCACGCACACAGCAGGGTTCGATTGAGATCTTAGCATAGTCAGATGGGGGCTGCAAGCAGGGAAAGCGGAACTTACGAGCTTTTTACCTTTAGGCGGCTCCGTTACCGTTCAGCACGCGGCGGTAGACGGCAGCCGTTTCGCGCGCGGCGCGCTGCCAGGAGAAATGCGCCACGCGCTCCAGGCCGCGCCGGCGCAGGGTGCTGCGTAGGTCGGCGTCGCTCAGCAGGTCGCAGAGGCCGGCGGCAATAGCTTCCTCGCTTTCCGGCTCCACCAGATAGGCCGCGTCGCCGCAGATTTCCAGCAGCGAGGAGCGGTTGCTGGTGAGCACCGGCGTGCCGCAGGCCATCGCTTCCAGCGGCGGCAGGCCGAACCCTTCGTAGAGGGAGGGGAAGACGAAGGCTGTGGCCAGCGAAAAGATGCCCGGCAGGTCGTCCAGAGGCACGTAGCCCAGATAGCGCACGGCGTCCTCAAGGCCCAACGCCTCGACCTCGCGGTCGAAGGCGTCCATCATCCAGCCCTTCGGTCCCACCAGCACCAGTTCGTGCGGGTAGCCGTGTTCGCGCACCTGGGCCAGGGCGCGTACGATGCGCGTCAGATTCTTGCGCGGCTCCAGCGTGCCTACAAAGAGCAAGAAATCTTGCGGCAGCCGGTACTTGGCGCGCAGAGCCTGCAGGCAGGCCTCGTCGGTGACGGGCTGGTAGTGCGGGGCCGCCGCTTCATAGATGACGTCGATCTTCTCTTCGGGCAGACCCAATACGCGCACCAGCTCCTGCCGCGAGTGCTCGGAGACGGTAATCACCGATGCCGCGCGCCGGGCAACCAGCGGCAACATCAGCCGGATGGTGAGATGCCGCGCGCGGGGGTGGTAGTGCCCGTAAACGAACAGCGAGGCGTCGTGTATAGTAAGCACGTATGGCGCCGGTTGCCACAAAGGCGCCAGCGCGTTGGTAAAATGGCACAGATCGGGCTGGCTACGGCGGATCGTTCCCGGCAGCACAGTCTGCATCCACACCCAGCGACTGCGAGGGAAGTAGCCTGGCACCTGCGTGGCGGCGGTCAGAGGGGACTCCAGCCCGTTCAGAGGCCGGTTGCTGTATAGCAAATACTCCCACTCTGGCTCGCTTTCCAGCAGAGCCGCCAGCAGGTTGCTTGTGTAGTAGCCGACGCCCGAGCGTTGTCCCAAGAGCGGCGTGCCATCAATACCGATACGAACTGCCATAAAGTACCCTTACCCTTAAGGGTGATAGCCGGGAGAGGGGATGGCGGAATGGGTGGGGCGATGGCTCTCCCTTTACTGATCGCGTACTATCTACCATCGTACTGGCTGATCCATAGTCCAGTCAACAGCCAAAACAAGATGCCTGTATCATTGAACATCAAAAAATAGTCCAGCAGGCCGTGAATAAAATAGGCTATAAGACCTGTAGCGATAGCTACTTGCCATAGGCTCGCGTTTCTGAAACCCAGCTCGCGAACCATGGAAATCCCCAATAATATCACCCAAGCGAAAAAGGGCAAAGCGCCCAGCAACCCTCCGGAGACGAGGGTTTCAATATACCAGTTGTTGGCGTGTATGTCCGGATTCCATTGCCCCATACCCTCCTGCAGCGCCTCTCCGTAACGCAGGCGGAAGTTGTCCAGGCCGATGCCCAACAGGGGCCGTTGCGCAAAGTGCCTGGCGGCCTCGCGCCACAGGGTGCGGCGGTCGGGGATCGGCGCCAGTTGCGGCGGCGCATCCACCACCTGGGCCAGCTCCGCGTCCATTAATGCTTCCTCCGGCGTGGGCGTGGCCCTGGCCTCTGCAGGAACGACGGTGATGGAGGTCATGGTTCTCACACCATTCTTATAACTGAACCAGGTCACGTCTTCCTGGATCAGGTCCCATTGCAGGCGATAGGCGCCCGGTTGGGGCGGCGCGCGCAACGGTGTCTCCACGGTCACGCTCTCGCCGGGTCGCACCGTCTCCGGCAGCGTCCAGCGCGGCACGAAGGCCAGGCTATTTGAATTGCCGGGCAGATACCAGCGACCGCCGACGCTCACGGCGTTGGGGCCACGGTCGGCCCAGGTCAGCAGGCCCTCGTTGCGCACCGTCACCGTGGTGGTCATGGTGCGCCCGGCCTCCAGGGTCAGTTCCTCGGGCGCCTGGAAGCTGAGGTTGTACCATTCGTTGTCCCCCTCGCTGCTCAGCCGCATCTGCATCACCGGATTGAACAGGGTATTCAGACCGATGACCAGCAGCATGGCCAGGGCCAGCCCGGCCCAGGGCCAGGGAGAATGTGCCCGCTCGTGGCGGCGGCTGCGCCACCACAACAGGAGGGCGGTCACGCCGCTGCTGGCCAAAACGGTAACGACGCTGGTGCGGCTGTAGGTGTAGATGGCTCCCTGCAGAAATAAAAGGATGATAAGCCCGACCGCCAGCGCGGCCCATGGCCGCCGGCGCCGGCCGGAGCCGGACCACAGCAGCAGGCTCAGGGCCAGCAGCAGGGGCAGGGTGGCCTCCAGGAACATGGCCGCCTGGTTGGCGTGGCCGAAGCTGCCCGTGAGCCGCAGGAAGGGGCCGGCGGTGGTAGCCGTGACGCGAAAGTGATCCAGCCAGGGCAGAATGTGACCGTTGGCCACCTCCACAAAGCCCGCGCTCAGCGCGACCGTCGTTCCCAGCAGCAGGGGCAGCGCGACCCAGACCAGCCGGCGGCGGTTGTAAACTAGTTGAGGTACCGCCAGCGCCAAAGCGATGCCCGCCAGCAAACGACCGCTGGCCTTCAGCGCGTTGACGCGCAGGGTGGGCGCCAGCAGCGCGGAGAGAACAAAAGCCGCAGCGGCGATGGCCAATAGCCACAGCCACGCGCGGGGCAGGCGCAACCAGCCGGGCCGGCGCCAGCGTCGCTGCACGATGACCAATGCCGCTGCCAGCAAGAGGACCAGGCCCAGCAGCAACTCCACGCTGGTAATCGCCAGCGGACCCACACTGAAGAGGACGATCTCAAAAGGCAGGGTCAGAGCCAGCAGGGCCAGCGCTATGAAAGATGCCCGCTGTAACGCGGTGGGGGCCGTTGATTGCATGGGTCGTCGTTACTCACTCGCCGGCGCGCTCGCCAACTGCGTCTGTCGCCTGGGTCCGGTAAGCAGCAGGGTCAGCGTACAACATAAGAGTAGGATTAATTCGGCAAAAGTAACGGAGATGGCGGGAGCGGTGGCGCCGAAGCTGGGTATCAGTTGCCAGGTGAGCCCGGCGTGCAATAGTAGCATGAGCCCCGTGAAAATGCTTGTATAAAGCTGTTGCCCCCGGGCAATCAGGACATGGGTCAGATTATAGTTGATGTAGGCCGGGAGCGCCGAAAGGCCCAGGATCTGGAGCACGGGCACTGCGTCGGCGAAAGGCTGGCCATAGAGAAAGGGCACCAGCCAGGGCGCGCTGAGCCAGAAAACGACGGCGAGCGCCGCGCCGCCCGCACCCAACAGCAGGGAGCTGACCAACGCCAGCCGGCGCGCCTGGCCCGGGTCGTGGTGCAGGGCGTGCGAGTAGGCGGGGAAGACGGCCGCCAGCAGCGCGGCGGGTACGATCTGCGTCGGTTCCACCAGCCGCTGTGCGGCGCTGAACTGCGCCACGGCCACCTCGCCCAGGCGAAACTCTAGCAGGAAGATGGCCAAGCGCGTGTAGCCGATGGAGAGAAAGATGGCGATACCCAGGGGCAGCGCCTGGCGCAGCAGGCGGGAGTAGGGCGGCGCGGGCGCGCCGTCTGCGGTTTCCTCCCCGCTCCCGTCAAACCAGCCCTCGCGCCGTAGCCGCCACAGGCCCCAGGCGGCCATGCTGCCCGCGCCCAGCAGATAGGCCAGAGCCACGCCGGGCAGCCCGGCTCCGGCCCACAGCGCCAGCACCGCCACCAGCGCCGTCAGCAGGCGGCCCGAGGCCAGCAGCCACGCTTCGACCAGCACCTTCTCCTGCCCGCGATAGACGTAGGCCGCGAACTCCAGGAAGGTCTGGGCCAGCATGGCCAGCCCCAGCAGCAGGAAGCTGATCTGCTGCTCTGCGGGCCGCCCTGAGGTGGTCAGCAACAGTAGGAGCAGCACGGGCACGGAGAGCCACAGTTTCAGCCGCAGCGCGGCGCGCACCGCCGGCTGCGTCCGGCGCCCGCCCACGGCCACGTCGCGGGCCATCAGCACCTGCAGCCCCAGATCCGCAATCTGCGCCAGCACAAAGGCCAGCGCCAGCCCGTAGTTAAAGGCGCCGAACACCCGCTCGCCGAGCTGGTTGGCGATCAGCAGGCTGAGCCCAAAGGTAGCCACCCGCCCGATCAGTTCCGATCCCAGCTTGGCCAGAACGTTCCCTCGCAGGCGGCGGTCGAGGGTTCGTAGTAGAGACATGATCGAGGATTATAGGGGAGATTGGGTGATTAGTGAATTGGAGATTGGAGATCGGAGATTGGAGATTAGGATCGATTCCGATCTCCAATCTCCAGTTAACCAATCTCCTCTCTACCCTCATTCTAATAATTGTTTGTGATAATTTTCCCTTACTGTATCAGGATAACGCCGGGAGGATGAAGTTGAGACGCGAGAATAATCAGGGAGCCGGCGGCGATATCGCCGAACCGGCCGTGCACCTGGAGGATTTGCACAAGAGCTTTGCCGAGGGGCGTAAGGAGCGCGTGGTGCTGGATGGGGTGACGGCCTCCTTTGAGCGCGGCCATTTTGTGGTATTGCTGGGCAAGAGCGGCAGCGGCAAGAGCACGCTGCTGAACCTGATCAGCGGCATCGAGACGCCCAGCGCCGGCGACGTTTATGTGGCAGGACAGGCCATCACACAGCTCAACGAGCGGCGGCGCACGCTGTTCCGCCGCGACCATATTGGCTTTGTCTTCCAGTTCTTCAATTTGATACCCACCCTGACGGTGCTGGAGAACGTGACCTTACCCCGAGAGCTCGCCGGCGGCGCGCGGCGCGATGTCGAGGCGCGGGCCATGGATCTGCTGGAGCGCGTGGGCCTGGCCGACCGTCGCGACACGTTCCCCGACCGCCTCTCCGGCGGCGAGCAGCAGCGCGTGGCCATCGCCCGCGCCCTGGCCCACGACCCGGACCTGGTGCTGGCCGACGAGCCCACGGGCAACCTGGACGAGGACACCGGCGAGCGCGTGCTGGGGTTGCTGCTGGAGCTGACCCAGGACGCGGGCAAGACGCTGCTCATGGCCACTCACAGCCCCGAGGTCGCGCCCCTGGCCGACCACGTCTACCGCATCCACGACGGCCACCTCGTCCAGACCACCCAATACACCAATCTCCAATCTCCAGTACACCAGTAGACCAGATGTCCCACCCCACCACCTCCACCTTCCCCCTCTGGCGCACCGCCTGGCGGCGCGCGCGGCGGCGACCGCTGCAGTACGTGCTCTTCGTGCTGGGTGTGGCCCTGGGCGTGGCCATGATGGTTTCTATTGACCTGGCCAACGAATCGGCCAGCCGTGCCTTCCAGCTGTCGACCAACGCTGTAGCGGGCAAGACCACGCACCGCATCGTGGGCGGACCGGCGGGCGTGGACGAGGAGGTCTACCGCCGCCTGCGCGTGGAGCTGGGCTACCGGCCCGCCGCACCCGTGGTCGAAGGCTACGTGCAATCCGACGTGCTGGGCGGGCAGCCGCTGCGGCTGGTGGGCGTCGATCCCTTTGCCGAACCGCCGTTCCGCGACTATTTGAGCAACCAGACGGAGGAGAGCGGCCTGGAAGGGCTGATCCCCTTCCTCAGCCGGCCCAACACCGTGGTCATCAGCCAGCAACTGGCCCAGGCGCACGCCGTAGAGCTGGGCGACGAGGTGACGGTAAGCGCCGCGGGCCGGCCTGTGACCGTGCAGGTGGTGGGCCTGCTGCAGCCCGCCGACGAGGCCAGCCGCCGCTCCCTGCGCGACGTGGTCTTCAGCGACGTAGCCACGGCGCAGGAGCTTCTGGACATGGCCGGCCGTTTGAGCCACATTGACCTCATTGCCGAGGACGAAGTGGCGCTGACGCCCGTGCGCCAGATGCTGCCCGCCGGGGTCAGCCTGGAGCCGGCGCAGGCGCGCAGCAATGCCATCCAGCAGATGACCGCCGCCTTCGAGCTGAACCTGACCGCGCTGAGCCTGCTGGCCCTGGTCGTGGGCATGTTCCTCATCTACAACACCGTCACCTTCAGCGTGGTGCAGCGCCGCCGCCTGTTCGGCATCCTGCGCGCGCTGGGCGTCACCCGCGGGCAGTTGTTCCGCCTGATTGTGGGCGAAGCCATTGCCCTCAGCTTCCTGGGCTCGTTGCTGGGCCTGGCGCTGGGCGTGGTGCTGGGTCGGGGTATGGTGGGCCTGGTCACACAGACGATTAACGACTTCTACTTTGTGGTCAACGTGCGCGAGGTCACTGTGCCGCCGCTGACGCTGCTCAAGGGTCTGCTCATCGGCGTGGCGGCGGCCATTGCCGCTTCCCTGCTGCCGGCTTATGAAGCGATGCGCACCAGCCCGCAGAGCACGCTGCGCCGCTCCACGCTGGAGAGCCGCACGCGCCGCCTGTTGCCCTGGCTGGTGCTGGCCTGGGCGGCGCTGGGGGGCGCGGGCGCCTTCTTGCTGTGGTTGCGCGACGTGAGCCTGCTCATAACGTTTGCCGGCCTCTTCGCCGTGCTCATCGCCTTCGCCCTGCTCACCGCGCCGCTGACCGTGCTGCTGATGCGCGCCGTGGCGCCGCTGACGGAGCGGCTGCTGGGCGTGCTGGGCCGTCTCGCGCCGCGGGACATCGTGCGCAGCCTCAGCCGCACCTCGGTGGCGGTGGCGGCGCTGATGACGGCCGTTTCGGTCATCGTCGGCGTTTCAATCATGATCGGCTCTTTCCGCCAGACCGTCTCCACCTGGCTGGGGCAGACGTTGCGCGCCGACGTCTACCTTGCGCCGCCGTCGCTGACGGCCAACCAGCCCAGCGGCGCGCTGCCCGCCGACGTGCTGCAGACCGCGGCGGCGTGGCCCGGCGTGGAGGACGCAGTGGCGGCGCGCAACGTACAGGTTAACGCACCGCAATTTGAGCGCCCGCTGGAGCTGGCGGCGGTTGACGGCGACGTGTCACGCGGCGAGCGGGCCTATGCCTGGGTGCGCGGCCCGCGCGATACGCTGTGGGCGCGCCTGCACGCGGGGGAGGGCGTGATCATTTCCGAACCCCTGCTGCTGCGCGAGAACCTGCCGTTGCCCCCACCTGATATCACGCTGCAAACGGCGCAGGGCCTGCGCGATTTTCCCGTGCTGGCGGTGATGTACGATTACTCGTCCGACCAGGGCACCGTGCTCATGGATCGCGAGTTATACGTAGAGCTGTTCGACGACCCGGCACTGACGTCTATGGGCCTCTTTCTGGCCCAGGGCCGCGATCCGGATGCCGTGGTCGCCGAGCTGCAGGCGACGTTTGCCGGGCGCGAGGACGTGATGGTGCAATCGAACGCCGGCGTGCGCGACAACGCCATGGACATTTTCGACCGCACGTTTGCCATCACCGCCGCCTTGCAGCTGCTGGCGACGGTGGTGGCCTTCATCGGCGTGCTCAGCGCGCTGATGAGCCTGCAACTGGAGCGCGCGCGGGAGCTGGGCGTGTTGCGCGCCACGGGCATGACGGTGCGCCAGTTGTGGCGGCTGACGCTGCTGGAGACGGGCCTCATGGGCGCCACGGCAGGCCTGCTGGCGATGCCCACGGGCTACGTGCTGGCCTGGATCCTGATTTACGTGATCAACGTGCGCAGCTTCGGCTGGACGCTGCGCATGGACCTGCAGCCGCAGCATTTCCTGCAGGCCTTCGCCGTGGCCCTCGTCGCCGCCCTTCTCGCCGGCATCTACCCAGCCAGCCGCCTGGGGAAGATGGTGGTGGCGGAGGCGATACGGCAGGAGTAGGTTTGGAGAGATTAGAGATTAGAGATTAGAGATTGGAGATTGGGGATTAATCTCCGATCTCCAATACACCAATAAACTATGCGCAAATTATTACCGATATTCATCATTCTCATCGTCGTCGCCGGCCTCGTCTGGTGGTGGGCGGATCGAGGCGGGCAGGACGCGACGGCGCAGGCGTCGCTGTTGCCGTTGCTGTCCGAGGAGGACGCCGGCGCCTTCGCCCGCGCCACGGAGCCGGGCGCGATTTCGTTTCCGGAGGACCTCGGCCCACACCCCGACTACCAGACGGAGTGGTGGTACTACACCGGCAACCTGCAGACCGCGGACGGGCGGCGGTTTGGCTACCAGTTGACGTTTTTCAGGAGGGCGATTGGAGATCCGAGATTAGAGATTGGAGATCGGAGATCGGAGATTAATCTCCAATTACCAATCTCCAATCTCCGATCCGACTGGCGCACCGACCAGATCTACCTGGCCCACTTCACCGTCAGTGACATTGACGGCGAGGGCTTTTACCCGGCGGAGCGCTTTTCGCGGGGGGCGGCGGGGTTGGCCGGGGCGCGGGCGGAGCCGTATCACGTGTGGCTGGAGAACTGGTACGCGCGCCAGGTGGAGCCGGGGGTGGTGCGGCTGTTTGCCGAAAGTGAGCAGGCCACGCTGGACCTGACGCTGACGGAGACGCTGCCGCCCATCCTGCACGGCGACGAGGGTCTGAGCCCCAAGGGGCCGGAGCCGGGCAACGCGTCTTATTACTACTCCATCGTGCGGCAGGAGACGGAAGGCATGGTGACCGTGGGCGGGCAGCAGTTCCAGGTCACGGGCCTCAGCTGGAAGGATCACGAGTACAGCACCAGCGCCCTCAGCCCCGGGGCCGTCGGCTGGGACTGGTTCTCGCTGCAACTGGACAACGGCGCGGCGCTGATGTTCTTCCAGATCCGGCGCGAGGACGGTGCGCTGCAGCCGGAATCCAGCGGTACCTTTGTGCTGCCCGACGGCAGCACGCGGCACATCCCGCTTTCCGAGTGGAACGTGGAGGTCACCGGCACCTGGACAAGCCCGCACAGCGGCGCGACCTATCCCGCCGCCTGGCGCATCTCCATTCCGGCGCTGGAGCTGGAACTGGAGGGCCGCGCTCTGCTGGCGGACCAGGAGCTGAACGTCTCTACTACTTACTGGGAAGGCGCGGTGCAGTTCAGCGGCGCGTGGCAGGGAGAGCCGGTAAGCGCGACCGGCTATATTGAGCTGACAGGATATGCGGAGACGATGGAGGGGCGGATTTAGAGGAGATTGGAGATTGGTTGATTGGAGATTCGGCCGTCAATCGCTGATCTCTAATCTCTGATTTCCAGTCTCCAATCTCCCGATAACAATTATTTGACGACCAAGAGCAAGATGATGCAATTTATAAGCTCTCGGACTCGATGAACGGGCGTTACTTTTTGGGCGGCTGACCCGACTCACGAAGTGAGAACGTAATTGACTAAAGGAGGTAGTGATGCCTGTGTCAACCGTAAAATCTCGGGTCCTTTCGGGGCTGGCCGTGATTGCCTTGCTGGCTATGGCCTTTTTGTTCGTTCGCTCTGCAGCTGCCGACACAATCGAGATCGATCGCGCGCGACTGGACGGCGGCGGGCTGCGTGTGGAGGGAACGGGCGCTGTGCCCGATGGCGTGGTGACCGTGACCTCGCAAGAGTCCACTGCCAGCGATGAAGCTGACGGCGATGGCGAATTTCGTGTGGAGGCCGACGGGTTTGTGTCAAGTACCTGCGAGGTAACCGTCAGCGACGGCGTCTCGTCGGTGCAGGTCACGCTCTCCCGCTGCACGCCGTCCGCCGATCCGACGGCCACACCGACATCTGAGCCGACGGCCACCTCTGAACCCGCGGAGGAGCCGACGGCGACGACGGAACCGAGCGCCACGCCGACACCAGAACCAACTGCCACGTTCACACCGCAGCCGACAGCCACACCGGCGGACCCGACGCCGACGCCAGAGGAGGAAGAACCAGAACCACGCATTGAGTCTTTGGTCTTCGATCCCAACCCGGTTCCCGGCGGCGAAGAGGCGACGGGCATCATTACCTTTACAAGAGCGCTTCCCGAAGACACGCTGGTCAGCCTGCAGAGCAACCGCGACGATCTGGCCAGCATCCCGTCGCAACTGATCGCGCCGGCCGGGGCCACGGTCGTCACTTATCCCGTGACGACGGCGGCGCCTGACGTGGACACCACGTTCCATATGTT
>DATHSI010000018.1:0-23420 GCA_035464315.1 Candidatus Sulfomarinibacteraceae bacterium
GATTGGGGCGGCTGCTCATACGCGAAGACAGGGACTTCCACACCATCCAGACGGTAGAAGCCGCTTTCGCGCAGTTTCAGCGGCTGCGCGGGCAGGAGGCGGGCGTTCATATGCTGGTCGCGGCGGCTCGCTACCTGGCAGCCCATTCGCCCACCGTGCGCGCCCAGGGCCAGACCTATGACATCGCCTACCGCCTGCATCGCGGCGACCGCATCTTTGAAGATTCCTGAGAGCCCACCAATTACGCGCGATGTGCGTTATAATAGGGCAGGTATTTGTGCAGACTGCCGCCTGAAACCGGCGGCGGTCTGCCTGGCAAATGCAAATCATCTGACCAGATTGATATGCCGACAAACCTACCACCTGAGTATTATGACGCCGAGGAGCGCTATCGCGAGGCCCAGACGCCCGAAGAAAAGGTCACCCGCCTTGAGGAACTGATCAGCACCGTTCCCAAACACAAGGGCACCGACCATCTGCGGGCCGATTTGCGGCGCAAACTGTCGGAGCTGAAGAAGGCCAAGAAGCGGCCCAAGACCGTCAGCCGCCATGAGTCGGTTTTTCACATCGACCGCGAGGGCGCGGGGCAAGTGGCCGTCATCGGCCCGCCCAATAGCGGTAAATCGTCGCTCGTAGACGCGCTGACCAACGCCACGCCGCAGGTAGGCGCCTATCCCTTCACCACCTGGGAGCCGACGCCGGGCATGATGCCCTTCGAGAACATCCAGATCCAGCTCATCGACACACCTCCGCTCTCCGACGAACATGTGGAGCCGGAACTGCTGGATCTCATTCGCCGCGCCGATCTGATGCTGCTGGTCATCGACATCCAGGACTTCCCCATCGAGCAACTCGAAGAGAGCATCGCCCTGCTGCGCCGGCACAACATCGTGCCCCGCCACCAGTACCGCCAGGAGACGTTCGAGCGCTACGTCAGCGCCATTCCGCTCCTGGTACTGGTGAACAAGGTAGACGACGAGGCCTGCCAGGAGGATTTCGAGGTGTTCTGTGAGCTGCTGGAAGGCGAGTGGCCCCTATTACCCGTTTCGCTCCAGAGCGGCTTCAACGTCGAGCACTTGAAACAAACCCTCTTCGAGAAGCTGGAGATAATCCGCGTCTATTCTAAACCCCCGGCGAGGGAGGCCGATCTCACCGCGCCCTTTGTCCTCAAGAGAGGGAGTACGGTGGAGACATTTGCCGCAAAAGTCCACCAGGACTTCGTCAAAAATCTCAAGGCCGCCCGCATGTGGGGCGCCGGGGTCTTTGACGGGCAAATGGTAGGCCGCGATCATGTGCTTCATGACGGAGACATCGTGGAGCTGCGCACCTGATCCAGAAATCCCTCTGGCAAGAAAGGATTTTCGCTCCTGAAGGAGGCTCAATGCACGTCGTCCTGCTCGCCAATTTGAGAAAGAACGCCCCCACCTGGCCTGACATGTCGCCCGATCGCTGGGACGACCTCGATTCTGAGGAAACGATTGCAGCGATCAGCGACGCTCTGCGCGCCGGCGGTCACCGGGTCACCTTCCTCGAAGGCGACATCACGCTGGCTGAAACGCTGCCCCGCGTGCGACCCGATATCTGCTTCAATATCTGTGAAGGCCACTTTGGCGACTCACGCGAGGCGCAGGTGCCGGCCATTCTGGAGATGTTGCGCATTCCATACACCGGATCGCGCCTCCTGACGCTGGCCTTGACGCTGGACAAACCGATGACCAAGCGCGTGCTGGCCTATCATAATCTGCCCACGCCCGCCTTCCAGGTCTTTGAGCGCGCCAACGAGCCCCTTGACCCCGATATGCACTTCCCCCTCTTCGTCAAGCCAAGCCGTGAAGGGACCGGTATGGGCGTCAGCCCCGACTCCATTGTGCGCGACGAAGCGCAATTGCGCTCTCAACTACGGCTACAGATCGAGCGCTACGACCAGCCCATTCTCGCCGAAAGTTTCATTGAAGGGCGCGAAATCACCGTCGGTGTGGTTGGCAACCTCACGGAGCCTGTGGCCTGGCGACTGCCGGAGGACGAGGAAGCGCCCAGGGTGTCGCGCGGTCTTACATTTCTACCACCGATGGAGATCGACCTGGATCGCTACGAAACAGAAGCCGGTATCTACACCAGCCGCATTAAGACAGAGCTGGTTCACGAATTCTACTGGTTGTGTCCGGCCCCACTTGACGAACAAATCGTAGAGGAATTGAACTGGCTGACGGCAGCCACCTTCCGCGTCACCGGCTGCCAGGACGTGGCCCGCGTTGACTTTCGCCTGGACGTGAACGACGGCAACAGGCCATACATTCTGGAGATTAATCCGTTGCCAGGTCTAAATCCAGAGTACTCCGACCTTTGTATTGAGGCGCGCGCCGCCGGCTGGAGCTATGAAGAGCTGGTCAACCGCATCCTTGACGAGGCGCTGCAGCGCGAAGGGCTGTTAACCGGCGTCTGATCCTCACTCCTCCTCCCAGCCACTTATCTCCCGTTTCTCGCGCAGTGTTTGGCGCAGCTGGCGACGATTCTCCTCCAGTTCATCCTGCAAAGAACGCCGCCGCGCTGCAATGTGCCGCCGCTCGCGCGCCAGGTAAAGCAAAGCGATGGCCAGAAAGAGTACGTAGAGCGGGATGCCCCACACCTGCGGTAAAATTCGCAACAGCAACCCAAACAGGGCCAGCCAAAACAGCAACAGGACAATGAGTCTCACGAGCGCTCGCCCTCAAGCCCACAATTCACGCAAATTCTCCCACATCAGATAGGCGCCAACGGCGACGACGATTAGTACGACAATAGACCAGAAAAACTCATATAAGAGCACCAGCGAGACGATAATTGCAAGGCCAATGCTGACCCCGTTGAGGAAGCGCGGAAGCTGGCGGCGAAAGCCGGCCTCAATGAAGATAAAGACAGAAATGAGCGCCACCAGGCCCCAACCAAGATATTGTGGCGCGAGGAGAAAGAGCAAGACGAAGGCAATGAGCAGCGCGCTGATGCTCACGGCTGCCCAGATCTCGGCAAAACGGCCGAAGCGCAGGCTGAGGCGGCTGGCCGGCTGTTTGCCGCGACGGATGTGGCCGCGCAACGGGCCGCGTAACCCGGCGCGCAGGCGGTCGGCGTACAGGTCCAGTGCCTCCAACAATGCCTCATCGGCGGCAAATTCGGCCTTCATCTCGTCCAGCTCTTGCGACAGCGCCTCAATTTGCTCCTCGTGCGCCGTATACGTTGCCTCCAGGTGTGGGCGGTTCTGCATGGCCCGGGTGCGCACGCCCAGCGCCGCCAACATCTCGCTCTGCGCCTCTATCAATTGCGCCAGTTCGCTTCGCCGCGCTTCCACCTCGGCCCTCTCGGCCAGCACGTAAGCCAGCGCCTGATCCGGCGGCGGCACTTTGTCCAGACCGGCCCAGCCCAACGGATCATACCAGGCGCGGCGCACCGTGCCGTCGCGGTTATAGACTGGCCCTGCGGGCGCGTCTTCACCGGAAAAAGGATCGCGAGCGTACAGGCCCCACAGACCGCGGTAGTGTAATGCCCATCCGGGAACCGGATTCAGTAGTTGCGGCGGCTCCCACTCCCATTCCTGGCCCGGGCCAATGGTCGCGCCGTCGCCGCGCGCGTAATCTACAAATGGCACCCTGAAGAAGTTAAACCGTCGCGCCGGCTCTTCCTCGGCTCCCAATTCATCATGATACTGATAACGTCGCAAGAGTCGCTGCCAATACTCCTCCACGCGGTCGGCCAGCACGACCAGAGGCATCAGAAACGGCAGCTCCAACTCTGTCAGGTAATCGCCGCCCATAAAGTAGGAGGCGTGAGAACCGGCCCCGACGTAAACCACGGGGTGCTCGCCAACCTTCTCTACCTCCGGATCATCCCAGCGCCGGCGCAGGTCATCGCCGGCAAAATCGTGCGCGGCGTAGGCCACCCACTCAGGACACACGTCTCCGCTGTCCCTTTCGGAACAGTAAACGGTGATCATTTCCCAGTCAGCTTCATGGTCGTTGGCGCCAAAAAAGCCGGAGCGCCAGTTGTTGAACGGATAAAAAAACCAATACTGGAGGGCCAGCCAGCCGTTTTGACGCATCACCCGGCCGTAGTAATTGTAATGTGGATCCTGCTCCATGATGCGTTGGTAGGCCAGCGCCGCAGCAGCCGCCGTATCGCCGGGTACCCGGCCTCGCGCCAGCAGTGACAGTTGAAACAGGGCATCCACAAAGCGCGACCCGTACCCCACGCGCGCCAACCGCCCGCGCCCGGCGCGGAAGGCCTCGCGCGGCTCGCGGCGGGAAAACCCCTCCTGCAGCCGGTGCAGTCGAAACGACGCCAACTCTGACAGATTCAAAGGGGTGATGAATTTTAGATAATGTACGGTCCCAAACTCAGCGAGGCGCGCCTCGGACAGTGTCTCGCGGCTCAGATCGCCCTCCGGTACCAGCAATTCCGGCTCTCGGCCCGGACGCTGTTGCCACAGGCTGGAACTGGCCAGGTAGGGACCTACACGCATGGGAAAGAATTCTTCACCACGCGTAAAGCGCAGGATGGGCTCGAAACGTTGCAGCAGCGCCCGTTGTTCGTCCGCTGAAAGGCTATCGCTCATCGCTCATCCTTTTGCTCCAGCGAGCGCCTCGTCCCTGGCTGTGCGCGAAAGGCGGATGGGACGTTGGCATAGTTCAGATACAGGACCATGACGATGCTGTAGACCATGAGGCTGTAGAGCACGAAGCTTTGTGGCCGACGGTCGAAGTAATAAATGAGTGATGACAGCAACGAGAGGGCCTGTACGAGTATGGCGATGACCCAGGCGCCCGGCCGCAAGGTAAAGAATCCCAGCGCAGCCAACAGGGCCAGCACACCCAGCACCGGGAGCGTGGCATAGAAATAATCTTCCCGCAAAACGGCGACGATACTGCCCAATTCGTCCACATTCAGCGTGCCGAGCACTATCATACCTGCGCCCTGGACCACCAGTAGTAACGTCAGGGCTCTAATCAGCCAGGCGCGCTCAGAGTGCTCCTCGTGGCCCGGATTGTCGGGATCGCTTCGCAGGCGAACCTTTTGTTCGGTTCCCTCTTCCCGGGTTGTGCCGGTTGCCGTTGTCTGGCGCGATTCTACGTCATGCTGCATGGGAAAATGATACTGTCCCCCCCAGGACTTGACAACCGTTCCCCTTTCACAACAATAATCACGTACAATTCACCACTCACCACGCCAGCGTTCAACAGAAGGAGGATACATGGAAGAGCGCGTAGGATTTATCGGCCTGGGCATAATGGGCAGCGGTATGGCTCAGAATCTGTTGCAGGTCGGTGCAGAACTAACCGTGTGGAACCGAACGGCAAGCAAGATGGACCCGCTCGTCGAGGCGGGCGCAGCGGCAGCGGAATCGCCGGCAGCGCTGGCCCGGGAATGCGACATCGTCATTACCTGCGTCAGCGACACGCCCGACGTAGAAGCCGTGGTCCTGGGCCAGGCAGGCGTCATTCACGGTATTCAGCCCGGCAGCCTGCTCATCGACATGAGCACCATTAGCCCGCACACCACGCGAGAAATCGCCGATGCGCTCGCCGAAAAAGAGGCGCACATGCTGGACGCGCCGATCAGCGGCGGCAGCGAAGGAGCGGCGAACGGCACGCTTAGCATTATGGTCGGGGGCGATGAAGCGCAGCTGCAACGCGCCATGCCTTACCTGGAAGCCATGGGCTCGGCCATTACCCACGTCGGAAGCCACGGCGCGGGCCAGACGGTGAAGCTGGTCAATCAGATCCTGGTCGTGATCAACATGCTCGCCGTCAGCGAAGCGCTCGTCTTCGCTCAGGCCGGCGGCCTCGACCTGCAAAAGACGCTAGACGCCGTCACACAGGGCGCCGCCGGCAGCTGGATGCTCAGCAACCGCGGGCCGCAGGTACTGGAGCGCGACTGGCGCCCGGGCTTCACCATCGACCTTCAGCAAAAGGACTTGCGCCTGGTGCTGGAAGCCGCCGACCAGATGGGCGTGCCCGCCGTCGCCACCAGCACCGTCTTTCACTATTACCGCACCTTGCAAGCCGATGGCCTGGGCGAAGAGGGCAACCACGCCCTGGTCAAGGCTTTGGAACGCCTGTCGGGAATCACGGTTGGCCAATAAAGAATCGCAGGCTCAGGCATCGGGGAGCGGCCCGACGTAGCGAGCGCGCGGCCTTATTATCTGTCCCGACTCGTACTGTTCAATCGCCTGTCCAATCCAGCCCACCGTGCGGCCCAGAGCGAACAGGGTGAGCGGTGCATCATCATCCAGGTCAAGCGCCTCGGCGAGCACCGCCAGGCCAAAGTCGACGGTAGGCAAAACGCCGATAATCGCCTGCGCCGCCTGACTGACCGCGTCTGCCAGGGCAACCGCGGCCGACTGTGGGAAGGCCTCGCGCACCATATGTAACAGCAGTCGCCCGCGGGGATCGCCCTGTGGATACAGGGGGTGGCCGAAACCAGGAATTGATTCTCCACGGCGCAGGCGGGCCGCCAGCGAGGGCCGCGCCCGCGATGGCTCCCGCACTTCTCGCAACAGGGCCGCCACGCGCGCCGTGTGTCCTCCATGTCGCGTCCCTTGCAGTGCGGCCAACCCCGCCAGAACAACCTGGTATGGCGTCGCGCCGGCCGAAGCCACACAGCGCGCTGTGAATGAGGAAACGTTCAGTTCGTGGTCCGCGCACAGGATTAAGGCCGCCTGCAACAGGCGTCCGTGCGCCGCTTCCTCGCGCCCCCAGCCATGCTGTAATGTCTGCACCAGGCTACGCTCCCCAACAGGCGCGTCCGCCGCAATGGCCGTGAGCTGTCTCAAAATGTGCTCTCCCGTTCGCGCCAACGCCTCTGCACGTAAATCGTAGGCTGCATCGTCGGCCGCTTCCAATCGCGGCAGCGCCATCTGAAAGCGCGCCACCGTAGTCAGACCTGCGTTCCCCGGCAGCCGCAGAGGTGTACCGCCCGGAGCCTGTTCATCACCCCGGAAGCCCGCATCCAGCGACGAACGCCAGATAAGCGAGGCGACCTCCTCCATACGACGCGTCTGCGCCAGTTGCACGGCGTCGTAGCCGCGGTAATAGAGGCAGCCTTCGTCGATGAGCGTAATCGACGATTCCAGCACCGGCGCGCCAAAGTGCAGCGCCTGCTGCGCCGCCGCCGCCGGATCGCGCTGTTGCTGCCTGCGCTCTAACAATCGCCGCACGTCCTGGGCATGATAGCGGTGCGTGCGTTTTCCCCTTTCGGCTGGCTCCGAGCGCACTAGACCGCGACTTACGTAGGAGTACAGGGTGGCCCGTCTAATACCCAACATTTCGGCCGCTTCTCGTGCTGTGAGGTATTGCTTTCCATCCATTTGAGTCCCCCGACACTATTTATATTGATTTAGTAATCAATATTGACAAGCTTGATGACCATTATAGAATAATTGTAGCAAGTAACAACCTGCATCCTGTGAAAAACCCGGTGACAAAGGATACCCGGAGAGTTGACAAAGGACTTAAGAGAGACCGCCTTAGTTCTTCCGCGCCGTTTCCGCGGTCTCTGTGTCATGCTTTTCGCTACACGAACTGTTAGATTGCGACGGAGGTTTCATGACTACCCCTGACCTGATCTCAGGCCTCGAAGGCGTCATCGCCGCCGACACCGCGCTTAGCAGCGTGGATGGATTGAAGGGCGAACTGATCATCGCCGGCTTTGCCCTGGCCGAACTGGCGGAAAACGCCTCCTTTGAGGAAGCTGCTTATCTCCTGTGGCACGGCGAGTTGCCGGACAGCGAGCAACTGCAAACGTTCCACGACAAGATTGCCCATCGTCGCTCGCTGCCGTCGATTACGTTGCAGCTTCTGGAAGCAGCCGCGGCCAAAGAAACAGCGCCGATGGATGCTCTGCGCATGGCTGCGGCGACCCTCGATCTTGATGTCGAAGACGAGCTGGAAGCACGCGCCCTGAGTCTCCTTGCACGTTTCCCTACCATCGTCGCTGCCTACCACCGCTTGCGGCAGGGACAGCAACCGCTGGCGCCAAGGGCGAAGTTGGGCCACGCGGCTAACTACCTCTACCTCCTGCACGGCGTCAGGCCCACCCCGGCGCAGGTGCGGGCTCTGAACACCTACTTGATTAGCGTCGTCGATCATGGCCTCAACGCTTCTACCTTTACGGCGCGCATCATCGTCTCCACCGATTCGGATCTCGTCTCGGCCATCGTAGGCGCCATTGGCGCGCTGAAGGGACCGAAACACGGCGGCGCACCGGGCCCGGCGCTGGACATGGTTTTTGCTATCGAGCGGCCGGACCGCGCTGAGCCTTATCTGCGGGCCAAGCTGGAACGCGGCGAGCGCTTGATGGGCTTCGGCCATCGCGTGTATAAGGTGCGCGACCCACGCGCCGATGTCCTCTCCCGCGCCGCGGCCCGCCTGTATGAAGCCAGCGAGCAGGACGGGATGACCGAGCTCTACGAGCTGGCTCGCCACGTTGAGGAAACGGCCGTGCGTTTGCTGGACGAGTATAAACCGGGGCGCAACCTGCAGACCAACGTGGAGTTTTATACGGCCCTGCTGCTACATGGGCTTAACCTCAATAACGATCTCTTCAGCCCTACCTTCGCCATTGGCCGTTTGCCGGGCTGGATAGCTCACTGTTTCGAACAACAGCGCAGGGGGCGCCTGATCCGTCCCAGCTCTACCTACAGCGGGCGGCGCGACCGCCGCTGGCGCCCGTTACAGGAGCGTTAAGGATCACACTTACGACCGAAAACAGTTGGCGCGAAGGCCGGGCTGTGGCTATTATCTGCGCCTGTGTCTGACCTCGCCTCATCCACCGGCAACCGCATCCATCTCCGCCAGCTGCGCGATGGCATTAAGGCTGAACTCCCCATCGCCGTGGGCGTGGCGCCGTTTGGCATGATTTTCGGCGCGCTGGCCCTGGCGGCGGGTCTGCCGCCTCTGCTGGCCCAGGCTATGTCGCTCATCGTCTTCGCCGGTTCAGCACAATTTATCGGCGTGCAGCTCATCGGCGCCGCCACCCCGGCGGGCATCGTGCTGCTCACGACTTTTATCATCAACGTGCGCCACGTGCTCTACAGCGCGTCCGTGGGGCCCTTCCTCACACCATTGTCGACGGGCTGGAAGTGGCTGCTGGCCTACCTGCTGACAGACGAAGCGTACGCCGTTGCTATTCTCCATTTTCGCTACGATGACGACCACGAGGCGCAACACTGGTATCTCCTGGGCGCCGGGCTGACGTTGTGGGCCGTGTGGCAAGCCAGCACGGCCGTTGGCGTCTTCCTCGGCGCACAGCTTCCCCAGAGCTGGGCCCTCGACTTCATGCTGCCGCTGACCTTTATCGCCCTGGTTGTGCCCGCGTTGAAACATCGCGCCGACGTAGCCGCGGCGCTGGTTGCCGGCGCGGTGGCTCTGGTCGCCGCCCCACTCCCCCATCAACTGGGCCTCGTCGCTGCGGCTTTGGCCGGTGTGAGCGCGGGGCTGCTCCTGGATTCGCGAAGGTAGGTCAGTCATGCTAACTCTATGGCTCATTATCATCGGCATGGGTTTGATCACTTACCTCCTGCGGCTCGTGCCGCTGGCGACGCTGGACCATGACTCGCTTCCGCCCCTGCTGCGGCGAGGGCTGGAGTACGTGCCACCGGCCGTCCTCTCCGCCATCATCTTTCCTGAGTTGCTGCGCCCGGCCGGCTACATCGACCTGTCGCTGGGCAACGAGCGGCTGCTGGCAGGCATAGTCGCCGTACTTGTGGCCTGGCGCACCAGGAATGTACTCCTGACCATTGTTCTGGGCGCCGTAGCCCTATGGCTGCTACAATTATGGTAGAGTCAGAAGCGCTACCATTGGCAGACAAACAGTGACGTTGCACAGAAAGCTACGGAGGGAACCCAGGTAGATGCAGGCTTTTGAACTGAACGACCTCATT
Source organism: Candidatus Sulfomarinibacteraceae bacterium (assembly GCA_035464315.1). Classification (GTDB taxonomy): domain Bacteria; phylum Chloroflexota; class Anaerolineae; order Promineifilales; family Promineifilaceae; genus JAAYYY01. The sequence goes on from DATHSI010000018.1 coordinate 9,908, forward strand.
GAGGCGCACGGCGAGCAAGGCGAACTTTATCTCGAGTTCCTGCGCGTGCCAGATCTGAGCATGGGCCTCTACCGGCTACCGGCCGGCGGCGAGGATCCACAGAATCCCCACAATGAGGATGAAGTCTACTATGTCGTTGAGGGCCGCGCCAAGCTTAACGTGGACGGTGAAGACCGGCCTGTGCGGCCCGGGAGTGTGGTTTACGTGGCGGCCGAAGTGCCGCATTATTTTCATAGCATCAGTGAAGCGCTGACGGTGTTAGTCTTCTTTGCGCCGGCAGAAACGGAACCGGCAAGTGGCAGGGAATGAGTCGAGACTACAAGCGGTTATGCCACACCCATATCAGGCGCAGCGACCGCGCCATTGACGACGAAGAGTGGATCCGCGCCTTCCTGGGACGTGCCGCGTACGGCCATTTCGCCATCGTCCAGGATGGGCAGCCGTTCATCAATAGCAACCTCTTCGTCTACGACGCCGAGGCTCACGCCATTTTCTTCCACACCGCCAGAACCGGGCGCACGCCGGCTAATGTGGGGGATGGCGCGCGGGTCTGTTTTACGACGACGGAGATGGGCCGTCTGCTGCCCGCGGATGTGGCCCTGGAATTTAGCGTGGAGTATGCCGGCGTCGTGGCCTTCGGCGCTGCAGCGATCGTGCGCGACGAGAAGGAAGCCACCCGCGCCTTACAAATGCTCCTGGACAAATACTTTCCCCATCTGCAGCCCGGCCGCGACTACCGGCCGCCGGTGGCCGAGGAGCTGAAACGCACCGCCGTATACCGGCTGCAAATTGAGGAATGGAGCGCAAAAAAGAAAGAAGTAGGCGACTTTCCCGGCTCGTTCTATTATGACGCGCAGACCACACGTTAGACGTGGAAGGACGAAGAAATAATATGAGTCAGAAAAAAGTGTGGATCGGCGGCGCGGACCACGAGCGATTGGGCCCCCTCTGGGTCGCGCTTTCTGAGGATGGGCTCATGATGGTGCGCATGAGATCGTCCGCAAGCGAAATGCGCGAGCAGCTGCGCGGATTTGACGTTGCGCTGGACGAGGACCGCGTGCGCCCCCTCCTGAGCCAGCTGGTCGAGTATCTTGACGGTCGGCGCCGCGACTTTGACGTGCCCATTGACTGGGCTGTGCTCTCCGACTTTCAGGCCGCGGCGCTACAGCAGGTATGCTCTATTCCTTACGGTCAGACGCGCACCTACCAACAAATAGCCGACGAGCTTGGCCAACCTGGGGCCGCCCGCGCCGTAGGCCGCGCCAACGCAACCAACCCCATCCCGCTGGTGATTCCCTGCCACCGCGTACTGGCTACCGACGGCGGCCTGCAAGGATATGGCGGCGCCGGCGGCGTCGAAACCAAAGCGTGGCTCCTACAACTCGAAGGTAGCCGCCTTCTCTGATATAGGCGGAGGATCCCTTTCTATGACCCTGGTACGCCTGCGGTTCGCTGAGTGCTATGGACAGGGCGGGTTGTCGATATTGACCCACGTCGCCGCCTCAGTCGTATCGGCGTCCTCCGGCCACGCCGCAGCCGCATCGCCAAAGAAGAATTCCAGCATCAGCCCATAGGGATTGGCCAACGCCCCCATATCTTGGGTAGTGTCCACGGCCATCTCGACCACCCACTGATTGAGTGCAGGCGCGCCTACGCGCACCGTCAGCGCATCGTCCACGTACGGCTCCCAATCGCGCCCGTCAGAATTGTTGCCGATGCCGCGGAACACGGTCAGCGTGCCATCACGCTGCACTTCGATCAGCCGGTCCTGCTGATCGGGATCGCCCCCATTGCGATTGACGTCTATGTACAGTCGTACCGCGTCCTCGTCATCGACCGTGGCGTCCTCAATCTGGAAGGCGTAAAACAGCGCGTCCCCGCCCTTGGCCAGGAAAGTGCGCACCATATGATCGGTTTCGGGAATGACGAACGTGGGGCCCGCCGCCCAGGCCGCTTCGTTCAGTTGTCCGTCAATTACCGGCGCATCGTCGACGCAGGCCATCACCGGATTGGGAGTGGCCGTCGGCGTCGGCGTATCGGTGGGAACCACAGATGGCGTTGGGGTCAACGTAGGTTCGGGGGTTGGCGTTGGCGTAGCCGTCGGCGGCGCCGTTCCCGTGACCGTCGGTTCGCTGGTAGCCGTCGACGTCTCAGTCAGCTGTGCCGTCGGCGTCTCGGTCAGCTGCGTCGTCGCAGTAGCCGTGGGCTCGACCTCGCTGGTCGGTGAAGGCGTCAACGTTGCTATTGGTGTCACATTATCCGGGACCAGCGGATCCGTTCCCTGAGTCACCTCTACGCCGTCCGGTATGCCGTCTCCGTCTGTGTCCGGATTGCTACAGTCCGTGCCATAAATGTGCACCTCGTCCCAATCATTGAGGAAGTCGCCGTCCGTGTCGCGCATCAGCGGATTACAGCCGTAGATCAACACTTCCTCGCCGTCCAGGAGCCCATCCCCATCTGTGTCCGGGTTTTCCGGATCCGTTCCCAGTATCGCCTCCTGCGCGTCGCTCAGGCCATCTCCATCGGTGTCACCCGTGGTAGTGGGAGTGATGGCCATACGCGTAGCCGCGTCAATTGTCGCCGTCGCCGCCACGATCGTCTGCAGATCGGCGACGGCCATTGCTGTGGCGGTACCCGCCGCCTGCGTGGCAGCCGCACCGCCGCGGCTCCCGATGCGATCGCCAAAGGCCAGAAAGAGGAAGGAGAAAACACAAATAAACACCACCAACGTCAGGGTGGCATACGATACCCAGGGGGGAACCAGGGGAGGCACCTCCGCCTCTCCCGGCAGCCGTTTGCGCTCACTGCCGCTGGTCACGTCAATGGCAAAAGGATAGGGATCGCTAGCCGAAAACCAGTTCTGGCGCCGCGCCTCAAGCTCCAGTTCCACGGTAGCCCGTTGCTGCGGCTCCAAGCGGATGCGCCCTTGCTCGCCGATAAACTGGATCTTCTGATCGGGGTCGCTGCCCGTCACACTAAACGTAGCCGGCGCGTTGCCCACATTGCGCAGGGATACCTGCACCACACCAGGCAACTCCAACACCTGCGGCGAGAGGCTGGCCTCAAAGGACTCCAATGCCCCGAGCATCAGCGACGCGGTGAGCGACGGCGCAGCATCGCCGTACTGCTGCGAGCGCAATCGCACCCGGAAGCGCTGGCGTCCGGCAGGCATGTCTGTGTCTCGCGCAGGCTGGATCGCGATTGAGACGGGGACCGTTTCGCCCACCGGCACCGGAATAAACTCATCCGGCGCGTCGACCCACTCTTCGGGCAGCCCTTCCACGCCAACCGTCACGCGGTCGTCAACCTGACCACGATTGGCGATCTCTACGTTAAATTCCGCGCGCTCGCCCGGGCTTACCGCCACCCTGTCTCGCGCCAGGAACAGCGCCAGGGGCGCCTGCGGCGGTGGTGTGCTGACCTGCGGCGGCGGCGTGGGCCGCTCGGCTACCGGCGCAGCCATTTCCGTGGCCTGCTCCTGCGGCCCCACCAGCGTCAGCTCATAGGAGCCAATGCGCACCTTGTCGCCGGGACGCAGGGGCACGGGTTCATTGGCGCGGAGTTGCGCCTGGTTCAGTTTCGTGCCGTTGACGCCGCCCAGATCAACTATGGACCATCCCTCTGTGGTGGCTCGCACCTGGGCGTGATGTCGCGAGACGCCGTCGGCCGGCAGCACCACGTCGTTGTCCGAATCGCGCCCCAGCGTCAGCAGAGACTCCACCAGGGGTACCTCTGTTTCTTCGTATCCCGGCGTGGCGATAAGCAGGCGGTAGCCCTGGGGCACATCCTCCACCGGTTCCCCAGCCAGCGCTTCGCGGTCAACCTCGGGCAACACGCGGGTGGGGACATCGGAAAGGGAGTACACGGCGCTGCGCAGGGCAGTGGCCATTTCCGCACTGCCGGCAAACCGCTCCGCCGGATCTTTGGCCAGCGCTTTGGTCACGATGGCATCGACCGCCGATGGCACTGTCGGGCGCCACTCACGTAATGACGGCGGCATCTCTCCGCGCATGTGCGCCGCGATAGCTTCGGCCAAGGAATTAAAGTGGAAAGGCAGCCGATTGGTCAACAGCTCGTAGAGAACGACGCCCAGCGAGTACAGGTCGCTGCGCCCGTCCAGTTCCTGCCCCTCACACTGCTCGGGCGACATATAGGCCGGCGTGCCCAGCGTCGTGCCGCTTTGTGTCAGGCTATCCCCCTCCAGCAGTTTGACCAGGCCAAAATCGGTTAAGACTGCGCGGAAGGGGTACTCGCCCGCCTCCTCCGGCCGGCTAAGGCGTTTCAGAATGATGTTGCTGGGTTTGACATCGCGGTGAATGAACCCGCGCTCGTGCGCGTAAGCCAGCGCGTCGGCGATCTGAAAACCAACCTGCAGGCTTTGCTCTAGGGGCAGGTACTGCTTGCGCTCCTGCAGGCGGCGCAGGTGTGCGCGCAGGCTGCCGCCGTCCACGTACTCCATGGCAATATAGGCCCACTCGTGATTCTCGCCGTAATCCAAAACGCGCACGATTGAGGGGTGGTCCAGAGAGGCAAGGGTCTTGGCCTCCTGCTGCAGGCGCGCGCGGAACTCCGGACGACGGGCATAGTGCGGGTGCATCATCTTGAGCGCGACGTGGCGTTCCAGCTTCACGTCATAGGCCCGGTACACCGTGCCCATTCCGCCGTCGCCCAGCATCGCCTCGAGGCGATAATGGTCAATCTTGCGACCGATTAAATCAGACATGATAGTGCCTCTGGACCAGGCGCCTGCCGGCTAAAACAGTCTGGCTGTTACACAACGTTTGCTGAAGCCCCGCCACCATAAGCAGTGGCGGCATTTCAACAGTAACTATCCCGTCTAGCCGCTAGGTGAGCCCGGCGCGCAACGTATCTAGAAAGCAATCGACGTCGTCATCGTCGAGCCAGTAATGTGTGACCGCCCGAAAATATCGCCGGCCTTGGCCGCCGACCCAAATATTGGCCTCTCGCCGTAAATGCTCGATGATGTCGCCTCTATCGTATGGTACGTCATCGTCGAGTGTAAAGAAAACGATGTTGGTGCGAACCATGTCCGCGTCGACCGATATACCCCGTATCTGAGCCAGACCATCGGCGAGCCGCTTCGCTCGCCGGTGATCGTCCGCCAGGCGTTCCACCATCCCTTCCATGGCCACGAGGCCGGCAGCCGCCAGAACGCCTGTCTGGCGCATGGCGCCGCCTAACGCTTTGCGCATGCGGCGCGCGCGGGCAATAAACGCCTGGGACCCACAGACCACAGACCCTACCGGTGCGCACAGGCCTTTGCTCAGGCAGAAGGTCACCGAGTCCACGTGTTGGGTGATGGCGCCGGCCTCCACACCCAGAGCCACCGCCGCATTAAACAGGCGCGCGCCGTCTATGTGCACCGACAGGCCGTGCCGGTCGGCAACCTGGCGCACACCGGCGAAGTAGTCCGGCGCGATGGGATAGCCGTAACGCGCGCCATAACTGTTTTCCAACAAAATCAGGCGGCTCGGCGGCAGGTGCGGATCGTCAGGGTTGACCGCGGCCTCTATCGCGTCCAGGTCCATGCGACCTTGGTCGTCGGTGGGCAAGGGGCGCGGCACAATGCCGCCCAACGCCGAAATACTGCCCGCCTCCCACGACACAATATGCGAATCGTGTCCCACAATCGCCTCATCACCGCGCCCGGCGTGGCTCAGGGCGGCGACCAGATTGCCCATCGTGCCGCTGGCCACGAAAAGCCCCACTTCCATACCCACTTTCTCCGCCGCCCGCGCTTCCAGCTCGTTGACCGTGGGATCTTCGCCATACACGTCATCCCCCACCCGGGCGCGCGCCATGGCCTCACGCATTCTCTCCGTGGGCCATGTTACTGTATCGGAACGAAAATCAATTCTATCCATGGTGCACAGTTTACGTAAAATATCCGTGAACGGCAAGGGCCATTCGGGGAGCACTAAAGATTTGTGAATTGCTGTGGTCGGTGTCCCCACCGAGCCACTGTGCGGGCGCGGTCAGGAGACCGGCCCGATCACAACATTTTCGCACTCCCGCCATTCGCATCTCGTACCGTATAGACTACCTATTTGTTATAATGCTACAATTATCTAAACAATGAGGAGTCCTGTTGCTCTGCCGGTCCAAACCGTAAAGTACGACATTCTCCCGTTCATTCATATATATAGGTTAATAAAGGAATCGTGTCCATATGTCAGCTCGTAGGTTAGGGCAATCTAGCGTACTTTTGGCCATCGCCGTGGTTGGCGTCTGGCTTCTGGGCCGGCCCGGCGCGCTCACGCCAGAGAGCACTGCGCGGCAAAGAGCGCTTGTTCAGGCATTGGCGCCCGCTGGCAGCGGGGTCATCCAGGGATCCGGTGACGTAGTTGTGGGAGAGAGTGTCGTCCACGACCCCGTGGAACCGGTTACCGTCGACTTCCGCAACATTGAGATACATACCGACGAAACGGACAGTATGTATTACCAGTGGCTGCAGGGCGAAATCGACCTGGACAAAGAATCGATCATTTCTGAAGCGGAGATAGCCACCCGCCAGCAGCTGTCACGGCAGCTTGCTCCCCAGCCTGAAGTGCAGCAGGCGACCAGCGGGCCATCCGTCGCCGCGCCCGCGCGAGGCGCCAGCTTTGACGCCATCCCCTACAGTGCGGACAATGGTGGATCCGTACCGCCCGATCCCGAACTCGCCGTCGGGCCACAGCATCTGATCGCTGTGGTCAATGTCGCTGCGGCTATCTACGACAAATCGGGCAACGCGCTGCTCGGCCCTCTGCACGCGGCAAACCTTTTCTCGCAGTCAATATGCCAGAGCGGCCTCTACGACCCTAACGTCTTGTACGACGAGAAAGAAAATCGCTGGTTCATCGCCTATGACAAAGGCCCCGGATCAAGCAGCGGTGGCTACTGCGTGTTGGCCTCGCGCAGCGACGATCCCCTGGGCCAGTGGAACGAGTATTTCTTCCCTCTGAACAACGGCTCCACCTGGCTGGACTTCCCGCACGCCGGCGTCGGTGACAATTACATCGTCGTGGGCGGCAATATGTTCAGCTACGCTTTCTCCTTCATCGAAGGACGCGTCTTCGCCTTCCGCAAATCTGATCTCTACGCCGGCAACAGCGTATCGGCCGTTCAGCGGGGCCTGAGCAGCAGCCACAGCACGCCCCAACCGCTCAACCTGCACGGGCAAAGCTCCGGCGCCTGGCCTTCGTATGGCAACAACCACTACATCCTGACCGATCCATTCAACGGACAGACGTATCACCTCGTCCGTTGGAACATTGATTCAAACGTGCTGGACATAGTAGGGACCGTTGACCTTGGCTCGTACGGCTTCCCCATCAGCGTGCCTCAGCAAGGTGGCGACGACCTGCAGGCCAATGACCATCGACCACTGGACTTTGAATATCGCAATGGCTATGGCTGGACGACGATGACCGTAGCCTGTAATCCGGGCGCCGGCACTGTCAACTGCATCCGTTACGCACAAATTGATCTATCCGACGCCTCGCTTGGACCTGCGGGCACGGCAGTCTATGCCTCCAACGATGCTCATCGCACCTTCCCCGACCTGGCGGTCAACCGCTGCGGCGACATGGCAATAGGCTACACAAAGTCAAGTGCGAATATGCATCCTGGTATCTGGGTCACCGGGCGCCAGGCAGACGATCCCTATGGCGCGTTACAGGGCGAGATTGAACTCAAGGCCGGCGAGGTCAGCTATCACTCCTTTGAGTCATCGCGACCGTATCGCTGGGGCGACTACACCGGTATGACCATCGACCCCGATGGCGCTACCTTTTGGTATTTTGGCCAGTACAGCAAGAATACGGGCAGCAGCGCCAGATGGGGAACGTATATCGGTTCTTTCGCGTATGGATCCTGCGGCGGATTTCCTTCCCTTTACGACGAGCACATGTACCTGCCCCTGATCACAATCCAAACGTCCGCTCCCACCCCTACAGAGCCCCTGGAAAATGGAGATTTTGAACGGGGGCCAGCCGCCTGGAACGAGTACTCACAACGAGGGTTTGAGTTGATTATCCAGGATGACGGAGCGCCGGTTTTCGCCCACAGTGGGCAGTGGTTGGCCTGGTTGGGCGGCTCCAACAACGAGATTTCGGTCCTCTCGCAGAGCGCAACGGTGCCTGAAGAGGACTCTACCCTCCGTTTCTGGCACTGGATCGGATCTGAGGACGTCTGCGGCTATGATTACGGCGGCGTCGTCGTTAACTACGGCAACAACAGCACATCCGTGGACGTCTTCGACCTCTGTGAACAAACCTCGACAAACGGCTGGCAGCTGCGCACGGTGGATCTCCACGCCTACGCCGGGTTGACGGTGGAGATTGAATTGCGCGCGGAGACCGACGACAGTCTGAACAGCAATCTGTTCATTGACGACGTCTCCCTGGGAGCTGTGAGCACACTGTCCGGGACCCAAGAGCGCGCTTACACCGCGATAGAAACCGCGGCGCGCAGCAAGGAGCATGGCGATCTCATTGCCGCCCCCGCCGCAGCAACCGCTCCGCGGCTAGACGCTGAGCGCCTGTGGCCTGTCACCGGAGACAGCAAGTAAAGCGCTCTGTGCAGCCAAAAATGTGACCGGGCTTATATCCACGCCTATACCGCTATCTATAGGCGGTCCTTCTTCTCTGCGCTAAAGTGCACGCTCAAACGGCTATCCACGCCAAGCCTAAGGAGATCGTTATGCCCTACGATAAATTGAGCGAACTGCCGGACAGCGTGCGCAACAACCTACCCAAACATGCCCAGGAGATCTACAAAGAGGCTTACAACAGCGCCTGGGACCAATATGACGACCCGGAAGAACGTAGAGGAGACGCCTCGCGCGAGGAGACGGCGCACCGTGTCGCCTGGTCAGCGGTCAAGCAGAAATATGAGAAAGGCGACGATGGTAAGTGGCGCCGCAAGAACGATTAGTGATAAAAGGTAAGAGCGCCGTCAAGACACCAGCGGCAGGCCCGGCCCGCTGAATAGGCGCGGCGGCGCGGTGCGCGGCACAAGCAAGCGCAAAGCGCCCGGCGCCACGTGGCAAACGAAGGGAGTGTGCCCCGCCGGGTCGCCGTCCGTGTGAACAGGCATTTCTTCAGCCGTGCTCACGCTGACATGGCTGCCGCGGGCAACGACGATATCCGGGTTTTCCACGTGTTGGCCCCGCCACACTTCCCACAAATAGTGAAATGTGCGCGACACGCCATGACCGCGGAACATAAAGACCTCAAACTGGCCATCATCCAGCACGGCTTCGGGGTTGAGCAAGACTTCTCCGCCGGCAAAGCGGCGGCAGTTGCTAACCACCACCAGAAGGAAAACGCCCTCATAGCACTCGCCATCCACCTCAACCACCGCCTCCATCGGAGGGAAACCGGGTACAACGGACAGCGCCTGAGCCACATAACCCACCGGTCCCAGCCGCTTCGACATCTTTGAGCGTGGCTCGATCTGCTCCACCACGAAACTATCCACGCCGGTTCCGGTCCACAGCATCCAGTACTTGCCTTTCTCGAAACGGCCGAGATCCATGCGATGGACGCGACCCGCTGCCAATAGTTCCGCGGCCTCCACCAGGGCGTGGTGATCGATAAGGTTTGGGCGCGGCATTCGCAGCTCCTTGCCGAAGGAGTTTCCCGTGCCGGTGGGCAATGGTCCCATGATAGTTTCGCTGCCGGCGAGCCCATTAGCCACCTCGCCCAACGTGCCGTCGCCGCCGGCAGCCAGCGCCAGGCGCCGGCCCTCAGCAGCGGCCTGGCGCGCCAGCGCCACAGCGTGGCCCGCATACTCCGTAGGGCGCATGTCCACGTCCCAATCGCGCGCACGCCAGAAGTCGGCCACATGCTCAATCGTTTCGTCCATGTTCGCCGGACCCGCCAGCGGATTATATATCACGGTTGCAGTCAGATTTCGCTTCACGGATTTCCCAGATAGGCATAGGGCAATCGCCCACGGTCAATCGCTATAGTCCCACGCCCCCCTTATTTTGACAAGCCGGCCTCTTTTGGCTATTATGTCGCTCCTGTAAAGGCACATTCCGTCCCCAGGGATCTGGAGTGCTTTTTTATTGCCATAGCAACCGCTTGCCACAAACGGGTTGCCGCAAACGGTGGTGGACACAACTATGGATGACTTCCAACGGGATGTAATGATCGCCGCCGACAACCTGACAAAGGTTTACGGCTCCTTCCCTGCCATTCAAGATATCAGCTTCACCTGCCGCCGGGGTGAAATTGTCGGCTTTCTCGGTCCCAACGGCGCCGGCAAAACAACTACCATGCGCATTCTGACCGGCTATATGCCACCGACGGCGGGCGCTGCTTATATTGCCGGTCATAACACCATCAGCGAATCGATTCAGGCGCGTGAGCGACTGGGCTATCTGCCGGAAACCATTCCCCTCTATCCCGAAATGACCGTCGAGGGGTATCTGGCTTTCGTGGGGCGCATCCGGCGGCTGGACGATCTCTGGGAACGCATCGACGACGTGTTAGAAGACGTGCACTTGCTGGACCGCGCCGAAAGCTACATTGGCGCGCTATCCAAAGGGATGCGACAGCGCGTCGGGTTGGCCCAGGCCCTTCTGCACGATCCGGAAGTGCTCATTCTGGACGAACCGACAATCGGCCTGGACCCCAAACAGGTGGTCGAGGTGCGCCAGTTGATTAAAGAACTGGGCGAGCGGCACACTATCCTGCTCAGCACCCACATTCTGAGCGAAGTCGAGCAACTATGCGACCGCGTGATCATGGTTATCAACGGGCGCATCTGGGCCGATATGCCCCTGGCGGACATCGTCGGCGCGGAAGTGAATCAAAATGTAGTGCTCACCCTGGCCTCGCCGACGCGGGATACGGTCGCTGTGCTCAACAACCTGGTGGGGGTGGGGCCGGTGGAGCAGGTTGACGACAGACATTTCGCCGTGACCTACGATGGCAGCGAAGAGACGCGGGCCGCCATTGCCGCGACTGCCGTCAACGCCGGTTGGGGTCTGCTGAATATGAACTCAGAAACGCTCACCCTGGAAGCTGTATTTCTGGACAAGATGCGGGAAGCTGAATCCGCGTCCCTGGTCGCCGTCGAAGAGTTGCTCATGGAGGAGGAAGAGTAATGCGCAACGTGTGGATCGTGGCGCGCCGCGAACTGGGCGCCATCTTCGTGCAGCCAATCGCTTACATCTTCGCCATCATGATGACGCTGGTCACCGGGCTGCTCTTTTCCGCCCAGATCTCGGTCCCCTCAGCCGTGGGCAGCGGACCGCCGCCCAATCTGGCCCAGATTCTCAATACCTTCACCTTTCTGACCATTTTTGCCGCGCCGGCGATCACCATGCGCCTGCTTTCGGAGGAGCAGCAGACCGGCACCATCGAGCTGTTGATGACGCTGCCCGTCCGTGATATGGAAGTCGTTGTGGGCAAATTTCTGGCAGCCTTTCTCTTTTACGCCGTCGTCGTGGCGCTCACACTGATTTATCCCCTTATCCTTTTGCGCTTTGGCAACCCCGACATAGGACCAATCTTTAGTAGTTATCTGGGCGTTCTGTTATGGGGCGCCAGCCTATTGGGCATTGGCATTCTGGCTTCGTCAATGTCCGAGAACCAGATTAATGCCTTTATGCTGGCTTTTGGCATCATTTTGCTGCTATACCTGACGATGATTCCGGCGCAACTCTTCGCACTGACGCCGCCCATCAGCACCGTTCTGAATGAGCTGTCCCTGTCCAGCCATCTCACCAATTTTTTGAATGGATTGATTACGGCAAAAGACGTTCTTTACTATTTGATTATCACCGCCGTGGCGCTCTTTGCCGCCGCGCGCGTGATGGAGAGCCGCCGCTGGCGGTAATGGCTCTGAGTGGTCGCGACGGCCACTCTGCCTGACCCAACTAAGATCATGAAAGCTTTCCTGGAACGTAATGCGTCACTGCTTCCCTGGCTCGGTCTGACCCTCATCCTGGCCGGCGCCGTGGTCACCATCATTACCCGGCGCTTCGAACTGATCAACAACGTGCTCCTCGGCGCGGGCGCCGTGGTGCTTCTGTTGTTCGCCGTCGCCCGTCCGGATAAAGTGCGCGAACTAATTGCCGGGCGGCAGGCGCGATATGGGGCCAGCACCGTACTCTCCATTCTGTTCTTCGCCGCCATTGCCGTTCTGCTCTACTGGCTGGCATACCAGAACGATAGCTGGCGTCTGGATGTCACCGAAACTGGTGAATTCAGCCCTCCGCCAGAGACGGTGCAGCTGCTACGCGAGCTGGAACAACCGGTGCACGTTATCGGCTTCTACACGGTTGACCTGGTTCAGCAGCGCGATCGCGCTCGCACGATTCTCGAAAGCATGGCAGCGTACAGCGACCGCCTCAGCTACGAGTTTCAAGATCCGGAAACCAACCCCTTGCTGGCGGAGCAATATGAGCTGAATTTCAACGGCACCCTGGTCTTCATCCGCAACCAGGATCAGCCAGATGAAGTTGTCGCCAAAGCGAACAGCCTCAGCGACCGGGACATTCACAGCGCCCTGCTAGCAGTTGTAAACCCCAGCGACAAAAAGCTATACATACTTACCGGGCACGGCGAACCGGGCATTGACAACTTCAACCCGGAGGGCATGGCCACGATGACCGGCATCCTGGAAGATCAGGGATTTACCGTGGAACCGCTCAATCTATTCACGAGCGGAGCCGTACCCGAGGATGCCACAGTAGTAGCCGTCATCGGGCCCCAAACGCCTCTTGATCCCAGCGAGGTCGAGGCGCTGCGCCAGTATGTTGAGGCCGGCGGGTCGCTCTTCGTTGCCCGTGATGTGATCAATAGCGACGGGCGCGCCGTGGCTGAAGATGATGGCCTGAACAGCTATCTCAGCGAGCGCTGGGGGATTGAACTGCGCCAGGATGTGATCATTGACCAGGATCTAGCGCGCGCCGGGCAAAGTTTCGGCCTGGAGTTTCTGGCGGCCGATTACGGCGTCAGTCCCATCATCACCACCGATCTGCGCGAATTCGGCACGCGCTTCAGCCTGGCCCGTTCCATTGTCACAGACAGCGACGGGTTTGACGAAGAAGTGACGATCGACGAACTGGTGCGCACAAGCCCCAACGCCTGGGGCGAAACCGACATCGCCACGCTGTCGCAGGCCGGCATCGCTGAACCCGACCCCGAAGATGCCCAGGGCAGCCTGGTCATCGCCGTCAGCGCGCAAAGAGAGTCATCAGATGCGCGCCTCGTCGTGTTCGGCGACGCCGACTTCGTCAATAATGCAAACCTGGTCTGGGGCGGCAACAGCCTGCTCTTTTCCAACTCGCTCAACTGGCTGGCCGACGATGAGGTAGCTATCGAACTCAGTCCTCGCGAGACGATCCAGCGGCAGGTCAATATTCCGGAGCAACAGTTGCGCCTGCTGCGTTTTGTCAGCACCTGGTTTGGCCCCCTGCTGATGGGCATGATCGGGTTCATCGTTTGGTCCGCCCGGAGAGAACGGCGATGAGCTGGCGAACGACCGGGATTCT
>DATHSI010000019.1:0-12919 GCA_035464315.1 Candidatus Sulfomarinibacteraceae bacterium
GAGGAGGAACGGCGAGATATCGGCCGGGACGGGAGAGAGGATAGTGATTGAAGGCGTGTTCTACGCGCTGGCGGCGGTGACGGGCAGTGTGGCGGCTGTGTTCCACTTTGGCGGCCTGTGGCTGACGGTGCAGAGGCTGGCGGATAGCTCGCGCCCGCACCTGTTGCTTGGGGCCAGCTTTATCGTGCGCGCGGCGGTTGTACTGGTTCTCTTTTACGCCATCGGCCGCGTGGGGCTGGCGGCTTTGTTGCTGGCGACCGCTGGTTTTATCGTTACACGTATTTTGCTCACTCACCGTTGGGGTGTGAGCGTGCGCGAAGGGAGGAAGGAACGTGGACGTCACGCTGACGCCGGATGAAATCATTTACTTTCAGTACGGGCCGATAAAGCTGACGGCGACGCTCGTCTTTTCCTGGCTGGTCATGGCTCTGCTCGTGCTGGTCTCCTGGCTGATCACGCGCAATCTCTCCACCGGGCCGGGAATTTCGCGCTGGCAAAGTCTGTTGGAGACGCTGGTGCTGACCATTCGCTCGCAGATCGCGGAGATTGCGCAGGGGACGCCGGATCGTTATTTGCCGTTCATCGGCACGCTTTTCCTGTTTATTTCGGTGGCCAACCTGTTGGCCGTTGTGCCTGGCTATCGGGCGCCGATGGCTTCATTGTCGGCCACGTCGGCGTTGGCCATCTGTGTCTTTTTCGCGGTGCCCTTCTTTGCCATTCGCGAGCGAGGAGTGCGCGGTTATCTGCGCTACTACATTGAGCCCAGCCCTATTATTCTTCCTTTCCGCATCATCAGCGACTTTTCGCGCACCATCGCGCTGGCCATTCGCCTGTTCGGTAATGTGATGAGCGGCGGGTTGATCCTGGCCATTCTGATAAGCATCGTCCCTCTGGTCGTGCCCGTGGTGTTGAGCGCGTTTGAGTTGTTAATCGGCCAGATCCAGGCTTACATTTTTGCCATTCTGGCCATGGTCTATATCGGGGCAGCGGCGCAGGTGGAGGAAGAGCGTGTCTCTGAACGCAGTGCAGTGCGAGAGGCTATAGGCGGCTCAGAGCGCGACGCTCGGCGCGGGGATGGACGCGAGAGTGAGTGAACCGAATACGTTGGGTTGTTAAAGACAGGAGTCACACATGGAAGACACAACCTTAATTGGCATGGTTTCAATTATCGTCGCGGGATTTACCATCTCGATAGGCTCTATTGGGCCGGCGATTGCTCAGGGCCGGGCGGTGACCGAAGCGCTGCGCTCGCTGGCGCGGCAGCCGGACGAGGCGGACAACATCACGCGCACGCTCTTTGTGGGGCTGGCGCTGATCGAGTCGTTCGCCATTTACTGTCTGTTGATTTCGATGGTCCTGATCTTCTTCAATCCCTTCTGGAATGAGCTGTTGGGAGGATAGAAGATGCAAATCGATTGGTTCACCCTGCTGGCAGAGATCGTCAACTTTGTCATCCTGGTCTATCTGTTGAAACGATTTCTGTATGACCCGATCCTGGGCATTGCCGACGCGCGCGAGGAGGAGATCGCCTCCCGTTTTGAGGAAGCGGAGGCGAAGGCCGCCGAGGCTCAGGAGGAGGCGACCGCTTTCAGGCAGGAACGGCAGGAATTTGAGGCGCAGCGGCAGGATCTGCTGGAACAGGCGCGCCGGGCGGCGGAGGAGGAACGGCGTCGCTCGATGGCGCAGGTGCGCCAGGAGGTGGAGGAGGAACGGGCGGAGTGGCGGCGGCAGCTGGCGCGGCAGCGCGAGACGTTCTTGCAGGCGTTGCAGCAGCAGGCGAGCGAGGAGGTTTATGCTGTGGCGGGCCGCGTGGTGGCGGACCTGGCTGACGCCGATTTGCAGGAGGAGATTATTGAGCAGTTCCTGGTGCGGTTGCGAGAGATGCCGGCGCCAGAGGTAGATGATCTGCGGCGCGAGCTGGGTGATGGCGGTGTAGAGGTGATTACGGCCTTTCCGCTGTCCGCGGCAGAGCGCCGAAAGATAAGGGAGGCGCTGGATGAGATGCTGGCGACGCACAAACCGAAAATTAGGTTTAGCGAAGATGGGGAGTTGATTTGTGGCATTGCCCTCAGGATCGATGGGCGCAAGGTGACGTGGAACGTGCAGAGTTACCTGGACGGGCTACAGGAAAAGGTCGATGTGGCACTGAAAGAGGCGATCGCTGAGGAGACGGGGCAGGAGCGGGGGGTAGTTGATGAGTGATCTGACTGCCTCCCTCGAGCGCACGTTCGACCTGCTGGAGAGCATGCGGCAGGCGCATGAGGCGCAACTGAGACATGAGCAGATCGGCCGCGTGCAGGGCATGGAACAGGGCGTGGCGCGTGTGGAAGGGCTGCCGCATGTTGGCTCGGGCGAACTGGTACGCTTTCCACGCGGGGTGCTGGGCCTCGCTTTGGACCTGCGCCCGCAAGAAGTTGGCGTGATTTTACTGGGTAAGGAGGAGGAGATAGGAGCAGGCGACGAGGCCAGGCCTACGGGGCGCGTTCTGGACGTGCCTGTGGGTCGGGCGCTGGTGGGACGCGTGGTGAACGCCATCGGGCAGCCCCTAGATCGGGGCGGCGCGATCCAGGCGAGCGAGCGATGGCCGGTGGAACGTCCGGCGCCGGCGATTCTGGATCGCGCCGCGGTGAGCGAGCCGTTGCAGACGGGGGTGAAGGTGGTGGACGCCCTGGTGCCCATCGGGCGCGGGCAGCGGGAGCTGATCGTTGGCGACCGCCAGACGGGTAAGACGACGCTGGCTGTGGATACAATTCTCAACCAGAAGGACGTTCTCTGTGTTTATTGCGCCATTGGCCAACAGGACGCGTCAGTGGCGAAGCTGATTGCCACGCTGCGCGAGCACGGGGCTATGGCTTACACGACGGTGGTGGTCGCCGCCGGGGATGACACGCCCGGCCTGCAGTATATTGCGCCATACGCTGCGACGGCGATTGGCGAGTATTTCATGGCGCAGGGGCGCGACGTGCTGGTGGTGTACGACGACCTGACGCAGCATGCGCGGGCCTATCGGGCGCTGTCGCTCTTGCTGCGGCGCCCGCCGGGGCGTGAGGCGTATCCCGGCGATATCTTTTTTGTGCACGCGCGGCTGTTGGAGCGGGCTACCCATCTGCGCGAGGGATTGGGCAGCGGATCTTTGACCGCGCTGCCCATCGTGGAAACGGAAGCGCAGAATATTTCGGCGTATATTCCTACTAATCTGATCTCTATTACGGATGGGCAGATCTTTCTCTCCACGGACCTTTTCCAGAAGGGGCAGCTGCCGGCGGTGAACGTGGGCCGCTCTGTCTCGCGGGTGGGGGGCAAGGCGCAGTTGCCCGCTTACCAGGCGGTGGTTCGCGATTTGCGGCTGGCGTATTCGCAGTTTGAGGAGCTGGAATCGTTTGCGCGTTTTGGCGCGCAACTGGACGAGGATACGCGGCGACGGCTGACGCTGGGGCGACGGGTGCGCGCCGTGTTGCAGCAGACACAGTACCAGCCGTTGCCTGTGGCGGAGCAGATTGCGGTGTTGCTGGCGGCTGCGGAAGGGTTGTTTAACAGCCTGCCCGTGGAAGCGGTGGATGAGGCCGCCGCAACAATCCGCCGGCGGCTGCCGCAGGAGCTGCCGGCGCTGGTGGAGGCGATTGAAGGCGGTGAACCGCTGGATGATGAGGGCCGGGAGGAGATTGTGGCTCTGGTGCGGGCCGTGGTGCGGGAGTGGGAGGAGGGCGGCGACCATGACATGGGCCAACACGGACGCGAGAGGTAGGTCATGCCGCAAGAGACGATAGAGACGGTTCGGCGGCGCATTCAGGGTGCTCACGAGCTGCAGTCGGTGGTGAAGACGATGAAGGCGCTGTCGGCTGCGGAGATCTGGCATTACGAGCGGGCGGTGGAGGCGCTGGACGAGTATATGCGCACCGTGGAGCTGGGCCTGCGGGCGGCTTTACACGAGCATGTGGAGGAGCTGGCCATCGCCGAGAAGCCGCTGCGCCACCGGCTGGGCGCAATTGTGCTGGGCAGCGACATGGGCTTTGTGGGCCGCTTTAATGAGCAGATCGTTACCTTTTCCCTGGAAGAGATGGAGGAAATGCAGCCGGATGAAGCACAGCGCAACCTGATCGTTATGGGGCGCCGGGCTCGCACGCGGCTGGCGGCGGAGGGGCAGCCGGTGGTCATTCACGATGAGATGCCGCGCTCGCTGGAGGGCGTGTTGCCTCACGTGCGCCGGCTGGCGCGACGGCTCTTTACCTGGTTCAGCGAGAAGCGCGTGGATCACATTTTGCTGTTTTATAACCGGCCGGTGTCTGCGGCGCGCTACGAGCCGGTGTGTGCGGAACTGTTGCCTATCGATCTGACGTGGCTGCAGGCAATACAGGCGGAGCCGTGGGTGTCGCGCTCGCTACCGCTGACGGATCTGGGCTGGAATGAGTTGTTCCAGGAGCTGATCGGCGAATATTTCTTTGTGACGGTGTATCGCGCGTTTGTGGCCTCGCTGGCGGCGGAACACGCCAGCCGGCTGGCCTCGATGCAGTCGGCGGAGGAGAATATCGAGAAGCGGCTGGAGGCGCTGCAGCGCGCTTACCACCAGCAGCGGCAAAATGCGATTACGGAGGAGCTTGGAGATATCATTTCGGGGGCGGAGGCGACGCGGGGGAGGGAAGACCTGCGGTAGATGAGAACGGCGCCAGCGGGGTGTCACACATGGCGGGGCTGGTTATAATAGGTGCCATGATATCAGTTGTCATACAAGCAGGGGGCCAATCCAGCCGTATGGGTGTGGACAAGGGATTGGTATCTCTTGCCGGAAGACCGATGATCGAACACGTTTTGGCCCGGGTGGCAGGCCTGGGAGCTGAGACGTTGATTACGACGAACAATCAGGATGAGTACAAGTACCTGGGATTGCGCATGGCCTCTGACGAAAAGCCAGGGGCCGGGGCCCTGCCGGGGTTGCGCACGGCGTTACGCGCCGCGCAGGGCGACACGGTGCTCGTGGTTGCCTGTGATATGCCGTTTGTGAACCGCCTGTTGCTGGAGCATCTGCTGAGCCTGTCTGGTGAGGCCGACGTGGTGGTGCCGCGCTGGAATGATCGCTACCAGACGATGCAAACGGTGTACGCACGTAAGAAGTGCCTGAAAGCTGTGGACGAGGCGCTGGCCAAGGGCGACCGCCGCATGATCAGCTTTTATCCACAGGTGCGGGTGCGCCACGTGCCGCCGGAGGAAGTCGCAGAGTACGATCCGAGCGGGCGATCCTTTTATAATGTAAACACACCGGAGGAACTGGCCGAGGCGGAGCGTTTCCTGGCCAAGTCCAAGGGGTATTAGTGTGGTTTTGCCCGCCTTGTGCCCCACCGTTACATAGAATAGTATAATAAATATAGCGAGAAGGTGTTCTGACCAACGGTAAGCGAGAGACACCTTTGAGTCGTAGCGGTTCATTCCCACACCGCATTGGAGGTATTATGTCCCACATCGAAGCTGACTTGAGCGTTCTCCGCCCCTATCTGGAGCAGGTGGCTCCTTATGGCCGCCGCATGTTGCTCCCGGCGCTGCACAAGGCTCAGGCACATTATGGCTGGCTGCCGGAGGAGGTGCAGGTAACGATCAGCGAAGCGCTGCGCGTGCCCCTGGCCGACGTTCACGGCGTTATCGAGTTCTATACGATGTTCTACAACGAACCCACGGCGCAACGGGTGGTCCGCGTCTGTGAGGACCCGGCCTGCGCCATGGGCGGCGCGGAGGAGGTCATGGCGGCTATCGAGGCGCAGTTGGGCCTGGCGCACGGCGAAACGAGCGCCGACGGCAGTATCACATTTGAGCGTGTGCCCTGTCTGGGTATGTGTGAGTTTGCGCCGGCGGCGCTGAACGGGGAGCAGCCGGCGGGCGATCTGTCGCCGTCTGACGTTTCCGATTTTCTGGCGGGCCGCTATCCGGAACCGGAGGCGCGGGTGTACGGGGGACCGTTGCTGACGCTTGGGCGTGTGGGCAAGGTGGACCCAGAGAGCCTGGAGGATTACGAGGCGCACGGGGGGTTTGCGGCTCTGCGCAAGGTGCTGGAGATGACGCCGGAGGCGCTGATCGAAATGATAAAGGGCGGCGACGTGCTGGGCCGCGGTGGGGCGATGTTCCCCCTGGGCCAGAAGTGGGCCTTTACGCGCGGCGCGCCCGGTGCGCCTGACCAGAAGCATATTATTGCCAACGCCGACGAGAGCGAGCCGGGTACGTTTAAGGACCGCGTGCTGATGGAGAACGATCCGTTGAGCCTAATTGAGGCGATGACGATGGCGGGATACGCCGTGGGCGCGGAGAATGGCTGGATCTTTGTGCGCGGCGAGTATCCGCGGGCGGCGCGGCGGCTGCAGACGGCTGTCGAAAAGGCGCGCGAGGTTGGCTACCTGGGCCGCGACGTGCTGGGTAAGGAAGGGTTCCATTTCGATATTGAACTGCGGCTGGGCGCCGGCGCTTATATCTGTGGCGAGGAGACGGCGTTGTTTGAGGCGATTGAAGGCAAGCGCGGGTTCCCGCGCATCAAGCCGCCATTCCCCACGACGCACGGCCTGTTCGGACAGCCGACGGCGATCAACAATGTGGAGACGCTGGTGGCGGCGCTGGCTGTGGTGCGCGTGGGTCTGGATGAGTGGACCAGTCTGGGCACGGAGGATTCGCCGGGCACGAAGTGGTTCTGCCTGAGCGGGCGCGTGGCGCGGCCGGGGCTGTATGAGACGCCGTTCGGCTATACGGTACGCGAGATGATTGAGATGGCGGGCGGCGTGCCGGAGGGCGGCGACGTGCAGGCGGTGCTAATGGGCGGCGCTGCCGGCGCTTTCATTGGGCCGGATCTGCTGGATGTCCCTCTGACGTACGAGGATGCGCGAGAGGCCGGTTTCCCGCTGGGCTCTGGTGTAATCATGGTCTTTGACGACCTGGCCGACGTGCGGGAGGCGATGTATGAGCTGAGCCGCTTCTTCGCGCACGAGAGCTGTGGCAAATGTTTCCCCTGCCAGCTGGGCACGCAGCGCCAGCTGGAGATTTTGGACCGCATCGCGCACAACGGCGGCGCGCGGCCTGAGGATAAGCAGACGTTGCTGGACGTGGGCTATACGATGACGCAGACGTCGTTGTGCGGTCTGGGGCAGACGGCGGCGTCGGCGGTGATCAGTGCGATTGATCTTTGGCCGGAGTTGGTTGAGTAGAGATAGAGCTAGAGCTAGAGCTAGAGAGGTTGTTTGGAGTGAGTGAGAATTAGGGGCTTGTGGTGGCGTTTAAGTTTGAGACGCTTGACGTGTGGAGGCGGAGCGTGGAATTTGCTGATGCCATTTTCGTAGTGGCTGATTCGCTGCCAAAACGCTACCAGTATTCACTCGCCGATCAACTGCGGCGCGCGGCTTTGAGTATTCCGACGAATATTGCCGAAGGTACAGGCCGCGATGGTTTGAAGGAAAGAAGATATTTCTTTCGTGTTGCTAAAGGATCGGTTTACGAAGTGGTGAGTCTGTTGATCATGAGTGTGCGGCGTGGCTATGTGGACGATCATACGTACGGGGAACATTACAAAGTAGCGAATGAGATCGCAGCGATTTTAACGGCGCTGGCGAGAAAATGATGAGCGAAAAACGTATTGGAAAATTGAGTCAGATATCAGCGGACGGGAACCGGCACAAATCAAGCCTCAATCCCGAAACGAATCCCATTTCTCCTTCTGACTCTGGCTCTATCTCTAGCTCTAGCTCTGACGCCCGCGGGACGCGTCCGGTGCGCTATGTGGCCCTGGGTGCGGGGCCGCCGCAGGATGTGGACGGCGAGGTCGTTGAAGAGGCGCACACGTGCATCTCGGTGAACGGCGAGGAGCTGGCCACGTTTATGTCTTCGCCGCGGGAGCTGGACAGGATGGCCGTTGGCTTCCTGTATAACGAGGGCCTGATCGAGAGCTACGCGGACGTGCGCTCGTTGCATATCTCGCGCAGCGACACCTGTGTGGATGTGTGGTTGCACGATCTGGACGTGGCGCTGCCCAAACGGGTTATTATCACGGCCGGTTGTGGCGGTGGGGTGACGTTTGACGACCTTTCGCAAAAGCACATGCCGTTGGAGTCAGATTTGCGGGCCACGCCGGAGGAACTGGCGGCGTTGATGCGGGAGATGCACCTGGGCGCGACGCTGTACCAGCGGGCGCGCGGTATCCACACGGCGGTGCTGGCTACCCCGGAGGAGATCTTGCTGCAGTCGGAGGATGTGGGCCGGCACAATTGCCTGGATAAGCTGGCGGGCGGCGCGTTGATGGAAGGGATTGAGACGCGCAACCGCATTTTGCTGTCCAGCGGGCGCATCAGCAGCGAGATGCTGAACAAGGCGCGCCGCATGGGTGTGCCCATCGTCTGCTCGCGCACATCGCCGACGAGTCTGTCGGTGGCGCTGGCGGAGGCGTGGAACATTACGATTGTGGCTTATCTACGGCAGGAGCGGATGCGGGTATATACGCATGGGGATCGGGTGTTGTCGCGATGATCTATAGAGTGGGGTTCCGTAGCCCAAGGCAGCGTGCGACCGACGGGTCTGTACTGATTTTCCTACATATCCTGAAAGCGGGCGGGACGACCCTGAACAACATCGTGGAGTCAAATTATGAGCCGCGACACACGTATGCCACGTCGGCAACCGGTTACCATCCAGATGGAAATATGGACGACTTTTTCGAGTTGTCGCAAGAACAACGAGAGCAGATCAGGCTACTCAACGGCCATCTGGGCTTTGGGATACACGAACACCTTCCCAACCGCGCCGTTTACATCACGATGCTGCGCGAGCCGGTCGGACGCGTGATTTCGCAGTTTAACTTTGAACGCAGATTGCCGACCTCCCCGCTGTACAGCCATTTGCGGTCCGGCGAGATGGATGTCGAAGGGTTTGTACGATATCATGCAGAAGCAGGCGAGATGGACAACCTGCAGACGCGCATGATCTCGGGCAACTGGCACAAGCGGGGGTTTGGACCCTGCACGCCGGAGATGCTGGAGACGGCGAAGCGGAATCTACGCGAGCATTTTGCGGTGGTGGGCCTGACCAGCCACTTTGACGCGTCGTATCTCCTACTCCGGCGTTACTTTGGCTGGCCTTTTACACTGTACCATAAGGTGAACGTTAGCAAAAACCGTGTGCGGCGCGAGGCACTGTCCCCGGATGCGTTGGAGACGATTCGGGACTACAATCGTTTTGACCTGGAACTATACGACTATGCCCAGCAGCTTTTCGAGGAACAGGTGAGAGAAGCTGGCCCCGCCTTAAAGGCGGAGTTGCTGGCGTATCGACTGTGCAATTATCTGTTTCAACGAATGACGCCTTACATCGGATTTCTGAAAGGGTGGATGTTCTGGCGCTGGCGCGCCGGAGCCGGTGAACCGACCACCTGATTCCTGCTTTGGAGGATTAATGAGTAACACAGTGACACTCACTATTGACGGCAAAGAAGTCACGGTGCCCGAGGGGACGACAATCCTGGACGCGGCGCGGCAAGTGGGGATTGAAATCCCCGTGATTTGCTACCATCCACATCTGACGGCGAACGGCCTTTGCCGCATCTGCTCGGTGGACGTGGGGTGGCGCGTGCAGGCGGCAGCGTGTGTGACGGAGTGCCAGGACGGTATGACGGTGGATACCAGGAGCGAGGGCGTGCACCGCGGACGTCGCACGATTCTGGAATTGCTGGCGTCGACAGTGGATCTGTCGGAATCGCCGGAAATCGAAGAAATGCTGGCCGATTATGAGGCGGATCTGAACCGCTTCCCGGAGGGCGAGCGGCGCGAGACGCCGGTGTACGACGACAATCCCTTCTACCTGCGCGATTATAATCAGTGCATCAATTGCTGGCGCTGCGTGCAGGTGTGCGCAGACGATGCGCAGTTCGCGTTTGCCCTTAGCTTTGACGGGCGTGGCTTCCACACGACGATCGGCACATTTATGAACAAGGGGATGATGGACACGACGTGTGTCTTTTGCGGGCAGTGTGTGGGCGTGTGCCCCACCGGCGCGCTGAAGCCAAAACGGCAGCAGTTGCTGGAAGAGGGCATGGATCCGGACGAGATTTTCTTCCAGACGCGCGGCGGGCGGCGGCGCAAGAAGAAGGAAGAAGCGGCGGCTGATTAGCCGCCATGTTGTGTCGGTTTGTAGTAGCGGCTTTAGCCGTCCGAGCGCTGAAGCGCTCACTACGAGCCAGATCTAAATATGATATGTGGCTTGCGGAGCGCTGAGGAATAGATATGGAACAGAGGACAGAACGGAGGTAATGGCAATGATTGAACCGGATAAGGTTGTACGGACAACGTGTCCCTATTGCGGTGTGGGCTGCCAGATGGACTTGAGCGTGAAGGACGGATACATTTACCGCATTGACGCACCTTTTGATGCAGCGCCTAACCACGGCATGTTGTGCGTCAAGGGGCGCTTTGGCACCGATTACGTCAAGCATCCCGGCCGGGTGAAGAAGCCCCTTATCCGCGCCAACCGTGAGGAAGGACGCAGCGCGCCGCCGCAGTGGCGGGAGGTGAGTTGGGACGAAGCGCTGGATTACGTGGCCGACGAACTGGCGCGCATCGTGCGCGAGCACGGCGGTGACGCTATTGCCAGTTACGCCAGCGCGAAGGCCACGAACGAGGATAATTACGTGTTCCAAAAGTTGCTGCGGGCCCTGGTGCGCACGAACAACGTGGATCACTGCGCCCGCCTGTGCCACGCGGGCTCGGTGACTGGCCTGCAGCTATCTATTGGCTCCAGCGCCATGTCCAACTCTATCGCCGAGATGGAAGACCTGGAAGCATTTATCGTCACCGGCTCTAACACGACGGAGACGCACCCGGTTATTTCTAATTTCCTGAAGCGCGCGGTGCGCAATAACGGGGCCAAGCTGGTGGTGGTAGACCCGCGTCACATCGGCATGGTTGATTTCGCCGACCTGTGGCTGCGCCAGAATCCGGGCACGGATGTGGCCGTCTTCCAGGCCATGGCGCACGTCATTGTGGAGGAAAAGCTGTACGACGAGGCGTTCATCGGCGAGCGTACGGAAGGGTTCAGCGACTATGTAGAGTCGCTGGAAGAGTTCACGCCGGAGTGGGCCGAGGAGATCAGTGGCGTGCCGGCGGAGTCGATTCGCGAGGCGGCGCGCATTTACGCCAAGGCGAACCGCGCTGCGATTTATTGGGGCATGGGCATCAGCCAGAGTACGCACGGCACGGACAACACGCTGACGCTGGTGAATCTGGCCCTGATGTGCGGGCACGTGGGCAAGGCGGGCACGGGCCTGAACCCTCTGCGCGGGCAGAACAACGTGCAGGGTTGCTCGGACAGCGGCGGGCTGCCTAACGTCTTCACGGCGTATCAAAAGGTGGACGAGCCGGAAATTAAGTCCAAGTTTGAGCAGTATTGGGGTGTGGAACTGAGCCCCAAGCCGGGCCTGACGGCGACGGAGATGGTGGACGGCTCGCTGGCGGGAGCCATCCGCGGCATGTACATCATGGGCGAGAACCCCATGATGAGCGAGCCTAACCTGGAGCACGCGCGCCACGCGCTGGAACAACTGGAGTTCATGGTCTGCCAGGATATCTTCATCAATGAGACGGGCGAGATGGCGGATGTGATATTGCCGGCGACGAGCTTTGCGGAGAAAGACGGCACGTTTACCAATTCGGACCGGCGCGTGCAGCGCTGTCGCCAGGCGGTGGCGCCGGTGGGCGAATCGCGTCCGGATTGGGACATTATCTGTGACCTGGGCCGGCGGTTGGCCGAGCGGTTGGACCTGAAGCTAAACCACGGCTTTGATTATGAGAATCCCAGCGAGATCTGGGAGGAGATGCGCCAGTTGACGCCGGAGTTCTACGGTATCGACTACGAACGGCTGGAGCGCGAGGGGGGCGTGCATTGGCCTTGCCCCAGCAAGGACCACCCGGGTACGCCGTTCCTGTTCGCGGACTCTTTCCCGCGGGGCAAGGGGCGCTTCTGGTCGGTGGAATATGGCACGGATTCGGAGCTGCCGGACGACGAGTATCCGTTCAATTTGACGACGGGGCGCGTGCTCTATCACTGGCATGGCAGCACAATGACGGGCCGGTCGGCTATCGAGGAGGCGTTCCCCGAAGCTATCTGCGAGATGCACCCGGACGACGCCGAGGAACTGGGCCTGGAGACGGGCGACTGGATCGATGTCAGCTCGCGACGCGGCACGATTACGCTGCGCGTGCTGGTCACCGGGCGCTCGCCGCAGGGCACGATTTTCATCCCCTTCCACTTTGCGGAAGCGGCGGCGAACCTGCTGACGCTGGACCGCGTCGACGAGCGGGCCAAGATCCCAGATTACAAGAACACGGCGGTGAAGATCGAGAAGAGTTCGCCGCCGGAGGGCTGGGACGAAGGGTATGAGTTGCCGCTGACGGAGCGCGGTGTGATTAAGGACCCGGTGCAGGTGCACTAGGCGGCGATGCCGGTGCTCGTATATGCTCTATAATTCCGATCCACAGAACAGGCGATGAGGCTCGCCACTCAACGAATGAGATAAGCGCCGGATCTTCCGGCTGATAGCCTCTATCAACGGCGCTGCCACGGTTACTACGGCGGCGCTTGACAGACCTGATAGGCGATGAGTTGTCTCCATGTTGAGCAATACATGATGCCGGCTATGGCCTTGCCTGGTTCTTGGGTAGCGCGCTGATGGGGATGCTTTATGATCGTTCCATTACGCTTCTGGTGGCGTTTGCGGTTGGGGTGCAGATAGCGGCGGCGTTGGTTTTTGTCCTGTGTGCAAGAGCAGACGACGGCTATGAGGCGCTGTCTTGATGTCCGCTCTCGGTCGCTGAAGCTCTGTCGCCGTTTTCGAAGAGTCGTTGGTATAGGTCGTCGCCGAAGCTCGTCTCCAGTGGTTTTCCTTCAGCCAACTTAAACGTTCGTGTTCCAT
>DATHSI010000020.1:0-5229 GCA_035464315.1 Candidatus Sulfomarinibacteraceae bacterium
AGGCACGTACTGGATCATTATTCAGAACTGGGCTGGCTCGACTTACTTCGAGGACACATGGCCCGGTCCAGATGAGCCGCACCTGTTCGACCGCGTTGAGTTCACAGCGGCCATCGTTGATGACGACAATGACAACCTGACGGTGACGCCTGACAAGACCAACGTGGCTACTGGAGAGTCGTTCGATCTGGACGTTGACTGGGATCTGAGCGCTTCTGCGCCAGGTACCTACTGGTACGGTCTCTTCGACCTGTTCGGCGGCACCGGCGGCGCGGTGACACTGGGTACCGTTGATGTCGACATCCACCGCGAACCGTACACTGTGGATGGTGAGGGCGACTTCACCTTCCCGGGTACTGCAGGCGCGACGGTGATGATTGACGTGCCCGAAGGCGCGCTGGGCGCCGGCGAGTGGCTCGCTTACGAGCCGCACAACGTCGTCCGCGCGGGGTCGGATGGTCTACATGCGAGAGGCTTCGGCTTCGAGCTCGTGCCTTACGATGCCGACGGATACAATCCGGGATTCGACTTCAATGGCGAGTCGGTTACTGTGACGATTGACTACAGTGCGTCGCCCGCCCTGGAAGCCAATGCGGCAAGATTGATGTACTGGGATCTGGCCGGCTTGAGCTGGAGCGGCGACGGTATCACCGTTGTGGATCGTGATTTCGAGAATCAGCAACTGGTTCTGGAAATTGATCATCTGACCGAGTTTGGTCTATTGGGCGTCCAAACTAGCCTGCCGGTCATCTATCGCTAAGATGGCTTTCGCCTGGTCCTACCTGAGGTCCGGGCGCTAGCTTAGAGCGGCCGAGGGGAAGCTGTTCTTCCCCTCGGCTCTGTTCCCACCTTACCCAGAACGAGAGAAGCCCCCTGCTTCCGCAGAAGGCTTCTCCACAGCCACAAAGCAAAGGGCCTGCCCTCGCAAGGGCAGGCCCTTGTTTGTACCCCGCTGGTTCACGGGGGTGGATGAAGGGTCAACCTATGGGATACAGCGAGTAATCTCTACTTCCTGTTCGCCAATCACATGGTTGCCCCAGGAGTCGACAGCCTCGACGCGGATGGTATAAGTGCCGCAGGTTTCGTACTGATGGCTGACCAGGTTGCTGCTGTAAGCAGGCGTGTAGTCGCTGCCATCTCCGAAGTCCCAGCGATAACTCACACCGTAGGTGCCGGGGATGTTGGAGTCGAGGTCCGCTGCGAAGAGCGATTGCGGGCTGGTGCCGTCGTATTCGTCGCTGAGATCCTCAATGTCTACCTCTGGTTCGTCCATCGCCCAATCCAGGAAGCGTCCGAGCAATTCGGCGCGTCCCGTGGTCCACGGCGAGTTGTTAACGCCTTCCAGGCCGAAACCGGTGAAGATGGTGCGACCGTAGAAACTGATGCCGGGCCACTCGAGGGTTGGTTGCTCGCGGTGGGCAATGGCGACGGCGCCATCTTCCAGGTTATAGGGGCCGGGATAGTAGAACAGTGCGCTGTAAGCAGGCGCCTGTCCTGGCACCGGGTCCGGCGCGCCGAAGTCGGCGCTCAGTTCGTCGATGAAGTACTGGTTGTTGGCGCCATCGTTGGCCGGAGAGAGATAGATCTGGCCGCGAACGGCGCTTGCCGGACGCAGGTTGGTGTGCGTATTGACGTAGAGGGCGCCGGAGAGCAAGGCCGCTTCGTCAGCGTCATCGATGACCACGGCGCCTTCAAACGTGAAGGTGTCTGTGACCAATTGCGGACCGCTGAAGAGCGGATAGAGAACCGGGCCACTCTCGGCCGGACCGCCCTCATGGATGTGGGCAGCGGTGAGGGTGACCGATTCCGTGACGGAGATGGTCACCGAGTAGTCAAGACGGCCGGAAGGCACGTCGTAGCTGAAGCTGGCCGAACCGGTCGGCGCCGGCGGTAGGTCGACGCCTGAGCCGCCGCTGATGACGGGTAGGAAGGCCCGGTACGGTAGCGAGCTATGGTAGTGCTGGGGCATCGAGATTTGGCCCGCGTAGGTGTCCGGGCCGCTCAGGTCGAGCACGATGTCAGAGAACGCCGGCGGCGCATCATTCATGGGAATGATGGGCATTTGCGGCAGCGTAAACTGGGTGATGCTGTCCTGGAGCATGTCGATGCCTAGTGTCGAGCCGGCAAAGAAGGAATCGTCGAATACCAGGCTCGCGTCCTGACCCATGACGATGAGCGTGCCGGAGTCATTGGCGTACTCAACCAACCGGTTCATATCCTGAGCCGTAGGCGGTGTGGGCACCGTGAAAGAGCCATCAGGATAGAAGTTGTCGCCGGTGAAGAGAATGATCGCGTCGTAAGACGAGAGGATCGCCGCCGGCGGAATGGTAGCCGGGTTTCCGAAGTTGGCGTCAGCGTGCCAGACATCGTAGGGGATGCCCAGCTCGTCCAGCGCTTCAGTGTAGTAGTCGCGATAGTCGGGGAAACCCAACAGGAAGCTGAAGTCGTTGTCGATCAGCAACACTTTGCCGGACGGCGGCGGAGCGACCCGCGCCCAGGCCGGCATGTGCGCGTCGTGCCCCTCATCCCCTTCCAGCAGGATGTAGCCCTGGTTGTCGCCCAGGCCCATACTGTCTGTGGAATCGAAGGTGATCGTGATCACTTCCGACTCGCCGGGATCCAGGGTGATGGACGTGGGTGAAACCGTGAAGCCGGGCAGCGATGTGGTCTGATCGAAGCCGTCGCCGGTATAGAGCGTGCTCAGCGCGTACGTTTCCTGCGCAGTTGCCACGCTGCGGACGGTGACGGTGATGCTGTCAACCGTGCCCGAGATCATCTGCCCGAAGCTGAGGCTGGGCGGGTCCAGAATGACGCCGGGATCGGTGACGTTCTCCAGATCCAGACGACCGGCGCCCATGTCCAGAGGTTGGGCGGGTGAGCCGTCCTGGTTGTAGATGTCCATGAATTTGGACGTGGTCATCAGCGCCGATTTAATCTCGGCGTTGCTCCAGGTCGGATGCGCCTGGCGCACCAGGGCGGCGGCGCCGGCTACGTGCGGAGCAGCCATGGAGGTGCCGGAGACCTGACCGTACCCCAGATGGCGCGCCTCGCCGCTGGCGGCGGGTGTGTAGCCCTGGGCCATGATGTTGACGCCGGGCGCAGCAATGTCCGGTTTGAGGACGTTGCCCACGCCAGGGCCACGGCTGCTGAAGTTCGCGATCACGTCTTCCGTCGTCGTCACTTCTGACGCCACGTAATCAAGCTGCACCTCGGCGTCGTCGCCATGTGTATCGTACCAATCGACGATGTTGTTGCCGTCCGTCTCGCCGATGAAGAAGGAGGGGATTGTAATGTCGCCGGGATCGCAGAAGTCACCGCCACAGGCCATGGTGATCAGGGCTTCGCCGTCGTTGTTGTAGACGAGGGCGGCAGTAGCGCCCGCCTGTTCGGCGTAGTAGACTTTGTCGGCAAAGTTACAACTACCGCGGCTGATGACAGCCATAACGCCGTCGAAGACGTCGCCGTCCCATGGGCTACAGCCCTCGACGTTGGCCGGATCCACGGACAGGGCAGTCCTGATGCCGAAGTCATACTGGCTACCCGGCGGCAACGAGCCACCGAAGTCGGCGACCGCAAAGGGCAAATCTTCCAGGTCAGCGGGGACAGGCTCCGGCGCGCTGACGCTCAGGCCGCCGACGCTGTATGCTTTATCGGTGGTGCTGGCGGCGACGTTGATGTAGTCAGGCGACGGGTGGTCACCGGTGCCGGTATTGGGTCCGGCGTTGCCGTTGGACATGCTAATAAAGACGCCGGCATTGGAGGCGTTGATCAGGGCAAGGTCCAGGGGGTCGAATTCACCGCCGGCGCTGCCAGGACCACCGCCCCAGGAGTTGTTAAGCACGTCGGCGCCGTCGGCGACGATGTCTTCCAGCGCAGCAATTCCTTCGACGGTGTAGAAGCTGCCGTCTCCAGAAACGCTGGCATAAAACATGCGGTAACTCATGACGTAGGCGCCCGGAGCGACGCCGCTGAGGGTGCCGACGTTGGCGCCGGCGAACTCGGCGTCGTTTACCACGTTGCCGGCTGCAATAGAGCCGGTGTGGACGCCGTGGCTGGTGCCATTCTCGCCGGGCCAGGTGTTCTCATCGCCGGGGGCCGGGGGATCCCAGCTGCGGAAATAGGCGCGGGAGACAATAATCTTGCCGTTGGTATTGTTCGTGTCGCCCTTGGGGTAGCCGGTAGGATAGGTCCAACCGGTGCCATCAAACATGGGGGCGTCGTGATGCAGGCCGCCGTCCATTGATGCGACCTTGACGCCGGAACCGGCGTCCTCGCGACCACCGAGGTCACCCCAGAGCGAAGGGGCGTTGATAAGATCCAGACTGCTGTGGAGCTGGGGCTCGTAACGGTAATCACGATACACGGCTTTGACGCCGGACATCTCGCGAAGCTTGCGAATGGTGGCCTCTGTTGGCTGCTCCCCGGGGTCGATGGCGACGCCGTTAAAGACAATCTGGTACGTCGCATCAACGCTTTGACCGGCTTCATTAACGAAGGTGGCGACTGACATCTCGGGCAGAACCCTGTTCATCTCGGCGATGAATGTGGTCTGTTCCGACTGCAGCAGTTCAACGTGAGCCTGAGCCTCAGGTGAAGCGACGTTGGGATGGCCGGCTTCAGTCTTGGGTACCGTTCCCACGGCGGCTATCTCGCTGAGAGATGGCGATTCAAGTTGTACGATCAGACGGTGGGAGTAGTTGCTCTGCTCAGCTTCCTGGGATGTACCGGGGTCATCGGTGACATCGTGGATTTGGGCCGGTGCGGCAATAGCCAGCGAGCCGATGGCAAAGAGGCCGACGAGCAATAGGGTCAGCGCCAGGATAGAGCGCTTTGATTGCCTTACGTTCATTGCGATAAGTCTCCTTTGTTAACCCTCTTCAAAGCCCGAAGAAGCGACCGTACAGGCGGCTTCCCGGAGTACATGGATGTTTGATGTTGCTGCGATTCTGACGTATCACCAACCTCCTTTGGCCGCGCACCAGGCGCTTGAGAAAGCGCACGGTTCGCGCCAGATGGCGCCAACGAGCTCGTTGACGCTTATTTTGTTGTGAGCACAGGGCGGGATCGTGCGCCAATCGAATTAGCTGACGTGATGCGGAATCCTCACATAGACAACCCCAAAGCCCGTGACTGGAACAGATTTACAATAATTGTGCCACTTTTGGCGGCTCTCGCCAAGTTGTGTCCCGCTGTGTGGGAGTGCGAAAATGTTGTGATCGGGCCGGTCTC